>NC_007426.1:1297610-1622013 GCF_000026045.1 Natronomonas pharaonis DSM 2160 | reverse complement strand
GAGGAAAGCGGCTACGACATCATGGACAACGCCCTCGACCTGCCCGCCACCACACCCGGCGAAAACTGGCTCACACTCTCTTTCGACATCGACATCGAAGAGACCGCAGCCGATACCGGCGACATCGAGGGCACCGTCGAATCATCAACCGGCGACCCCATCGAAGATGCCACCGTCGACATCGAGGACGAACTCGACGACACCACCACCGACGACGACGGCGACTTCGAACTCGACGACATCGAAACCGGCGACTACACACTCGAAATCACCGCCGATGGCCACGCCGACACCACCACCGACGTCACCGTCGACGAAGACGACACCACCACCGTCGATGTCGAACTCGACGCCGACGACCCCGAGATGACCGTCGACGTCGATGTCACCGACGCCGAACCCGGCGACACCGTCGCACTCACCGCCACCGTCGAAAACACCGGCGGCGCTCCCGGCTCCGAAGAGGTCACCGCCACCGTCGGCGACGAAACCAAAACCCAAACCGTCGAGGTCGCCCCCGGCGACACCGAGACGGTCACGCTCGAATGGGACGTCGCCGAAGAGGACCTCGGCGAGCACACGGCCGAAATCGAGGGCGAAAGCTTCGAATCGACGGCCGACGTGACGGTTGCAGAAGACCTCGGACCGGATGTCGACGCCGACGGCGACACGTTCGTTGCGACCAGTCAGGGCGGCTTCATCTCCTTTGCTGAGGACGGAGACAAAGAGACGGCCATCGAGGAAGGGTTAGAGTTCCCATCGGCGGATGCCGGCGAGGAGCCGATTGAGATTGTCGGCGCGGTCGACGACGACGGCAGTTGGGAGTCGAGTTCGATTCGGTTCCCGGATTTGGTGACCGACTCAGGGATTGCAGCGGAAGTCAGCGCGCCGGATGGGCTGTCGGGTGAGATAGACGCCGACAGCGGCGAGATGAGCGCAAACGGCGAGTTGTCAGTGGCGATAGAAGGCGACGATGACACGCAGTTTAGTTTTGAGATTGCGACGACAGTCGGCGAGAGTGAATCGCTGTCGGGCGAGGCGTCACTGGACGAGGAGGGCGGAACGGCGACACTCGTCGATAACGAGTTCACCGTGCCGGACGAGACAGGGGACCCACTGATTGACGGGACGCTCGACCTGCCGGCGACCGACGAAGGCACAAACTGGTTCGAACTCGACCTCGAGGTCGAACTCGACGCCGACGACGATGCTACCTCACAACAACAACAACAAAACAACGAGGATGAGTCAGATGAAGACGGTGGCGAGGCGACCCCCGAATCCAACGGCGGGCTCGTCACCAGCTTCGGGCAGCTGACCGGCTTCCTCGGGCTGTTGACTGCTGGTGGCATCGTGACCTTCAGTCTCGCTACGCGGCTGGCGGAGATTCTCGACGTCTAATCGGGACCAACCTGTACTCGTAGCTCGAATCGAAACCCCTTTACGGAAACCAGAAATACAGAGAGGTGAGGGGACGTGGCCAAGCCAGGCATGGCGACTGACTCCAGAGGCCACGCGCCCGGTGACGAGACTCCAGACTGATATACCGAGCGGACGGCTGATCACCGCTTCCGCGTTGACGACCCTCTGGAGGACCGAGGCGCATACCGGAGATATCAGTCGATCGGGGGTTCAAATCCCTCCGTCCCCATACAACTGCTTCGTGACTCCCCAAAACAGCAAGACAGCGACGGGTTCGCTGAAAATCATCGCAAGATTTCAAGCAATTATTTGAACCCCGGAGCGGTGCGGTACCCTCACCGTATGGTGGTTACCGAGACATCACGCCGTGTCTATAAAATGATATCAGTGGCCACAACTTCATCGGGGACGCGGCTGGACTCGAACGGCCGGATGTCTCACCGGTGGCTTCTGATACAGCGACTATGGCGCCGCCGAACCGCAAGTTGGGGTTGAACCACCTGCTATATTTTGTAGGAGCCGTACCCCACGTCCAGCTATCGTGATGAGAGTTGCTCTACCGCTTCGTCTATCTCTTCGACCTTCGAGACCTGCTCTTCGTTAGCCGCAGCAATGGACTCAATTTCGTCGGCGATCTCTTCGGCCTGCTCTGTGAGCTCGTCAACCATGCTGGCGACCTCCTCGGACGATGTCGCTTGCTCGTCGGTCGCAGCCGCCACGTCTTGGACGCCTTCGGTCACCTCGCCGACCGAGTCGGCGATTTCCGACAGTCTGTCTTTTGCTTCTTCGACCTGTTCGAGGCCGCGGTCGACCTGCTGTGCCGTCGTTTCGAGGCTGGAGACGCTTTCGTCTGTCTTCTGTTTGACCTGTTCGACGATGGTCTCGATGTCGCTCGCGTACGACTGTGAGTCCTCGGCGAGCGATTTCACCTCGTCGGCGACAACTGCGAAGCCAGACCCGGCATCGCCAGCACGTGCGGCTTCGATGTTGGCGTTCAACGCGAGGATGTTTGTCTCCTCGGCGATGTCGTGGATTATTTCGACGACCTCGTCGATTTCATCGACGTGCGACTCGAGGTCGTGGATGTCGTCGCTGACCTCCGCTCTCGATGCATCGATGGCCTCCATCGCGTCGACCGCATCAGTAACGGCGTCTTGGCCTTCGCCGGTGAGGTTCTCCGCCCGAATACTGCTTTCGGCCACTTCGTCGGTCGTCGATGCGATTTCTTCGATGGTTGCCGACATCCCCGACACCTCGTTGCCGACGTCGTTCATCGACTCGGCCTGCTGGCGGGCGTAGTCGCTTATCTGCTCGGAGCTTTCGGCGATGTTGTCGGCCGTCTGTCGGACCTCCTGAACGCTCGATTGAACCTGTGTCTCGACCTGTGTTCTGGTCTCCAGTTGAGCGACGTAGTTCCGGATGAACCCGTCAAGGGTATCTAACATCTCCTGTTCTTCGTCGAGCCATGGGCCGTCGTCTTCCGCCGGTCGGTCTTCTGTGTAGACGATCTGGATGCGGACCGTCGTTCCGGCGTCGGTTGTTTCTTCGCTCGTCAGCGGATGTGCGGTTGGCTGGTAGCCTGACGACTGAAACAGTTGGTCGCCGACCTGAATCTCCGCTTCGGTGACCGACGGATACTGAAACCACTGTGGAAGCTCTGTGACGTATTCTTCGGCGAGTGCTTCGACTGGCTGGTCGACGTTCCCGAACAGCTCGTTTGCCCGCTGTATTGCCGACAGCTCCTTCGTCCGTTCTTGGAGCATAACCTTCGCTTCCGTGCTGTCCAACGCTTCGAACTCCTCGGAAAGCTCGAAGTGCGACGACGGAAGCCCGTCTTCGTCCGGCTCCCCCTCGGCTGGCTGTGATGACATACAGGACGTTCTTCCGCGATACAAATCAATGCCTGAACGGATTCACCGTCGAGAACGTTCACAGAGTTTATGTACCGTAGAGACCGCGTGTGTCGGTGTATCACGGTTTGTGGAGATGTCCGGCGTATGCAGTGACGACAGCGGGAGTGCTGTCCGAGGTCCGTGGAGTTTTAACGACCGGGAGCGAACAGCCGACGATGGATTTGGGCTCGCGTGAGGCGTTCGACCGGACGGGAACGCTCGGCATCGAAGAGGAGTTCTTCGTCGTCGACGAGTACGGACGCCCGACCGCCGGCACCGACGAACTTGTCTACGAGAACGAGCCCCCGGAGCCCCTCAAAGACCGTCTCGACCACGAACTGTTCAAATGCGTTATCGAGACTCAGACGCCGACCATCGGCTCGCTTTCCGCGGCCGACGACGCACTCGCCGAGGTGCGGAAAGCGCTCGTCAGTCACGCTGAGACCCACGGCTTCGGCATCGCCGCTGCAGGGTTGCACCCGGCGGCGAAGTGGCGCGAACTCGACCACGCCGAGAAGCCGCGGTACCGCGCACAACTGGACCGCATCCAGTACCCACAGCATCGAAACACCACCGCCGGACTGCACATCCACGTCGGCGTTGACGACGCTGATAAAGCTGTCTGGGTCGCCAACGAACTCCGGTGGTACATGCCAGTCATGTTGGCGCTGTCTGCTAACTCGCCGTACTGGAACGGCTTCGATACGGGCTTGCAGTCCGCCCGGGCAAAAATATTCGAGGCACTGCCGAACACCGGCATGCCGACTGCCTTCGAGGATTTCGAATCGTTCCAGTCCTTCGAGCGGACAATGGTCGAAACCGGGTCGATAAACGACCGCGGCGAACTGTGGTACGATGTCCGGCCCCACTCCGAGCACGGAACCGTCGAAGTCAGAACGCCGGACGGACAGGCCGACCCCGACCATGTGCTCGCGTTCGTCGAGTACACACAGGCGCTCGTCGAAGACCTGTCGGCCAGATACGAGGATGGGGAGTCCGGGGCCAACCACCGACGGGAGCTACTCGACGAGAACAAGTGGCGGGCGCTACGCCACGGCCACGACGCCGAGCTACTCGACCGCTCGTTGGAGGAGTCGGTCCCGCTCGGAGAGCTCGTCGAAAGCGAGTGCCAGCGCCTCGGCGTTTCGGGGATTCGCGATGTCTACGAGGCTGAAAGCGGTGCCGAAAAGCAGCGCCGGCTGCTGGAATCGGAGGGGATGGATGCCCTCTGTGGGTCGCTGTCGGTCGAGTGGGACTCGTCATAGGGTTTTTATCCCCCAATTCCCTGTCTCCGGCTGAGAACGAACGCATGGCTACGGACAAATCGTCAGACGACGAGGGGGAGTCAACAGCGGGCGACAGCGACGGCGTCCGAGACCGGCTCGAGCAGGAAGCCGAACGGGCCGCAGAACAGTTCGACGACGGCATTGTCGATCTGCTCTCGTGGGTGCTTGATACGGAGACACGGGCGCGTATCTACGTGTTCCTCCGGCAGAACCCGGGGAGTACGAGCGAGGAAATCGCCGAAGGGACCGGCCTGTACCCGAGCACCGTTCGCGAGGCGCTGGCAGGGCTCCACGAGGAAGGACGGCTCGAACGGCAGAAGCGCGACGCCGATGGGGCTGGCAACAATCCATACGAGTACACCGCCATGGCACCGAGCGAGCTCGTCGGCGACGCTGTCGGCGAGATTCAAGACGAGCTGAACACCGTTTTCAACCTCGATTCGCATCTGGGCGTCTGTGAAGACGACGACACCGAGCCGGTGACGATTACCGTCGAGCGCGACGACCCCTGAGTCGGCTCACATCCGGGTTGTTTCCCGGAACCGCATCGCAGAAGCTAAACCGGGGCCGTACTTTCGGCCTCTATGAAGGTCGTACTGGGCGGGACGTTTGACCCGGTGCACGACGGGCACCGGGCGCTTTTCGAACGCGCGTTCGAACTCGGCGACGTCACCGTCGGGCTGACGAGCGACGAGCTCGCCCCCAAGACACGCAGCGTCGACCGCCATGTCCGCTCCTACGACGAGCGGAAGGATGACCTTGAAGCCGAACTGGAAACGCTTGCGGACGACTACGGCCGCGAGTTCGAAGTCCGAGAGCTGACAGAGCCGACCGGCATCGCAACCGAACCGGGGTTTGACGCGCTAATCGTCTCCCCCGAAACGAAGGACGGCGGCGAACTCGTGAACGAAGAGCGGATAGAAAAGGGTCTGGAGCCGCTCGATATCGAGGTCGTCGACCACCGCTACGCTGAGGACGGCGACATCATCTCCTCGACCCGCATCGTCGCGGGTGAAATCGACGAGCATGGCAATCTCACGCCGGAGTCCGACGGCCGCCCTCCGGCGAAGGACTAGCTCGGTCAAAACCGGGCGGCCGACCGGGCGACCGCAGTATGGCGGCCGAGCGAGCGTCTGTGCCCGCTGTCAGAACCCGTGGTATTTTTGCGGGTCGGGTTGGAGAGTCGATGAGAATGCCAGACCGGACAGACGTGTGCGTGCTGTTACCGACGCTCAATGAGTCCGAGACAATCGGTGACGTCGTCGGTGGCTTCTACGACCACGGCTTCGAGCACGTACTTGTCGTTGACGGTGACTCGACGGATGGAACGCGGGCCATCGCCCGCGAGCACGGGGCCCGCGTCATCACGCAGTCGGGCAGCGGAAAGGGACAGGCAGTCCGGGAAGGTGTCGAACAGATTGACCAACCGTACGTGTTGATGGCCGACGGCGATGGCACGTATCGGCCGGAAGACGCTGACAAAATGCTCACGCCGCTGTTTGCGGGGCGGGCCGAGCATGTCATCGGCGACCGGTTTGCCGACATGGAGGCGGGGGCGATGACGCGGTTGAACGCTGTCGGTAACCGCCTCATCAATCGCCTGTTTGCAACGATTCACGGGCGTGACTTACAGGACATTCTGTCGGGATACCGGGCGTTTACGACCCAATCGTTCGAGCGGTCGAAGCTCTCGGCTGACGGGTTCGGCATCGAGACCGAGTTGGCCGTCGAGTGCGTCCGTCGCGGGGTTTCGACTGCGGTCGTGCCGATTCGGTACGAGGCTCGGCCGGGAGGGTCGGAGACGAACCTGCATCCACTGAAGGACGGCGGCCGCATTCTGCTGACGCTGTACCGGCTTGCGCGGATGAACAATCCGATTTTTTATTTCGGGAGCGTGGCGGCTGTCGGGACCGCCGGTGGTGTGGCACTGGGAGCGTTTGTGGGCTACCGGTATCTGACTGCCGGCGTTTCGCATGAGGTCTTGGCGCTTTTGGCAGCGTTTCTGGTGTTGCTGTCGGTCCAACTGCTGATGTTCGGGGTGCTTTCCGACATTATCGTCTCAATACACCGAGAGCAAACCCGCCGGCTCGACGATATCGCCGACCAACTCGAAGAACAAAACGACGAGTAATAGCGGGCGTGACGCATCGACTCGGCCACCCTATTCGGGTCAGAACGGCAGCAGCGAGCGCACGCGTCCGACGAAGCTGTTGTTCGTCCGTTCCCGCTCGGCCTCAAAGACCGGATGCAGTGCGTTCATGAACTGTTGGCGGTTCTCGAACCGCTCTCGGCCGGCCCGTTCGAGCGCGGACCCAAAAGAAATCGTGTGTCCCTTTGCGTCATAAGGAATGTCGGGGTCGCCGAGCGCTCGGCGGAGCTCCTCGTCAGTGGCCGGAAACGTCACGTTGCCCTGCTCGAGGTACTCGTCGAGTGCGGCGATACCGAACGCGATTATTTCGGGCTCCTCGTCGTCGTTTGCCTGTGGCGGCCGGACTCCCATCATGAGTCGGTACGTTCCACAGGGGCCTAAAGGCTCCCGACTCGGGGCGACCTATGTATCGAGCGGCTCCACCGACCCTTCCGGCGGCACCGCTTTGACAACAGTGACAGTCAGTACGTTGCCGCGCCGGTCGAAGGCGGCGACGGCGTCTCGGTCATAGGGCGGCACCGCGATGAAGACGACCTCGTGGAGGTCGTCTGCCTTCGTCAGACCGAATGGCCCCTCCGGATGTGAGATGAACCGGCCGGCTGAGCCGGGCGTCGACAGGTCCATGCCGAACACCGCCGTGACGGACCCGCCGGTATCTGGCAAGTACATATCGGTGAAAACATCGGCGTCGGGCTGGAGCGCCGAGAGGTCGACGTCGTTGCGGCGGGCGGGTACAGTCGCCGACCCGTCGTCGGCCGCTGGGCCGGCGGGGGCGAGCTCCGACGCCGGCGTCACGGTTAGCGCGACGGTGACCGACCGCGGGTCACGCTCGGCCGCGAGTTCACACAGCGCCGCCAGCAGTCCGCGGGTGATGTACACCACGAACAGTCGTTCGATGGCAAGCGACTAAAGCCTCGCGACGGCCGTGCTGTTATTCGGTGTCGGGAGCGAAAGTTCAGGCGAGCCGGTCGACGACTGTCTCGTCGTCGACCACGAGGTTGTAGGCGTCCTCGTCGTCGTTCCACAGCACCAAAACGTTCTCAAATCGGAGCAGCGAGCCGTAGGGAGCCGCAGGTAGCTCCCTGTTGAGCGACGATTCCCGAGTCAGCACGGCGTAGTGGTCGACCGCTTCGCTGCCGTCGCTAATCTTGTACAGTGGGTTGCCGTCCGACGAGAGGTCAGGCGACAGCTTCAGCGCCGCGAGGTCGATGCGGTCGGTGACGTGGGCGTCCATATCCGCCATCTTTGCCACCGTGTCGGGGTCCGGCGTATACTCGATGGCGCGCCTGCCGTCGGTCCGCAACAGGAGGTACGCGTACTGTACGGTGGTCTTGGTGTAGGTCCCGTCGCCGCCGGCGGCGATGCCGTCCGCCGCAGCATCGTCGGCCGCGGCTGCGTCCAGCCGCGTCTGGAAGGCTGGCGGTTCGATGTCAGCCTGCCGGGTGAACGTCCACCCACGGTCCGACGGTGACTCGTCGGGCCACAGCCGAATTGTCGGTGCGTAGACGGTCGCGTCCGGCCGGCGGTCGAGTACCTCACGTTCGATGTCCCGCAGCCGGGTCGCAGTCCGCTCCTCTGCCGGTGAGACGGCGACTACCGTCCCATCGTCGGCGAGGTGGTCGAGATACCGCTCGAAGACAGCAGCCGGCTGCGAAAGCTCCGAGAGCACGTTCGCAAAAACGATGAGGTCGTAGTCGCCGTCCGGCGAGAAGGATTCGGCGGTCTCACGGTAGAGGGTTGGCTCAAACCCTCGGCGCGTCTCCGAGGCCATCTGCTCGAAGACATCGGCAGCGGCGCTCGGTTCGACGGCGTCGTAGTCGACGAGCGTCTCCTCGGGGAGGTACTCGTGAATGCCGAGCATCGGTCCGCCGGTGCCGGCCCCGACATCGAGCACGCGAAGCCGTCGGCCGAGCAGTCCCGCCGAGCCGAGGTCATCGAGGACATACTGGATTGCAGCGTAGTAGTCCGGTAGATGGTACAGCGCGTAGGCCAGCGCCGTCTCCTCGTCGTATGTCACATCAGCGTCGGCAAAGTAGTCAACCTTCAGCTGGTCAATGTGCTCTCGCAGGCGGTCGCCAGCGTCGCTGTCGGGCCAGCCAGCGCCGTAGCGGTCGACAAGCAGCGATTCAAGTTGTCTGGCGTACTGTTCTGGGAACCGCTCAACACCGGTGAAATCGGGGTGGACCGTCCCGTCCTCAACCGGGACGAACGCGCCGTCCTCGCGTTCTTTGAGCCCGAGTTCGAAGGCGTGTTCGCGAAGCGTCTGCCGAACGACGGCCGGATGTGGCTGGCCGTCGACGTACTCGTATATCTCTTCGGGGTCGATCGGCCGGACTTCGCGGAGATAACGCGCCGTGTCGAGTACGGCTTCAGTGTCGGTCATCGACCCGCCTCCTCGTAGAGGTCGGCAAACTCGGACGCATCGGCGTCGGCCAGCCGTTGTGCCGCCTCCGCGACGGCATCGCTACCATCGAAGCGGGACTGTATCTCGGCATACACCTCGGGCGTGTTACCGACGACATCATCGACAAGCGCTTCCAGCGGCTCCGAAAGTGCTGTGTGAAACCGGCTATCGACATCGTCCGCCGCGAGCGCATAGGCTAGCACGGCTGTGTGGGCCTGCGCTTGTACGGTTTCCATCGCCCGGTCGTGTTCTTCCGGCGTTGTCTCGAAGACCTCATTGCCGGCCGCAGAAAGCGCCGCCCGGAGGGCCGCGACGGTCGGTCCCTCGGCGTCGACGACGACCGGGAGGTTACCGGGAGCGTTCGAAGCCGAAAACAGCGGATGGAAGCTGGCTCGCTCGCGGTCGGGAGCGTGTTTCCGGAGGGCCGCGACCGAATCGCGCATCTCACCGGCGACATCGACGACGGCTGCTGTTGCCTTCCCAGCGTGTGCCGCGACCGCGTCCGCCACCGCCGACATCGGTACCGCTATACAGACAACGTCGAACCGCTCGTCGGTGTCGAGCGGTACCGCCTGAGCGTCATTCAGTCCAGCTGCGGCTCGCCGTGCGGTGTCGGAATCGCGGTCGGCGAACGCGACAGCGTCGGCGCCGCTGTGACGGGCAAACCACTGCCCCATCTCGCCGGCGCCGACGACGAGCAGTTGCATACTCTCTCGTAACCGACCACCGTTCAAAAGCGGTTCGTCTTTGCCATTCACGGACAGGTTCCTCTGCGGCTGTCAGCCCGCGTGTCGGCCGTCCTCGTCGGGTTTGTTTCGCCCCCCAGAGAGATGGCTGTCCGGTCGGGTTCCCGAGACGAACCGTGCATACTAATACCAATGGGCGAAACAAACCGTCAACGGTGGGGGAATGGATGATACGCAGCGACGGAGGCCGCCAATGAACAGCATCGCCGAAGAGCCGCCAGTAGGACCGATACTCGCTGTCGCCGGGCTCGTCGTCATCGGCATTGCCGCGTGGCGAACCGTCGTCGCAGAGACCATCGGACCGATGCTCATCGCCGCGCTACTGCCCGTGTTGCTGACCGGCGGGTTGCTGCTGGTGCTTGGGTATCGGATTCACGCCCTCTCGGAGCGGACCGACCGTATCCTTCTGTGGACGGGTGTCGGCGCTATCGCGGTGACCGCCGCCGTCGGCGCGATTCTTCTCCGGGTCCATCTACTCGATGTCCGTCTGGACCCGCTTTTGATCCTTCTGGCGGTCGGGTCGGTCGGTGCGGCTGGCGCGGCCGGCGCAGCGTTTATCGACACCAAGCGTCGTGATACACTTGCACGCTACCGACAGCGCGTCACCGAACTCGAAACACGGCTGGCAGACACAAGCGGGGTCGGGCTCGTCTCGCTCACGCCCGCCGGCGAGGTAGACGACTGGAGCGCCGGCGCGGCCGACATCCTCGGGTACGACGCCGAAGGCATCCGGGGTGAACATCTCAGCACCCTCTATCCGGACGACAATGACGACATCCGCCATCCACAGCTAAAGCCCGGGCAGGATACCGACGACGACACCCACGAACCGTCCGCACGACATCACCTCCAGCAGGCGTTGCGGACCGACCACGTTGTCCTCGACGGTCGCCTCCGGCGGGCTGACGACGAATGGGTGCCGGTCACCGGTACGCTCACCGCTGCCGAGGACGGCGAAACGCTCGTCGGGTACACGCTGGTCGTTTCGGCCCGCGACCACCGCGGCTACACCGCCCCCTCACACGAGCGGGAGGCGACCCCTGACGACCGGAGCGGCCACTGGGGCCGTCAGTTCGAACGGCTCGCGCCGATAGTCGACGAGACGCTTCGCGAACCGCACGCAACGGCGAGTGAGGCGGTTACCAATGAGCGTACCCGCAACGACAGCGGGCGGCTAGACGACGCGGCGACGGCGCTCGAAGAGATGGCGGACCCGCTGGCGGAGATACACGCGCTGGCAGCCGCCCATCGTGACGCCGACGCGCTCGAACGTGTTGCCCTTGATTCAGCCGTCGAAAGCGCCTGGGAGGCCGCCGACCCGATGTGGGCGCGGCTTGAAACGGAAGAGCTGACGGCTGTCAACGCCGTCCCCGAGCGGCTTGAGCGGTTGCTCACCGAACTGTTCGAGAACGCCGTCGAGCACGGCGGTGACGTGACCGTCCGCGTCGGAATGCTCCCGGACGGCATTTATGTCGCCGACGACGGGCCGGGACTGGAGGCCCCAGAGACCGTCTTCGAAGTCGGCTACACGACCGACGACGGCGACGGGACGGGACTCGGCCTTCCGACCGTGGCCGCCATCGCGGAGAGCCATGCGTGGGACGTGTCGGCGGCCGAAAGCGCCGACGGCGGCGCACGGTTCGAGGTCCGTGGGATGCAGACGTTCGGCCGCGCCGAGTGACGGTGTCGCCGATTGTTTACAGAAAATACAGGCCGAGTCTCTCGGGGTCGTACGGAAGGCTTCGTCTTCCGTGATGACGAGACGTCTTCGGTGTCTCGAGCCACTTGACACCGAGGCGATTCACCGTAGCCCGCCCGTGGCGAGAAGACCATATCTGCTCCGTATTAGCGCTCGTTGTCGCTGTATCGCCGGCGAATCTCTTCGATGACGCTCTCGATTTCAACAAGCTCTTGGTCGACATCTTCAAGCAGCGACTCAGGAACAGTTCCATCGTCAAGAGGAGCGCCGCTGAACAGAGCGGACAGTTCAGCTCAACACAAATCCCGGCACGATAACCTGTGCTCGAATGGCACCGATACAGCGGCGAACGTGCTCTTGGCGCTCACCACGGAGCGGCTAAATCGGGTTCTCCGTAGGGGACCCAATGGGATTCCTCAAGCGTGAAGACTTGCTGTCCGTGAACTTGCGGCCAAGCGATACCACCCTCATCGGAGAGACGGCTGTCCGTGGCTCATGGGTGTGTGAAGGAATTGAAAAGTGCCCGGGGAGGGCTCCGAACCCTCGATCTCCGCATGTCCCAGGAACGAGGCGCAGGCAACGCCTCGGGACATCGCGGTGTGCCGCCTCGTACCCTATGAGTGCGGCGCTATGTCCAGCTAAGCCACCCGGGCTCATTTTCGCTTTGCCCGCTTGGACTCTTGAACCTTCCTATCTCCGTCTGTCGGTCCGGTCCGTCACCACGCCACAGGGAGACCATCGGGCGACCCCCCATTTTATGCTATCCCCCAAGTACACAACTGGTATGGACGACCTACCGGAACTGCTGGCTGATGCTGTCGCCGGCGGGACGGTCATCGACATCATCGACATCGGCGGCGGCGACACCATCGCCGTTACCCGGAGCGCGACGCACGTCTTCCGCTCCGACGGACTGCTGAAAGACGAGTCTGTCGAGACGTTCGGCCACGACGTAGACCGGATCGGCGTGAAGACGAAGCGACGGAAAAGCTCAATTCAACTCGAATCCATCGACGCAAGCGAGAGCTTCACCGTTCCATCCAAGATCGCCGACGCGGTTGTTGAAGCAACGCTTGAAGGTGTCCTCAGGACGACGGGTGTCGTTGCGGCCGACGAAGAGCTCCAGACACAGTTTCGGTTCAGCGAGCTAACGCTCGTTGTGACCGACCGACAGCTGCTCAAGCACGTCGGCAGCGCCGTCTGGGACGATGAGTACGAGGCCTTCCGATACGACGAACTCACCGGGCTGGACTTCGAGAAAGGAAGCGTCGCGACGCAGGTTATCGTTGAGACCGACAGCCGACGGCAGCGCGTCAAGGTGCCCAACGAGCACGCCGGAAGTGTACAGCAGGTGGTACAGACCGCCGTCTTCGAGTATCACGGTGTGTCCTCGCTCAGTGGTCTGCAAGCGAAGCTTGACCCCGAAACGGAGCCAGAGCCCGTCGGCGGAGACGAGGCGGCCGACGCCGACGAGGCGGAAGCAACGACCAGTCCGGAAGAAAACGGCGGACAGGACGACGACGACGGCTTCGTCTCTGCCGACTGGTCGCCCCCGGCTGACCAAGACCCGGCTCGGGTCACGCCGAACAGCGATGTCGATGGCAACGATGCTGCGGCCGGTGCAGCGGAGTCGCAGCCGACCGCCGACGCTACGACGGCCACGCCCGATGCGGCCGCCGATGTCGAGGCGCTCTCACAACAGGTTGAGGCGCTTGCAGCAAAGGTCGACCGACAGACCGAGCTGCTCGAAGCCCAACAGGAGACCATCGAACAACTCGTCGACGAGCTTCGGCGCGGTCGGTGACGCCGCGTCGGTACGGCTGCTTTCGCCTACTCTCTGCCGGTGACTTTCTTAATGCACGAGGAACCGAACGGCCCGTGCTCGCCAGCCTCCAGTTGCATAAAATAGCCCGTTGAAATCGATGCGCCGCAGCGCTGACACTCGAAATCGCCCTCCTTTGTGACGACCTCGCTTTCAAAACTGAGAAACTGCCCGCCGGCTGTCGTGACTGTCTCGCCGTCACGGGAGATGTGTCCACGTCGCTCTGCAGCCTCCAGAATCGCCCGCGTTGTCTCCGGGTGGGTCGTAATCGTCTCGATGCGGTCGATGACTGCCGGCAGCGGGAGTTCCGGCGCTTCAAGCCGTGCCAAGAGCTGTACGCCGAGCTCGACGGGGTCTTCGATATCACCATCGTCGGAGGCGTCGCGGCTCACATCCGAGTGCTCGGCACGGTAGCCTATGGGCGTTTCGTCCGCTCGGCGGCCGCTGTGACCACAAGAGGTTTGCCGGGCGGTGTGCTTTCCTTCCGTGTGCACCGGGCGACTGTCCGACAGCTTTTCGGTGCCGGCGTCGTCGCGGCCATCGCGGCGGTGGCGGCAATTTCGACCTCGCCGCAGGCGCTTTTCGCGGCCGCCGAGCGGCTTGTCGAACGCCCCGGGCTGCTCGCCGTGACCGTCGTCGGTCTCTACCTCGTCCGACCGCTTTTGGCGTGGCCCATCAGCGCGCTGTCGATACTGCTTGGATATCTGCTTGGCGTGGCCGCGGCCCCGATCGCGCTTGCCGGTGCAGTCGTAACGACACTTCCCGCCTACGCGCTCGCGCGGCGGCTCGGCCACAGTGAGGGCGTCCTCGCCCGTGTCGGCGATGCTGGGGCCGTCGTTCGACGGACGACGGGTGATTTCCGGGGCATCGTCGCGGTGCGGCTTGCGCCGCTGCCGACAGACCCGGTCTCGTATGCTGCGGGGGTGGCTGGGGTCCCGCTACGACCGTACGTGCTGGGCACAGCGGTCGGAGAGGCCCCGTGGGTGCTAACGGCCGTGCTGCTCGGAGCGTCGACGAGCCAGCTTACAACCGCCGGCGCTGCTTCGAACCCGCTGTTGGTCGTGACGGCGCTGGCGTTGGCGGCACTGCTGGCCCTTTCGCGGCCCGCCTACCGTCGACTCGCCGATGACAGACCGCTCAGAACGTAAACGGGTCGCTGCAGTCGACGACGACGCCGTGCTGTGGGCAGACGTACTTGCAATGCCGCTTGTACATTTGTGTCCCACACATCGGACACGGCCGGCCGCTGTCGTCGCTCATGGCCGTTCTGTGGCCGGCAACGAGAAAAACGCGTCGTCGTGCGGCGGTCAGCTACTAAATCGTCTGTGTGTCAGCCCGCCTCAGCACTCGGACCAACCGCAGGACTCGCAGGTCTTGCAGCCTTCCGAGTAGTACAGCGACATGCTTCCGCACTCGGGGCATTCGGGCGATTCCCCGGAGTCGATGAGCGACTGGGTAGCGTCGGTGTCGTCGTTCGGCGACGCCGCTTCCATGCTGCCGCCGGTCGGGGCCGAGACGGCACCGCCGTCGGTCTCTCGGGCGGTTTCCTCGGCTTGCTTTGCCGTCTGGTCCAGCGTCGCTTGGTCAGGATAGGCCTTGTCGATTTCGCCGTCGAGATACCGGCGCATCGCGGTTCCGATGGCGTCCGGGATGGAGTTGATCTGCTCTCCCTTGTCCCAGGCAACCTTCGGCGAGCGGATGCCCTGCAGCTCGTCGGCGATCTCTTCGGGGTCGACACCCGAACGCAGCGCCGTCGAGATGGTCTTCGCCAGCGCCTCGGTGAAGGAGGCCGTGAAGCCGCCGGAGTTGCCGATGTTGGCGAAGAGTTCGAACGGACGGCCCGTCTCGGGGTCCTCGTTGATGTTGACGTAGAGCTTCCCGTAGCCGGTGTCGATGCGCTGGGTGACGCCTCGGAGCACGTCGGGCCGGGGGCGCTTCTTGCCGAGGTCGTAGTCCGTTTCGAACAGTTCGCTGAGGTCGGTTTCCACGGCGGACGCGACCTCGTCGCTTTCGAGGAAGCCGTCGATGCCGCCGAAGATTTCCTCGATGTTTTCGACGATGGCCTCGGCCGCCTCGGCTTCGTCCATGTCGGCGAACTCGGTGTTCTGTGCGCGCGTCGTCAGCACCTGCTTGCTGCGGGTGCCGTCGCGGTAGTAGGTGACGCCCTTGCCGCCGTGGTCATAAATGTACTCGAAGACGTCCTTGGCGTCTTCGACCGTCGAGTCGTTGGGCGCGTTGACGGTCTTCGAGATGGCGGAGTCGACGCCTTCCTGACAGGCGACCTGCACGCCGGCGTGCTGTTTCGCCGACAGCGCACCCGTCGTTACAAACAGCTCGCCGATGGCGTCCGGCACTGTCGAAAGCCCGTCGATACCGTCGAACTCGTTTGTGGCCATCTGCTCTTGGGCCTCCTCCTTGACGGCCTCGACATCGAGACCGTTCTCCTCCAGCACACGGAGGAAGTAGTCGTCGAACTCGACGAGCATCTCATCGCCCTGAACGTCGTCGGAGACGTTCTTGTAGTAGGCAACGTTGTAGATGGGTTCGCAGCCACCGGTCGTGTTGCCGACCATACTGGTCGTTCCCGTCGGCGCGATGGTCGTCGTGTTGTGGTTCCGGATGGCGAAGCCGTCGGCCCACTCGTCGGCGTCAAGGCCGGTTTGCTTTTCGAACCACTCACGGTACTCGGCGGGATTGGCGTACTTGCTCTTGTCCCATTCGTCGAAGACGCCGCGTTCTTCGGCGAGTTCGTGGGAGGTCCACTTCGAACCGTGGTTGATATGTCGCATCAGCTGGCGGGCGACCTCGTTGCCCTCCTCGCTGCCGTACTTGATACCTAGCTGGATGTACAGCTGTGCCAGCCCCATCACGCCGAGGCCGATTTTCCGCATCTCTCGGACCTTCTGCTCGATTTTGTCGACCGGGAAATCGGACATCGTGACGACGTTTTCGAGGAACCGGGTGCCGAGTTCGATGCGGCCGTCGAGAGCCTCGAAATCAATAGCCTCTTCGAGGAACGCGTCGACAGCGTCCGCAAGCGTCTCGTAGTCGTCGCCGTGTTCGTCGTACCAGACACGCCAGTCAGGAGCGTCCAGGTCCGCAAGCGTCGAGAGGTTGATGTGGCCGAGATTACAGGCCTCGTACTCTTCGAGCGGCTGCTCGCCGCACGGATTTGTCGCGAGAATCTGATGGTCGGGGTGTTCCTCGACGTCGAAGGAGTGCTCTTTGTTGACCCGTTCGAGGTAGATGACGCCGGGCTCGCCGTTCTCGTGGGCGCCCTCTATCATGTGCTCCCAGAGCTTCGTGGCGGGGATGGAAAGCTCCTCGCCGACCTCAACGTGGTCGCCGAGACCGAACATGTCGTAGAGCTCTTTTGTCTCGGGGGTGGCGATGTGGGGCTCGTCGGTCCGGGGGTTCGTGAAGGTGAACTCCTCGCCGTTCTTCAGCGCCTCCATAAAGCCGTCCGTGACGCCGACGGAGATGTTGAAGTTCGAAAGGTGACCTTCGACGGCGTTGCGGAGGTGCTTGGGCACCTTGCCGTCCTCGTCGATGAGTTCGCGGGCCTCTTCGAGGGCTTCTTGGAAGGAGTTGTGTGTGAAGTCGTCGGGGTCGTTCAGACGCAGCGTCTCCGCCAGCGAGACGTCCTTGTTCTTGGCGTGGATGAACTGGATGACATCGGGATGGGAGATGCGCATGACACCCATCTGCGCGCCGCGGCGGGCACCCCCTTGGGCGATGGTCTCACACATCTGGTCGTACGTGCGCATGAAGGTAATCGGCCCGGAGGCGATGCCGCCCGTCGAGCCGACGGCATCGCCGTACGGGCGGAGCCGCCAGAACGCATAGCCCATGCCGCCGCCGCTCTGGAAGACCTGGGCGGCCTCCTTTGCGGTCTGGTGGATGTCGTCAATGTCGTCTTCGGGGCTGTCGACGAAACAGGCCGAAAGCTGCTGGAGCTCGTCGCCAGCGTTCATCAGCGTCGGCGAGTTCGGCATGAAGGAAAGCGACTCCATCTGCTCTTGGAAGGCGTCGGCAGTCGCTTCGACGTGGTCGCGAACCTCGTCGGGCAGCGCAGGCACAATCGTATCGTAGGCGAACTTGTTGACGTTGTAGACAGAAAGCGCCGTCTCGGCGTCGTCGTCTGCCGTGACGCCCGCGCCGAAGACCTCAGCGGCGAGTTCATCACGCCGTGGGTGGTCGGGCTTGAGTTGGTCCGGCGTGACGGTGACCTCGACTCCCTGCTTTTCGGCCTCGAAGACGGCCTCGGCGAGCGCGACGTTCTTCGCGACTCGCTCGAAGAGGTCTTCCTGTTCTTCGATGAGTTCGCCGTCGGCGTCCTTGCGGAGGTAGCGGGCCGGGAGAATGTTGTGATAGGCGTTACCGGTGAGTCGTTCTTCGAGGGTGTCGCCCTCGGTTCGTTTGATGGGGAGCGTGAGTTCGTCCGCGGAGAGTTCCTGCCCGGACATCATTCGGCCCTCCGGGCTGTGGCTGTTCGTTTCGTTCGATATACTTGTGGATCGAAGCTAACTGAGCGGGACATTGTGACGGGAATTTCGTACTGCGGGGCGCCAAATAACCCTTGGCATCGGGGAATGTATCGTCTATCCGATAACAGAGGGAGACACACACGCGGCGGTGTTCGGTAACTATGCATGGTCCCCTCCTCGTACGGGAACTACGGAGTCGTCGGGAACACATAAGCCTAGCCGGTCCACGGTGAAAGTGAAATCGGAAGCGTAGAGACCGCACGAAGGCAGGCATGTTTCCACTGGAAATAGTTGGGGGTCGGGTTGTCGGCGGTGCGGAGCGCTGTCGTTGCTCCGAATCAAAAACAGCCGGCAACAGTCGAGCGCCCGCCAGCGAACGCATCCGCGTGCCTGTGCCGCAAGTATATCATTATTTATGATTCTTCGCTCGGACAGTCGCTTCGCCAGTTCGTCCGGCTACTGTCCCCGAACAGTGTCGAGGAAGTTCGCAATAATGTCGTGACCGACGCCTGTCAGTACGGACTCGGGATGGAACTGCACGCATTCGAGCGGATGCGCTCGATGGCGGACGCCCATCACCAGTTCTTCGCCCTCGTGGTCGGTCGTGGCTGTCACCGCAAAGCAGTCCGGA
This sequence comes from Natronomonas pharaonis DSM 2160, assembly GCF_000026045.1. Classification (NCBI taxonomy): domain Archaea; kingdom Methanobacteriati; phylum Methanobacteriota; class Halobacteria; order Halobacteriales; family Natronomonadaceae; genus Natronomonas; species Natronomonas pharaonis. The sequence goes on along the minus strand of NC_007426.1, from coordinate 1,603,475 downwards.
ACTGACTCGGCAACGAGCGAGTGATACCGTCCGGCCCGGAAACCCTGCTCAAGCCCGGCGTAGACACCTTCACCGTCGTGGTCGACCGGGAACGCCTTGCCGTGAATCGGTTCCGGCGCGCGGCTGATGGTGCCACCGTGCGCGTAGACGGCCGCTTCCAGCCCGAGACAGACGCCGAGGGTCGGGACCTCGGTGCTCAGTTCGCTGACCACGTCCATTGTGACACCGACGTCGCGGTCGTTTTTCGGGTGACCGGGCCCCGGCGAAATGACGATAGCGTCGGGGTCGAGCGCCTCGATCTCCGAAAGCGACGCCGTGTTCCGCCGGACGGCCGTCTCGGTGCCGTCGTGCTGGCTGACGTACTCCACGAGGTTGTACGTGAACGAATCGAAGTTGTCGATGAAGACGACCCGCGTCATCGTTGGTCCTCCGGTTCGGCACGCGGCGTCTCGATAGCCTCGATGGCCTCAAGCACGCCGTCCATCTTCTGTTCGGTCTCCTCGTATTCGCTCTCGGGGTCGGAGTCAGCGACGATGCCTGCCCCGGCTTGCACGGTTATCCGGTCGGTGCCCGCAACGCCGCGGCCCCGCTCGACGGTCGCGGTGCGGATGACGATAGCGAAGTCGGCGTCACCGCTCCAGGAGTAGTACCCGACACCGCCGCCGTAGACCCCCCGCGGCGTCCGTTCGAGGTCGTCGATGATTTCCATCGCGCGTATCTTCGGCGCGCCCGAGAGCGTTCCAGCCGGGAAGGACGCTCGCGTCGCGTCGAAGGCGTCACAGTCCTCGCGGAGCCGTCCCGTTACCGTCGACTCGATGTGCTGGACGTGGCTGTATTTCAGGACGTTCATGAACTCCTCGACGCGCACGCTACCGGCCTCGCTGACCCGACGGACGTCGTTGCGTGCCAAGTCGACAAGCATCGTGTGCTCGGCTCGCTCCTTATCATCGGCGAGCATCTCTCCGGCGAGGCGGCGGTCCTCGACGGGGCTTTCGCCCCGGGGGCAGGTCCCAGCAATCGGGTTGCTCATCACCTCCCGACCGCGGACCGACACAAGCGTCTCCGGCGAGGCCCCGACGACAGCGAGGTCGTCGTAATCAAGCAGGTACATGTACGGTGACGGGTTGATGTCACGCAGCGCCCGGTAGAGCCCAAGTGTATCGACATCGCCGTCCAGTTCCCGCGTCCGTGAGATAACGCCCTGATAGATGTCACCGTCGAGGACGTGCTCTTTGGCCGTCTCGACGGCATCCTCGTAGGCTTCCTGCGGCCCAGCCCGCTCCTCGACCGGACTGAACCCGCCCGTTTCGGGCGATTCAGCCGCAGCAAGCACCGACTCGACACGGTCTGCCTCCGCTGTGAGGTCGTCGTACAGCGCTCCCGGGTCGTCTCCCGGCCGAACCAGCGGCGTACAGACCAGCGAGACGGTCCCGGCCGCGTCGTCGAAGACGAGCGTCTTCGTCGTCAGCATGAACTGTGCGTCCGGGAACCGCGAGTCGGGGCGCTCGACGCCGACCTCATCGAGCCATAGGTCGTAGACGGCGTCGTAGGCCAGAAAGCCAACCAACCCGCCCTGCAGCGTCTGTCGGTCGGTTTCAGGGAAGTTCCGGAGGGGAACGTCCGGCAGCGTTTCCCGGAGCGTCGCCACCGTGTCGCCGCCGTTGGGCTCGAAGAAGCCCTCGTAGCGGTCGTCGATGACATCGACTGTCGCTTCGGCTCCAGCGTCGACGGTGACGACAGCGGCGGGGTCGTAGCCGACAAACGAGTACCGCGCGTGTCGGTCGGCCCCCTGACCGGCCCGGAAGGCTCCATCGGGGTCGCTGGAGGCGACCTTTTCGGCGCTTTCCAGCAGGAACGTGTGGTCGGCAGGGGAACAATCGGTCGTCCGGCCGGTCAACGCCGCGTAGGCCTCAAGCGGCTCAACAGCAGCATCGAGTTCGGCGACGAGGCGGATGACTGCCGGCTCGTCGCCGGCCAGCTCCACGAACTCGGAGCGGGATATCACTGGCATCCCCCCGCTGCATCGACGAAGGCAGAGACGGCGTCGGCGTCTTTTTGCCCCGATTCCGCCTCGACGCCGCTTGCAACATCGACGGCGAACGGCGCGGCCGCTTCGACGGCGTCAGCAACGTTTTCGGGGGTTAGCCCACCGGCGAGTACGACCGGCGACTGAAGCGACTCGACGAGCTCTCCCGTTCGGTCCCAGTCATGGACGGTCCCCGTACCCCCTGCGCCCGATTCGTCAAGCGAGTCGACAAGCACGGCATCGGCATGCCCGTCGTACGTGGCTGCCGTTCCGGGGTCGGTCGCCTTGATGACATCGGCCTCGACGGCCGCCCCGAGCGAGGCGAGCGCGTCCGGAGTGGATTCACCGTGGACCTGTACGGCGTCCGGGCGTACCGCCTCAACCAACTCGGTCGCAGCGTCCGGTACGTCCGCCATCGTGACGAGCACCGCCGTCACGAACGGCGGCGTCGCTGCGGCTAGTTCCGCCGCCTGCTGTGGCGATATCTCCCGGGGCGTCTGGACATCGACATCGACGATGAGACCGACCGCGTCAACGCCGGCATCAACAGCGGTGTCGAGGTCCGAGCGGTTCGTGATGCCGCAGACCTTCACCCGCGTCATGGCTCGAACTCACGGAGCGACGCGAGCTGGGCGGCGGCGGCCCCGGTGTCGATGGACTCGCGGGCGGCATCGACGCCAGCGGCGAGGCTGTCTGCCTCGCCGGCGATATAGATTGCCGCGCCCGCGTTTGCGAGGATGATATCCCGCTTTGCGCCCTCAACATCGCCTTCGAGGATGCCACGCATGTCGGCGGCGTTCTCCGTCGGCGAGCCCCCAGCCACAGCCGACAGGTCGTGGCTGTCGACGCCCAAATCGGACGGCGTGACCGTATACTGCTCGACGGATTCGCCGTCGACCTCGGCGACGGTCGATTCGCCGTGGACGCCGATTTCGTCGAGCCCCGCGCCGTGGACGACCAGCGCCCGGTCGACTGACATCCGTGAGAGCGCGTCCGCAAGCGTCGGCACGAGCGCCTCATCGTAGACACCGACGACCTGCGCGTCGGCGTCGGCGGGGTTTGTCAGCGGCCCGAGAACGTTGAAGATTGTCCGCATCCCCAGTTCCTTTCGCGGGCCGATGACGGCCTTCATCGCCGGATGAAACACAGGCGCGAGCATAAAGCCCATCCCGGTTTCTTCGATACAGGTCTCGACGGCCGGCGGCTCGGCGTCGATGGTCACGCCGATTTCCTCGAGGACATCGGCGCTGCCCGATGATGACGACACCGAGTAGTTGCCGTGCTTGGCGACGGGGACGCCCGCGCCGGCGACGACAAATGAGCTCGTCGTCGAGACGTTGATAGTGTCGTGGCCGTCCCCACCCGTGCCGCAGGTGTCGACCAACGGCGACCGGTCGGGGTCAATTCGTCGGGCCGCGGCGCGCATCCCTTCGGCAAAGCCGGCGATTTCGGGCTCGGTCTCGCCCTTCGCTCGCAGGGCGGACAGCAGCGCCCCGATCTGTGCCTCTGTTGCCTCCTCGAAAACAAGCGAGGCTGCCTCCCGTGCCTCCGCCTGTGTGAGGTCTTCGCCGTCACTAACGCGTCGAATGTAATCCTTCATGTTGCACACCGATGTTCAAGACTGCGTTATGATGTACAAATCCGTACACACTTATAAACGTATCGCAACACCGCCGTTCCACGTGGTGGCGTGACGCCACCGTCGTATGGTGGCTTTCCCCGAGCCGGTATCGATTCCGAAAGCTTCAATTACATCACCCGACTACGGTTGAGTGCAGACAGAGCACGCGAGGGTTCGTGGTCTAGGCTGGTTATGACACCTCCTTGACATGGAGGAGGCCGGCAGTTCAAATCTGCCCGAACCCATACCACTTTAAAGGTTTTTGGTACCTCAAGTAAACACACACAAGTAACTTCTGGGCCTCACCACGGCGGTGAGCGGCCATGAGCCGGCCTCAAAGTGCCGATGAGGTCGGCCCCGTCGAACCGAAAATCTGCCGCTTCTGTGGCTGCTACATTACCGAACCTGAGCAGCGCTGCCCGGCACTCGACGATGGGGGGTGCCGCACATGAGTCGCGCCGAGCAGACATCGAAGCGCGACACCCCAACAACCGGCGTCCGAAAATCGAGCCAACACTCCCGCTGTCTTCACCGCCAGTGCCCTGATTCGGACGAACCGATGCCGGCCTGCGGTGAAAGTGGGCGCGACGCCGACTGGCGGGAAGCGCATATCCCGTCGCTGCTTCCGTTTGCCCGCTTTTCACTCTGCACGCACGACGAGTGCTTCCCCGAGAAGGGAGGGATGGACTGATGTCGCTGTCGCGGACTCCCGGCCCCGTCGACCACGAGGCCGACTGCGAGTACCCGTGCTGCGACGAGGACGCGGTTGCCTGCGTCCCCGACCCCGGCACTATCGCTGGCAAGCGGTTCTGTGACTTCCATCTCGCACTGTGGGCTGACTGTGACCGCGGCGACTGGGACATCCTTGACCAACTCGATGTCCGTCACCTCGCCGCTGATGATTCCTTCTTAAAGCTTGACGACGCGCCGCCGGAGCTCGAGCGAAAGGTTCGCTACGAGCGCATCGGCGTCGACCACCGCGGGCTCGCTCACTACATCGTTCCTGGCCGTCGCGACGATGAAGCCGAGACGATCATCGTCGTTGACGCCGACCTGGAGCTCGTCGATAGCGGCACCATCCCCGCCCACGCGACACTGGAGGACTGGGTCGACCACATCAAGACGGACCGGAGGTGGGTCGAGGTTGATGACCGGTTCCATCCTCGCCGGGGGGATGACTGATGCGGGGACATGCAGGGACGAAAGATGTTCCCGAGTTTCCGCAGATTGAGGACGAACTCGGCTACAACCCGGCGCGGTGGCTGCACACCCGCTCCGAATCCGGCCTCGATACCGGACCAGGGCAGACGCCGGAGCTCGCCACAGCGATGTCCATCGTCAAAGGCATCGACGATCCTGAAGAACTCGCCTACTGGTTCAAAGTCGAGAAGAGATGTCGCGACCGAGACCACGTCATCCGGAAGCTCGAACAGCGTCGGCGCGCGATCAAGTACGGCCACGACGGCTTTGTTAAGGAGCGTGATGGACAGTGACCTCGGTCGAAGACGAGTTCGCTGCGCTCGACGAGGCCGAACCGAGCGGTCGCTTCGAAGTCGAAGACGACCAGGAAGAGAAGGATATCGACCCGTACGAGTCGGAAGATCATGGGCACGCCGGCCCGGAGCTGGTCAAGCCGCAGGTCCACGGACTAAACGCTCATCTGCTGTTTGCTCCGTTTGAGACAAAACCAGACGTCGATGGGATGCGGCCCTACTTCGCCATCGTCTCCGCCTTCGAGCCGGATCTCGAAGCTGAGTTCAAGTGCGACGGAACGACGTGGAAGATCGACCACGGTATCGACAGTGTCGACGACTACGACAACTCGACAATCCGCTACTGGGACGGCAGCATCGCAACCAGGGAACAGGATTCAGGAGATAACTATCTCGAATATCAGATTCCCATCTACGATGCTGACGATGAAAAGCGGAATCGGCGAGTCAACTTTCAGTTCCGGCCGGCGCTTCCTGAAGCCTGTCACGCTGAGACAGGTAATCGCATCCGGTCAATGCCGGAGACGCTCCCGGAAGGCGTCCGCGTTCAGGTCCAAGCAAGCAACGTCGACCCCGAGATCGTCCTGGAGCTCCTGCAGAGCCTCGCCAGTAACATCGGCGTCAATAGCCATTACTTCGAGGCTGACGCTGTCCACGAGTGGAGTCGGATTATGGGCTTGGAGTATTACGTCCGTTGTCAGCGCGAACTCGTCAACGAACTCGTCATCGGGAAGATGGCGCTGTTCGACCGACTGTCACAGTTCGAACGGCAGCGCAGTGGCTGTGGAGAGCTGAAATGGGACAACGGGGAGGCGTTCGGTCGCCGACATCACGTCGCCCTCGATGCTGAACAGCTATCCCATCTGTATCAGGAGCACGATGTTGGGAAGCTCATCAAAAGCTACCTGATGAAGCACCCTGGAGAAGACACAGATTCCGACACTGCGACCGAACATCCGAAGATCGAGGTCCAGTACAACCGCGAGTACACCTACTGCGGTCATCTCCCATGGTTTGCAGAGGACGCTGGTGACGGTTCCCCGGACGTCGGCTGGAAACTGCTATCGAAGCGTCTACAGAGTCTACTGATGAACGTTCTCGATTGGGCGGAGCTCCCGCGAACCCCCGGCCACGATGCTTTCGTTTCTGACGATCATTTCGATGCCGATGCCCGCCTCGAGCCAGATGTCGCTTCGGACCTGACACTCGTTCCGGACCCTATCGACGAGGTCGCCGATGCGGAGCGCGACGTGGTGACGAACGAGCTTCTTGATGAGCCGCCGACCGACGCCGAGAAGGACGTGCTCGGAGCGGCGGCTGAGAAAGGCGCATTCGAGCGCCTCCAGGACCTCGCTGAAGAAGCCGGCGTGTCGTCGTCGACGGCATCACGAACGGTCCGGAAGTTCGAGACGCTGTTTTCGCGTCTCGATAGTATCCAACTGGCCGACGAGGTCGTTCGCGACCGCGTCCAGGACCTCCTCGCCGGCGTTGAGCAGCGCCTCGACCGAGTCAACAAAGGCCTTGATTTGTTGGCCTCCGGGAGGAACGAGATCGACGAGGACAGCGCGCTCGGTCAGTGGGCCCGGCGCTGGGGAGTGAAGATCGCCGAGTCGTCGGACCGGTGGAGCGACCAGCTCCGCGTCGCGATTGTCGGAGGGAACCTCACCGAGAGCGAGTTGCTGTCTGTGTTGCGAGCCGGCTACGAGGCGGCTGATATGACCCAGAGCGTCGACGTTGCTCAGTTCGCATCGGCAGAGGTCTCGTACTACGACCGCGACGGAGAGAAGGTCGATATCGGCGAGTGGGTTGGCGTAAATCAGGGCGGCCGCACGAAGCTGCTCGGGAAGCTCGAGGTCGACGCCCTCCACTGACGCGGCCCTTCCGAGTGGCAACACTGTTCTTCGCTTCGTCTTTTTATAAGAGATACCGCGCGCCAGCCGGGAGTCCGCCGTGATCGTGGCGCCGCGACCGCCTTCGAGAGCCGCTCCGCCGAACGTCGACGGCGGATATTTTGCGGCTCGTGGGCGGGAGGGCCTACGGGGGTGTGCTTAAGAGCACAAAGACTGCTCAGGCCTCCGGCCTTCGCAGAAAAACTACCGCACCCGCACCACACGAAACAGACGAAATGAAGGTCTGTAACACATCTGTCCCGATTCCAACATCGGTTTTTTATCAATTGGGTTGGTCCACCAACTATGACCGTCGGCGTAGCTGCCATAACGAACCACGGAACCGACAACCCAGTCGTCTTCCTCGGCGCGGATCGGTTGCTAACTACGCAGCAAGTATCTGCTATAGAACATGAACACCCAGAACCGAAGTGATCTGATGGAAAGGGAAGAATCTATTTCGCTCAAGCAAGAAAACATACGCGAGCACACGATAGAGACCGAGCCGATCAACTGGAGAGACAGAATATGAAATACGAACCAGAAAAAAAGGAAATCCCCGGAATGCCCGGAACGAAGCTACGTAAGACCAAGCGGAGCTACAGCGAACAGGAACGTCAGGAAATTCTAGATCGGCTCACCGAGGATGCGGCACAAGACGCCGAAGACGATGATAAAGACGACGACGGTTTTGTTTCCCAAGAGGAGCTCTTGTAGCTCCGATTCTTAGTCTCCCCCCACGCATATATCACCCACGAACATCCAAGAGCTCCCGCCCGCAGCACAAATCGCCGTGCTCGTGATTGTGCTCGGCTTTCTGGCCTATTTCATCCTGACGAATATGGTGTTTTGAAATCAGATTTTTGTGACAAGTAGACACCACATGAACCCGCCGACGATGAGCAGCAACTCGGCTTCGATGCCCCGAGTCGGCTCCGCCGGCCCTGGAACCAGAAACAGCGGTTCGACAAGAATCGAGTAGATCCCGAAGCCGACGGCTGCCAAGCCACCAAAGAACGCCAGCAAACGGACCCACTTTCGAAGTTTTGGTACCACCGTCTCGAACATATTGCAAGCGACACGCGCAAACAGCAAAAAAGTGCGGAGGCGTCAGCGCCCGAAGCCGTCACCATCGAACTCAAAGTCGTCGTCGAATACCGAGCCGCTGAAGGCGTCGTCGGCGTCTTGGAACCCGGTCCCAAATGTTTCGTCGTCGGCGGTGAACTCTTCTTGCTCCTCTTCAATCTCCGTCGCTGGCAGGTTGATGCCTAGACGCGGTAGCCGTCGCCGTGGCTGAAACTGCTGCGTCGGGGGCATCGCCGTCTCTGCTGGCTGAGCCTGCTCGAACACGTTTTGCGTTGCCGTGGGCTCGGCCGTAGCCTGCTGCGCTTGCCCCATGCGCATCTGCTGCCCTGTCATCTGTGTACTCATTGGCTCGGTCGCGATATCAGTGCCGAGGCCAGTATCAACACCGAGCCCCGTCTCCGGCTCAACACCGGTGCGCGGACCAGTAGCGATATCGGATCCTGAAGTGACGCCGGTCCGCTCAAATACGCGCGGTCGCTGCGCCTGCTGCTGGCGCTCGAACGCACCAGTCATGGGTTGTGCGGGCGGCTGGCCTGCCGCAGCGCCGGTGAACTGGTCTTGTCCAGTTTCGATGCCGGGGCGCTGTGCCTCTCCGACACGCGCCGTCTCGCGGCCAACAACCGCCCCTGCGCCGGTGGGAAACTCCCGCTCCGGCCGGAACGCCCCGCCACGATCCCGCCGAACGGGCTCGTCGATATCCCGTTGCACCTCGTCCATAATCTCATCCATCGTCCCGACGCCCGTGCGCTCGCGGCGGAATTGCTCGCCGTCGACAGCGTCGCCGACAGTATCGCCAATAGTCACGCTTGTGGCGGCTTGTACGTCCCCCAGCACGTCGCTTGGGTCAACACGCTCCGGGCGGTCCTGAGCGGGGTCACGCGCGATGTCGCGACCGGGGAGTGGGTACTCGCCCGGGACAACCGTGTCGTCGACGGGCTGGCGGTCGGCAGTCGTGTCGCCGTCGCGCGCTACACCCAACTCACTGCGGTCGGTCACGTCCGTCGGCTCCAGCTCTGTCGTCCGGGTGTCGCCAACCTCCAGTTCAGCCGTTGTCTGCGGGTCGGCGACATCAATCTCGGATTCAGGGGCGACAGCGCCGAGCCCGACTTCCTCGACTTGTCGTTGCTCGGCCGGGTCAAGCTCCGAACGCTCGAACACGCCAGCACGACGGGCGGTGTCGGCGGCGATTGCACCGACAGTCAGGGCTCCCAACGCCACCGCGCCGCCCGTCGTCGAAACAGGCTCCGGCGTGGCGACTGCTGCCCCACCGGCTGCCGCGATGCCGCCAGTTCGCCCACTGAAAATCTCGTCGACGACGTCTCGGTCTTGGTCGGCATCGTCAACATCAATATCCGGTTCTAACCCCTCACGGATGTCCGGCAGCACATCCTCCTCAGTCGGCGTATCCGTTTGCAGGTCTCGGACCTCGCGGGTGAAGCCGCCGGTCACGGTGTCAAGAACGCGCTCCTCGCGCGTTTGCGGCTCGGCGGTCTGCACCTCCGCTTCGGCGACGAGCTCGCCGTCCTCCTCGCGGAGCTCCACATCGTCCGGGCCAACACCAGTGCCGAACTCATCAGCCGCCTCTTCGCGGGCCTGCTCCCGAACGGCCGACGCTTCGGGACGGACGCCGAGGTCGCCATCATCCTCCTCAAACGTCTCCAAATCGTCCTCGTCGAACTGCTCGAACTCGTCAGCAGCCTGTGCAACTGCCGCCTCTTGCTGAACATCCTCGCCGAGGCCGAGCGTAATCTCGCCGTCTTCCTCATCTTCCTCTTCGACGAGATCGTCTTCATCGACATCGACGCCGCCGAGGTCCTCGTCGAACTGCTCAGCGACGTTGCGACGCTGTCGGTCTCGGCGACTCTCTTGGATATCCTCGGCGAATGCTCGCGTCGTCTCGTCGTCGACGCCGACACCGACGACTTGGGTCTCCCCAGCTTCCGTCGTCGCTGCACCGACGAGCCCATCCCCACGTTCGCGAACGCGAATCCGCTCGACATCGTCCTCGACGCGGTCACGGAGTTCCTGTTCGACGTCTTCGACGCCGACATCGATGTCTGGCTCCGTCCGTGCGGCTGCTGAACCATCGGCGTCAGGAACATCCACCCTGCTGTGCTCGCGTTCAAGTTCGGCCGCGCCTTCCGCAGCCGCTTGAATATCATCACCGGTTCGCGTCCTGCCCTCCTCGTCTTGAACGATAATCTCGCCCTCTGCTGTCGCATCGATGCCGGCCGGGTCGATATCGTCGATATCGTCGAACGCCTCGCGCGCCTGCTCGCGAGCTTGTCTGCGCCCGCGACGCTCGGCACGATACCGGGCTATATCGCCCGTACCTGCGAAGAGTGGATCATCATCCAACTCGGCGAGCGTGCGGTCGGGCAGCTCCGCTGCTGCCTCAAGAACATCACGAACTTCGGAGCGGTCCTCAAACGAGATGCCGCCGACGCTGTCGCGCCGGCTCTCGCTCCGGTAAACTGAGATGTTATACCCGGCAGCGTCGCCCAACCCTGGCGCGTTCGTCGAAAACGTTCGAGGGTCGTCGAGAATCTCCCCCGGCGTGTCGCCCATCTGGGACAGCTGCCGCAGGATTTCGGCGTCGGGCGTGTCGATGGCGAGTCCCCGCCCGGTCGGTTCGATATCTGCCTCTGTTATCTGTTCAAGCGCCTCTTGACGCTGCTCAACACGCTCTTCGCCTTCTTCTGTAAGGCCGCCTTCCTCAACACCGCGTTCACCGACCTCAACGTCGACATCCTGCTCAGTAACAACTGGGCTGTCTGTCAGTTCCTCGCGCGCCCGCTCGGCGACTGTTTGCTGTCGGTCCTCTGGGATACGAGCGTCGACGCGGGCACCCTGTCGTTGCACGTCGACGTCGACATCATCCGGCTCAACGAAATCGCTCTCAGCGAAGCGCTCCCGCGTTGTCTCCGCCGCGGTCGTCGCGCCGGCTTCGGTGAGCTCCCGTTCGATTCCTTGCTGAGTGCCGCGAACACGAACCTCATCTCTATCGACACCGTACTGCTCGGCGATTTCGTCTTGAATCTGTCTTTGTCGCTGCCGGCTGCCGCCGCCACGACGGGCCTCACGTCGTTCCTCGGCTGTCCCGCTCCGGCTCTGTGCGTCATCATCGTCGGTCATCGGTACTCACCACCTGTCGTTTCCGTCGCGCTGCCGCCGAAGAGGTCCGTCTGTCCGTCGCCGATGTCACTCTCGACCTCAACGAGCCCAGTCTGTTCGCCGGCGTCGTTGTCCGGCTGCAGTTCGTCGCGACGGTCCTCGAAGCCAGCCGACCCGGCTATTTCGCCGCTCCGGTCGCGGGTTGTGCCGGCATCGAGACCGGCGTCAAGTGTTCCCTGACGGTCGCGGTCGTCACTGAGTAGTCCACCGTTTTCGCTCATGTCGAAGGGATCGTCGCCGCGTGCGATATCGGGCGGCGTCTCATCGAGCGGTGTGTTCGTGTTTGGGGCAACCTCGCCGCCGTAGTGGGGATTAAACCCGCCCATCGCCGTCCGCCCGGTCGCTCCGGCTGGGTATTCGGGGTCTGCCTCATCGGGTGAGAGAGTGACATCAGCCGCCGCCGCTTGGGCCATGATGTCCTCTCCGCGATCCATCGGTTCGAACTCGAAGAGGGCTTCGCGTTTGGCTTCCTCGCGGCTGCCCGGTGAAGTCGACCCACCGTCCGGGTCGCCGTATCGCGCTCTGGCTTCCCGGCGAGAGAGTTCTATCGGGTCGGTTTCAGCGATATGACCGGTTTCGGGGTGTCGCTTTGCACGCGGGTCGACCAGGTCGTAGCCAATGAAGCGCCCCGTCGATGCCTTCCGCCAGCCGGGCGCGTTCGGAGCTGGCTCCGGCGGCTCCTGCAGGTACCGGCCATTCGTTGCTGCCCGGAGAAAACTCGTATCTTGCAGGTCGGCCTGTGCAACGGCCTCCGCCTGTCGCTGCCGGAGGAGCTGTTCAGCTTCCGCGCGTTCGAAGCCGAACTCTTCAACGAGTTGGTCGCAGGCATCCTCGAAGCCCTGTTCACAGCCATCTCGGGCTCGCCGTTCTGCCTGTCCCTGTACTTCGCGGAAGGCTTCGGCGTGGCGGCGGTCCTGTGCGCGGACGCTGTCTTCGGCGTCCATCCGCTGGCCGCCACCGATTGCCGAGTCACGGGCCTTGTCGGCCATCTCCGATGTTGTCAGTGTGGGGTCGAAGTGTGCGACCCAGTCGTCGACACCTTCGGACTGCAGCGACGCCTTCGCTGTCCGTGCTTCCGGAATCGTCGTTCGCGAGAAGTCGAGTTGGTTCCGTTCCGACTGCGTCAGTTCGGCTTGGCCGTGCATATCGCCGCGGGCGGAGTCGCGGCTGTCGGCAGCCAGCCCCTCGACTCTCGACATCGTCCGCCTGTCGATGGCGTCCTTGTCGACGATGAGGCGCTTTTCACGGCCGTCGTCATCCACGTCGAGTGCCTCGTTGGGGAGTTCGTCACGGGCTTGACGTGCGTAGTCGAGACGGCCGAACTCTACCTCCGTTACAGATGTGTTTTGAAAGGTTCGCATAGTTGTGGTGTAGTTACTGCTGCGCTTGTTGCCGCCCCAGCGCGCCGCGTATATCAGCGACTGAGGGGAGTGTGTACAGTGCGAGCCCGACGCCGGCGACAGCACGCCAGCCCTCGAAGGAAGTGCCGCTGGCGAGCCACAGGCCGGCCAGCAGCGCTCCGAAGAGCGTCGGGGCAAGGAACGCGAGGAATCGCCACAGCGGACTGTCCAGCGGCCGCCAGACGGCCCGTGCTTCGGAGCCCAAGACCTCGGCCTCGAAGGCGGCGTCATCGGTCCTGAGACGCGCAACGGCGTAGTGCGTCAGCTCATGCAGCAGCACCGGCGGAAACGACAGCAGCGCCATCAACTGGTGCATCCGTCGCACTGTCAGAACCCTCCGCGAAGCAGCCAGCGCTGTGCGGCGGCCATCCCGCCGAAGGCGATGCCGAGAACGACTATCGAGTAGGCAAACGGCGTGAGATGCGGCGGGAGCATCGGGACAAGCGTGCCGCCGACGAGGATCGTGACGACGGTCGGGACCGCTGGATCGCCGTCGCCGGCGATGTATAGCGACAGCAGCAGCGTCCCGCCGATGAGTAGCCCCATCATCGTCGTCCCGCCGGCCGCTGCCGACAGGTCAGTCGTCACGCACTCGACGAGGTCGCCTTCAGTCCCCTGCCCGAAGCACGCGAGTGAGCTGTCCTCGAGCTCCGGAGAGTCGGGCGTCGTCATATCCACTCCCTCCCAGTAAGGAACTGAAAGAGCCCGACTGCGCCGACAATCTGCAGGACCATCCCGAGCGGTATGGCAAAGAACCGCGGGAGACCGAGATTCATCAGCGTGAACGGCAGCGCGGCTATCGAAGCTACCAGTCCGACAGCGAACTGCGCACCTTCGAGCACGAACCCGATGGTTGTCGGCTCGTCTTCGGCTGCGACATCGGCCCCAATACCACCTTCGTCACCCTCATCGACACTTGCGTCGTCGGCGGCCTGCTCCAGGTCCTCCTGCGGTCCGAGGCCGACTTCGTCGTCGGTGTCTTGGCCGAAGATAGCCGGCCCGATGCCGGACATCGACAGCATCGACACGCTGAACCCGAGGAACAGCACGAATGCGACGACGCCGATGGTCCTCATCGGAGTCCACCCCCGCCAAGCCGGTAGAGGATGGCCGTTGACCCGGCGACACCGATGGCGACGCCGGGAATGGGTAGGATGCCGATGGCCGTCAACAGCGCCGCGTAGCCGACTGTAACGATGGCTGCCAGCGACGGCGAGACGATGACGATGAGACCTGCCAGTGCAATCAACGAGACCCAACCCATCAACTCCAGAATCCACGGGTCGATATCGGCGTCAGCCAGCACGTCTGGCAAGTCACCGACCGGGATATCCCACGTCTCGGTGCCTTGGTACCCGCGGTCGGCCTCAACGTGGACAATAAGCGAGTCCTCTTCGGGGTCGAAGTTGTGGTCGTAGATTGGGTAGGTTTCGATGTAGCGACCGTACGGTCCAGATTCCTCAATTTCAGGCCGGACGGTCTCGCCGGCTTCACTCTCGATACCGATTGTAAGTGCGTCAGTCGCGCCCTCCTCGTCGATATAGATGACGCGGGCTTCGTACTCGTAGTCAGCATCCGGTGGTGCGGCGCGAAGCGACGCTTGTGCGACTGGCTCCGTTTCGACATCGCCGGCGATGTTGACAGTGCCAATCGTCACTGAGGGATTGTCGGGCCCGGTGACTGTATACGCGCCGAGCACCCGTTCCTCGCCGGCATCGTTGGTGACACGCAGCCGGTATCGTTCCTCTTCGACGAGTGTTGTCGGAAACTCCCCACCAGCTGAGAACTCATCACCGGAGATAATCTGGTAGGTCGTTTCTCCGTCGATGGTTAGCGGCTTCTCGACGAAGAGCCGCGCTTCATCCGATGGGAAGCGGCCGGTGTCGTCCTGCAGGTGGAAGCGGATTTCTGACGACGGTTCCGTGGCCGGTAGCAGATAAATTGCACTTTGGTCAAGTATCGAGTCGATGAGGATGCGCCGCCAGACGTAGTCCGCATTCTCATCACGAACGGTGACAACGAGCTCTTCATCGGCGGGCAACCCATCTAGGTCAACCGTGCCATCGGTAGCCGTCCGCTCAAACACCTGCTCATCATCCCCGAAAAAGCGAACGCGGAGATCAATTTCGTCGTCATCAAGCAGAGTCTCCGGGTTGGTTTCATCCCGGATTTCAAGCTGTGACGGACCGTCCTGAAGCCGAAGCTCGTAGCTTCCGGCAGCAAGGTCAATTGTCTCACCGTCGATTGCTGTCGTTGTGCCGCCAACCTGATCCCCATCAGCATCAACTAATTGAATCCCGCCATCAAATCCTGTCCCGTGCAGCTCCAATTGCATCTCAGAGTTCCCAGATATCTCGATATCAGTTTCGTCGTTATCTAACTCAGCGTCGTGCAGCGTGACTTCGCCAACGCCGCCGCCGACAGTAACCTCGACAACATCGTCACGAGCAATTGAGATGTCTGACGAAGTGGCGTCGATCTCTGAGACAGACGCACTATCGCCGTCGAATGTTGCATCCGAAACCGCAACCTCAGCGCTTCCGTCGGCTGATATCTCAACTCCATCAACGGCAATTGTTTCGTCGTCGGCGAACGGGACGGCTGGCAACTCCTGGCTGTCCGAGAGCTCGACCGTGAGGCCGCTGTTTGTTTCAAGCACGACTCCTTCGCTGGCCTCGAATGTCCCGAGGTCAACAGCAATTGCTGCACCGGCCGGTAGCAAGAGGCCGATGAGCACGACCGCGACCACGACGAGGCCGGTGCGTTCGTTCATTTTTGTCAGTTGTGTTTATCGTTAAGCGTCGGTGTGGTCACTCATCCGAGCTTCACCACCTGAAACGCATTTGTCATACCGCTAAAGTGCCGCAGCTCCACCTCACCCCCTGTTCGTTGTTCAACAAATATCTCAATACTGTCACCCTCCGAAATCTCGTAAACGCGGGATATTTTCATATGCTTTTCCTCGCCTACCCACCCGACATGGGCTGGGGTTCGGTTAATAAAAAGCCCAACATCCCCCTGTATTGACAGTTGTGCTCGATCACCTTCACCCCAACTCAGACCAGTGCCCCACAAAATACTTGACTCAACGTAATATGTACCGTCCTCCTGAATAACGAAACGGTCGTTGCCAGTATCAGCATCCACAATATCGCTGTCCTCTATTTCGACAGTATTCCATTCGACCTGTGTTGATGTATTGTCCGGGATGGGTTGGTCGCTGGTTGAGTACATCAGACCTGCAACCTCCCCGATGCTTGCTGACTCCGCGTCTATCGAATTGGCAAACAAATCGACTGGATCGGCTTCAGTGCCGACCTGCCCGACTGCCTCTTGCGCCGCTGCCCGCTGACTCCCGACGCCAGCGCCGAGCGCCCCAGCGCCAGCGACGCCAGCCAGCGATGCGAGGACGCTCCGCCGGCTCGGACCTGCCGATTGCGATTCGATTATTTGCTCAAGCTGTTCGACTCGGCTCTCAAGTTCTTCGACTCTGTCAGTCATGGGTCTTGATTTCGGTTCGCGTTGCTGCAAGCGGTCGCTCGGCATTACGACCCCGCTGTTCCTGCACCGCTTCATCTCGCAGCCGTTGTAGTTCTTCGTCGGTCATCGCACACGCCTCCTATCGAGCGTCCGCTCTTCCTGGACGGAGCCCGCAATCACCCACGCCCAGACGAACAGTAGCAATCCAACCAGAATCACCGGGACAAGGCGGTCAAGCCAGATGACAGGTGTCGCGAACGGCCCCTCAGTCGGGGCAATCGGGAGCAACTCGGCGACGAACACCTGCTGGTAAATGAGTCCGCCAACCGCCAGCCCGACAGTCGCCATCAGACCGTAGCCAAACCGCAGCCACGCCGACATCTCACAGCCCTCCCGGCCGCGCCTCGACGACGGCGCGGGCCACCAGCGCCGCACAGACGGCCAGCATCATCACCAGCAGGTTGTGCTCGGCGACCGCCGCGAAGCTCCGATACAGGAGCTCGTCTTCGGGGCCAAGAAACGGCAGAAAGAATCCAAGAATGAACGACAGTATCGCGGCGATAAGCACGGCTGCGCCCGCAGAAAGCACGGCGCGGATGAACGCGCCGAACATCTCAGACCGCCCCGAAGGCCATCAGGCTGTTGACCAGCAGCGGGTTCATCGACGACCCGCCGTCTTCGCCGCCGACAAGCTGCGGACCAATCAAGACGATAGCCAGCACGCCGAGGATGATGGCGGCACAGAGCAGCAGCAACTTGAACAGCGACGGCCCTTCGTCGCCAGAGAGCCGTCCACGAAGGAACCCGCGGTCCTCCTGCATCTGCATCGACTCGGAGGTCGTCGTCTCGGCACGCCACTCTTTGGCCTTGTTGAACGAGATTCGCATCCCGTCGTAGCCGTCCCCACTGTCGAGATCGATGATGTTGTCGCCGGCCCACTCGCCCGGCGAGTCGAGCTCGAAGCTCACTGCCGGATCGTTGATACCACCGTCAGCACGAGCCCGCTGTGACCCGCCGGCCGCACCGTAGTCGATGTTTGCGGTGATGTCCGGGTTGACGAACAGCGGCCAGTAGTTGTCGAGTTCAATGGCCGTGCCGATGCGGGGTTTGAGCCAGCCGGCTTCGACGTGATCGTCGCGCTGCAGCGGCACTGTCGGCGTCCGGCCGATGTAGTTGACCGAGTAGCCTTCCGGTCCGGGGTTCCAGACCTTGTCGATTCCTTTGGCCTTCCAGCCGGCCTTTTCGCCTTCGTCGACCTCCTCAGGAGTTCGGTACTTGACCGGAATGAGGTCGATCTGTTGGCCCTCCTTGGCGACGATACCGACCGCGTCACCGCCGGCCTTCTTGTGGTAGTTCTCGATGCTCTTGACCGCCATCCGCTTGAACAGCCTACCGGTAAACGGTACGATGCGGAACGCGGTACTGGTTAGGCCACCGGCGACGCCGCCGGTCCAGAGGACAAAGTTCTCTGTCTTTTGCCGCATTCGCTCGCCGGCTTTCTTTCCACGTGTTTTAGGGTCCGTGTCCTCTGTCTCCGCGTCTTCGAGCAGGTCGTCGTCGAGGACGTCGTCGCCCGGAAGGTCGTCGTCAGTCATCGGCGACACCTCCAGCAGGCTCGCGTTCGTCCGGGCGCTTGAGTTCGGAGAGAGAACCCCCAGGCAACTTATTCAGTCCGCGGCGCAGCAACCCGTCTTCCATAATCGCATGGCAAACGGCCAGTACAGCAATCGCAGCGAGTGTGAGTATCAATCCCACCACCGAGTCGAACGGCGTAACGATCATGCCGGCTGCCACGAAGAGACTCGCTATAACGAGGCCAGCCACTACCACGATTTTCCGCGACAGTCGCCGGAAATGGTACTCCAGCATCGTCTTGGGCTGGTCGCTATCGTTACCGGCGGTCATTCGTAGAACCTCCCGAGTCGCGATGCAGCTCCCTCTTCCTGCTCTTCGCGCCGAACGCGCGTTTCGGTCGTGGCGGTCGTGGTCGCATCAAGACCGGCAGCGTTCTTCGACAGTGCCATCAGGTCGGCGGCGACCTCGGCAGCGCCGTAGAGGCGGCTCTGCTCCTCGGAGGACATCGGCCGGCGGGCCGATTCTTTGTCAGCCGTCTTCCGCTTCCAGTACTGCCGGTCGCCAGGGATACCCGGCTGGTCGTAGGCATCGAGTTGTGGCGTTTCGGCTCCCTGCGCGGTCGCAAGCAGAAATGGCCGCCCGCGAAGCAGCCGCCCAGGGCGGTTCTCTGCCAGTGCCCGCTCACGCTTGTTGAACATGAGCAGGTCGGCTTCATCGTCCCACGTATCCCCGCGGTTCGAGACGGCATGCGCCCCGGAAAACCACGTCGGATGTTCGTCTTCCAGCCACTCGAAGAGCTCCGAATCACCGAGATCCGAATCGCGAAGCTCGTTGAGGAAGTGGCTGTTTTCGAGCTTCCGGTGCTGTTTCTCGGCAGCAGCCGACATAACAGCCTGCTGGCTGCTAGCGGTGAGCTGCCGGTCTTCCTGTGCGTCCATGTGTTCTTGCGTTTCGCTATCCATTGGTCTGTGAATCACTCAGTGGTTCATCGTCGGTGTTCGGCGGGTAGACGCCGACTGTGTACAGAATCAGCGCGAGTAGCGACAGGAGTGCAAACAGGAACGTCAGCCACCGGACCTCAGCGGGAACCGGAGCGGCGACGACGCTCCCGTCGCTGGTCACGCGCTCGACCTCACCACCGACGAGGGCGGTTAAGCTCCAGCTGACGAATGCACCGAAGCTCGTGATAGTGGTACGCTCGTCCGGTCGGAACAGCCACGCCGCTGTCAGCAGCGTCGCGCCGACCGCCAGCGCGAAGTAATAGCGTTGGTACATCGTTCTCAGAACCCGTCGCTCTGGAAGTACGCCACGAACGCCGCCATCGCGGCGACGAGGACCAACAGTCCAAGGATGCCGTCGAAGACAGCGATGATGCCGAAGAGGTCAGCCGTCAGGCTGCCTTCGGCGTCACCGAAATCGAGTATCAACGGCAGCATCGCTAAGCCGACGGCCAGAACGACGACGGTCCAGACGCTTCCTCTCATAGGTGTGTGACGGTTGGAAAGTAGTCGAAAAGCGGTGCCTCAGGATGGACTGCTCAGAAGCCAGAGCCTCCGAAGAAGCCCATCACGCGGTTGGCCGCGGCGACGAGTAAGCCGATGACCAGCAGCCCGAGTGCTGCCGGACCGGTCGACGTGAGGCTGTCAAGGACACCACCGAATGGCCCCTCGTAGTTTCCGTCAGCGTCTTGAGCGAACTGCTCAAGGCTGAACACCTCGGTCAGGACGAGGGCGAGGACGGCGATGCCGATCATCGCACCGCCGATAACACGGACGGTGCCCATAATGCGCGCCTCTGAAACGCCGGTTGCGTCGCTCGCGTGTTCGACGGCGTCAGCACCGCGGTGGGCGTACGACGCCGACATTGGTCAGAAGCCCCCGCTGCCGAAGAAGCCCATCACGCGGTTGGCAGCAGCAACCAACAGCCCGATGACGAGCAGCCCGAGAGCAGCACCCCCGGTCGATTCGAGACTATCGACGACTCCGCTGAATGGCCCCTCCTGGATGTCCATCGCCTCGAGGGTGAACACCTCGGTCAGAACAAGGGCGAGAATCGCGATGCCGATCATCGCACCGCCGATGACACGGACGGTGCCCATGATACGAGCCTCCGATAGCCCGGTACGGTTCGACACTCCTTCCACTGCGCCAGCGCCTTTGCTGACGTAACTCTGGCTTTGACCAGCCATGAGTAGCCGTTGAATATGGGACGGCATATAGCCTGACTCCGGTTCCTGTATGGCCGGGGATAGCTGTTGCATCAGGACCGGGGACTTTTACTGCAACACCGCGCACTCCGAATCGATGGCCTCCAATCAATGCAGTAAACCCGTCCGAACCCACCGCCGACAGTACACTGACGGTCACGAACCGCTCAACACCGAAGAGCGAACTGTCCAGCAGCGCAACACCGCCCTCTACGCGAACTTGACCGAGTACGCTACGATGACGCTGAATCTCGACAAGGGACAAACCGTCCGCGTCGAGACGTACCGGGGCGGCATCTGGATCGAGCCCGTCGACGACACCGGAACGGAGGTCGATATCGATGTCGAGTGACGACGACGAGCGGCAGGACAGAGCGCCACGGCGGATGATTCACGATATGCGCCGTCGCGTACAGATGGTCCGGAATCAGTACTGGGACGAAGGCGTCGAAGGACAGGTCAGCGTCCAGACGCACAAGGAGTTAGCCGCCGCCTGCATCCAGTACTACGACGTCCTGTATGAGTTCCGCGACGAATCGGTGCTTGACGACGGCGACTTCCCGAACATCGCACCGCTACGGCAGCGCCTCGGTCAACGTGTCGAACGGCATCAGCCGTCAGCCGGTCGGGGACGAGGCGTCTCAACCCAAACTGTCCCAGCGATTACCGAGATCCCCGTTGAGGAGATTCTACAGCTGACCGAGGACCTCGACGATCTGGCGAAGAAGCTCGGCTTCGGCGCACAGGCGCGCGAGACAACGCCGCACGATGATATCGGCCACGAGGACCTCGCGGCGCTACTCGAAGCCAGAGGGCAGGATGATGCCCTCGAAAAGGTCCCCGGAGGGAGTTAGCGATGGCAGTCAGCGTCGATCACGGCCACGAGCCGCACGACCTCGACGGAGTCCTCGATGCCGACCTTGCCGCCGAGCTCCGGAAGCGCGAAGCCGACCCCGCACCGACCGAAGCAGCCGAGTCGCTATTCGGAGCCTTCAACGGACCGTTCTTCCGCGAGTTGGCACAGCGAAAGGCTGAGAATCGGGACGCAAAGTGTCTCGTCACGGCAAAGGACGGCCAGACCGGCATCGGGAAGTCGAACTGCTGTGACTTCCTCGGCTACGTTTCAGATACGTCGGCAGCGGGCTTCAGCGAACACAAGACGACTATCGACCCCTTCGAGTTCTTGGATTTCTACGGGCACCTTCCACCGGGCTCGGCGACGATTATGGAGGAAGGCGAGCAGTTCGATGCCCGCCGGTCGAACTCGAACAAGAACATCGATGCGGCCGAAAGGTGGCAGATGGCCCGTGTTCGGGAGATTATCGCCTTCGTCAACCTGCCGTCGCCGGAGGAGATAGACAGCCGCTTCGAGCGGCTGGCGGACTACTGGATCAACATCGAACGCAGAGGCTTCGCTCGTGTCTACAAGAAGCGTATCCATCCCACCAAGCGCGTCCTGTACTACGAGACGCTCCAGACCTTCGAGTGGCCGAACATGGACGATTCGGAGTCGTTCAAATACATGGACGCGCTGAAAGACGACCGGCTTGACGACGGGGACCACGGGTCGAACTGGGTGCGACAAAGCGAGGTCAACGAGATGGTCGAACGAGCCCGGAAGGAGGCTCGTGAGGAAGAGCGGGACAAGTGGATCGCATCGGTCTACCGTGATACGGAGATGACCGGCAAGGATGTCGCGCGTCTGGAGGCCTGCGAGGTCTCGCGTGGACGCGTGTCTCAGATTGCATCGGAGGTCCGAGATTGACTGTTACTAACGGCGGTAGGCAGGGTATGTGTATGTACGTACGCGCTAACAGTATGAGACGGTCAGCTCTAACAGGGCAGGCCGGGGGTCGCACGGCCTCGATGTCCGACCCGGAATCCATTTCGCGTACTGCGGGGGCGGGGGGTCTGAAACTCGCTGTTCGGTCAGGGACCGGTGACCTCCGCGAAGCGCGCGCGTTGAGGAGTTCCTACGCTGCCGGCACCGAGCGGCTGGGCGGTGAGTTTACAACACTCGATAGCTTATGTGAAGTATGGCGACTGTATCAGAGCCTCCGGCCGGCGTCGAATTCGTTCACGAGGACGACGGTCGTGTAACGGCCCGACACGTTGAGTCGGGCGTAGCCTCGTTCGGCGACACCGAGGCTGAGGCGCTTCGCGAGCTCGCCGATGCTTTGGATAGCCACTTTGGCGACGGCGAGCGGATTGACGATCCTGAAGCGTATCTTGAGGACCAAGGAATCGATGTCGAGATCGGCGAAAATGGCTCGCCACCGTGGCTCGAGTAGTGTGGTCCGGACGAGCTTTTCCTCGCGAGACGTGATTAAGACGCTCACCAAACACGGGTTCGTACCGGTTGGTGGCAAGGGGAGCCACACAACGCTTCGATACGAGAATGACGAAACGGGCGAGGTGCGGACGGTAACGGTCCCGAAAGCCGATCCGATCCCAGTCGGGACGCTGCAGCAAATAGCCAAACAAGCGGGTGCCGACGACTTTCACGACTTCTGCCAGTGGGTCGACCGGACGAGTTAGCTTCGACGTTCTTGGGCTGGCTCTGCGGCCTCACCAGACTGCTCAAACGTGCTCCACGGTCGAAATCTGTCCGTCCATCACGTCGCGCCAATTAAACTAGTCCGACCGCTACAGTAGAGCTAATCAGCTCGGCAATTTGCTAACCGTGTGCTGATTCTGTCACATGCGAATTTTCCAGTAATAGCGTGTCATAGAATCAGTCTCAGCCGGTTAGAGAACTGCGTACTGGGCGAAAAAGAAACTACTAGATACGATTGATATCTGAGGTGGTATGCAAGATATAGAGCATCTATTCAGCACAGAGCCTCAAGTTCCTGCTACTCACTCATGTCTAATCGTCCTGTTTATTGTTCGTTTTTGAAGTGCCGAACAACTCTCTCTGCAATTCCGTCCTCAAATCCATCTATCGACGCTATTTCATCTCTTGACGCCTGACTCAATTCATCTAAAGAGTCGTACCCGGCATTTCGCAGGACATCTGCCCGGTGATCCCCAACATACCGGATTTCGGTAAATGGATCACTCATAATTACTGATTAATGTTATAGACTATATTATATTTTTGTATCGGTTTACCTTCGTTCGTGTAGCCCGACCTTTGGGAGAATCCAAATATCCGCTATGTAAGATACGCGCTGTGTATCTTGCACGCAGGTCTTGACAAGAGTCGGATAGACAGACCGTGCGAAGTTTTCTATGACAGGCTCTGCTCTTTGGTATGGTAACTGTTCTATGACACCCTCTCAGGTTGGTAGCCTCTTACCGCCAGCGCTGCTCGATTGACGTTCGGTACCGGAGCTGCAGCACGGACGTGTTGCAGCAGTCTTTCACCTCGCCGGGCGGGTACTTGTCGCGGACGTCTTCGAGGTTCTCGTGGGATTCGATCAGGTGCGTCAGTGCGGCGTCGATGACGTCACTCCTCGGCGGGTCATCCGATGGGTCGGACGCCACGATATCGCTTGCTTGATCGAGTAGGTGCTTCCGTTCGTCGGACAGTCTGAGGGTCGTTCGTTCACCCATTTATATAGCTCCGTGCATACGGGGGATTCGGTTGCGTCGTTCTGCGGTGACCGAGCGGCTGTTCTTTATATACCCGGTCGTGGCCGTCGCTCGGCGGCCGGCGTGATCGTGCCGATCACCGGCTCGATCTATACACGCGACTCGCTCAGCAGACGACGAAGTGTGCATACATCGGGATGGTCGTATACATTCAGCTCTGACCCCACGGTCCCGCACCGAAACCACCGCTTCGCCGACCTCCGGACACACCTCTATCGAACTGTTCCGACTGTTGTTGTCTTTCTCACAGGTCATCGGCGTTGCTTGAGCAGCATCGAGAATAAGCATCAGGGCAATTCAATACGAGCAGCTCGGACTATTCAGCGCAATCAGTGGCTTTCTGTCTACTGTGACCGCTGCCGCCGCTCCGCGCGTTCTTCACCGGCAGGTTTCAATCCTATTCTGGGTTTTCAGTCCGTCTCGACTCGACGGGCACGGTCGTCGAGCGAGACGCCGACGGTTTCAATCCCGTTCTGGGTTTTCAGTCCGTCTCGACACCACCAGCCCGGAGGGCCTGACCGATGACTAGCGAGTTTCAATCCCGTTCTGGGTTTTCAGTCCGTCTCGACGGTTTTCATGATTGACGACGATATCTTTACCTTCAGTTTCAATCCCGTTCTGGGTTTTCAGTCCGTCTCGACTGCAACCGACCCAATCCGCGTTGAATCAGGGACGTTGTTTCAATCCCGTTCTGGGTTTTCAGTCCGTCTCGACATGGGTTGCGGGAGACAACGCCTGAGCGTATCTTTGTTTCAATCCCGTTCTGGGTTTTCAGTCCGTCTCGACGTTCGAGTTGGTCGCCTGAATCGTCGACCGCAACGTTTCAATCCCGTTCTGGGTTTTCAGTCCGTCTCGACATCGTCAAACGTCATATCGAGCGTCCATTCGCCGTAATGTTTCAATCCCGTTCTGGGTTTTCAGTCCGTCTCGACCGCAAACTCTAAGTCTTCAGTCACGCTTGGGACTTGTTTCAATCCCGTTCTGGGTTTTCAGTCCGTCTCGACGGGGGGTGGAAATACGATGATAGGAATGATAAGCGTTTCTCTGGTATCGATACTCGGGCGGTTCTTCGTGGAGGGGGGCTATACAGACATTTGATAAGGGTCGATGAACGACGGGGCTCAGATCACGTTGGATTGCCCATCCGGCGGGTCGTTGCCAATATCTGTTGTTGCGTCTTGGCAGGCGCTACAGAGGCGATAGATACGAATGCGGTCACCAGCACTCGGGTCAATGTGTGATTCCAGTTCGGCTTCCAGTTCAACACGGTCGGTTTTGCTGATTTCCAGCTCGAAGACGCTGTACTGTCTCCATGCCCCGTACCGTTGGAGTGTTCGATACACGTGGCGTCGGTTCGTGTCGTCACTGACATCGTAAGCTACGGCGAGCCGCATTGTCATCGCTGGAATGTCAGAGGATGGTACTGGTCCATTTCTCCTGTGATTGCTTTTCGCAGTAGAATTGCTTGCTGTCGCACTGCTTTTCGCCGTGTGACGGAGTACTCGAAGTGCGGGTGTGTGAACTCTTCTTGCATGAACTCATCGAACTTTGAGAGGTAGGTCTTGAACGCGTCATCGGACAGTCTGTTATCCTTGTTGAAATCGTCGTGTGTCAACGTCCGCCGATTGACCAGCCGCGTCACCAGAGCATCGCAGAAGATCGGGCGGAACTCCTCTTGCAGATCGAGTGCGAGTGATGGTCGCCCGTGTCGATCTGCGTGTAGCACTCCCAGGAACGGATCCAGGTTGTACTGTCTGAGGGCGCTCATGACCTCGTTTTTCATGAACACGTAGGTCAGCGAGAGCAACGAGTTAATGTGGTCCTCGGGCGGTCGCTTCGTCCGTTTCTCGAATGTCCAGCCATCAACGAGTGTCTCATCGAGTCTGTCGAAGTACCGCTCTGCTGCCTCGCCTTCTGCTCCTCGAAGGTCGTCTTTCGTTTTGATATTGTCTACACGAACGCCAAGGTCTTTCAGCACATCTGTGCCGGTGACACCCTTCCGTGAGAGCAATGTGCGCTGATTGCGTATCTTACCACGAATCATTTCCTTGGCAATTGCCAGTTCCTTCGCAGGTGTGAGTGCGTACTGCGCGCGCCTGACCTCTGCGATGGTGTTCTTTTCGGGGACGAAACTCCCCCGATACTTGCCATTCTGCGTGAAGTAGTTCAGGACGATGCCGTGTTCATTCGCCTCTGCAACGAACGGTGTCGAAAAGTTGACCCCCCCGAAGACGTTGATGGTGTCGAGTTTTTCTTTGGGGTAGGCTGCGAGCTCTCCGTCATCGCCGTCAACGTCCCAGACGATGATTTGTCCGCCGTCAGTACGGACTTGGGTTCCCTGTTTGGTGACGTAGACGACTGACTCGTCGAACATCCCTTCTGCAGCTTTCATATTTCGTCCTCCCAGCCCGTTCCGTGGGCTTTCTCGGGTTCGAGCTTTGCCGTCTCTGCTGGCATACAGTACTCCCTAGCGGAGCAGGCATCGCACTTGTCCGGGTTGTCCGTGAGTGGCGGAATATTTGTGGCTGACATGGATTGAATTTGATCCACTATCTTGGTGACAGCCTGTCGGTGGTCCTCTGTAATTCGAATCGAATGTCGCTGGTCTGTAGAATATAGATATATGTAGCCAACGTTGACGGGCTCGCCTATTGCGTTGGACAGCAGCATACAGTAGCCGGCCAGCTGAACTTCATCGTTGGTGTAGTACCCGCCGCTTTCAGCTCGCTTGCGCTCGATTGGCGTGAGTACTCCGTCTTTGGATTCGATAATGTCGATTTTGCCATGAAGACCGAGTGAACTATCACTCAAGTATCGCTCGTTGATCCAATCGCCCCGTTGGGCAGCGTTCTCGTGTTTACTGCGACCATCAACCAGTTCGTATGGGGTTCCCATTTCGTCGTGGTACCGCTGGTAGTAGAATCGCCGTGGACAGTAGAGGTACTCATTCAGCGCACTCACATGAACGCACTCATCGTGATCTGTGACGGAATTTGCTGGCGTCACAACTCACTCACCTCGATATCGAGTCCATCAGCCTCCTGTTGATCCTGTACTCGGCAGTACAGATAAAGCGCATCGTGGCTGAACGCGATCGTAGCCGTATCTCCTTCTGGGTGTAGGAGTGGATACACGAATCCGAACTCGCCAATGGAGTATTGTTTCGAGACCTCGCTGACGTGCCCCTCAATTGGATAGCAGAGGACTTCGGTTTCACTGAGCTCGATCTTCAACTGGTCTAACCCATCGATGTCTGGCGACGTTTCGACTTCCAGCCCGGTACACACTTTTGGTTCCCGAGTCTGTCGTTTCCCTCTATTCAACAGTGAGTATAGATCACCAGTCGGTTTGAAGCAAAGGTCACGACCAGTGTACTCGTCATCACCTTCGGTTCCATCGCCATCGTAGGTCCCGTAGTAGATGCAGTATCCAATGCTGTAGCGTTCCACCCGCGATACATCGTCTCCGAGACGGTCAGGAACACGCGTCAAAAAGTCATCCCGCTCTAGTAACTGGATGTCACCGTGTCGTAGCAGATACGTCAGATTGTAGTTCTGGACGACCTGTTGATCTGGATCATAGACTGTCAGTTGAAGACTGTCACCGCGGTACATCTGCAACGCATCAAGAATCTTTGTCTGTACCGAATCATGACAACGTTTCGCATCTTGTTTTGAGAACACAGTACCATGCGGTCGGCAAAAGTGCCGCTCGATCCGCTTCCACCCCTCTTTTCTGATCAACCCAGCTTCGTCCGACGGGGTGTTCTCCACCCGTTCTTCGACGTGATGGTACGCCTCGACAGTCGAATACCGCCAGTCGAACGACTTCGGTGTCGAGTTATCGACATAGTGTTGTTCAACCAATCCCTCGAATCTCTCTCGGTTTATCCATTCGTTACCGTACGCATTTATTTCCGATTGAAGTTGTTTATATACGTAGGGAGGAATGTACGCGTAGGCTTTTGATGTTTCTTTACGTGTTCGGAGACGGCCGAGTCGCTGGAAGAACGTTGCGGCACTGTGTGCAGAGAACAGCACCTGATCAGTATCGAAATCGACACCGACCTCGACTGCCGCATTGCTGACAAGAGTGTCGAATCGGTTGAGTTTATCAGCTATGTCTGCGCGATGAAACCCGTCGATTCGTTCGATAGTACCGAGCTCAGAATCTTGCAGTAATCGATATATTTCGTCAACTTCATGTAGGCCATCCAGCATCAGAACGGTCCGACCCTGTGAGAGCTGGTCGATAGTTTCCTCTCGCTGTTCAGCCAGACGTGACGCAGTCTGAAATGTTGTTGCTGGCTGCAACCGAAGTTCGAGTGGAGGCAATACTGGACGGTACGCAGTCGGTAGCTGGCCGGGGGCAAATGCGATAGCTGGCTGGTCGTCCGCTGCCATCGCTGGGTGTGGCGTCTCACGCCATCCAAAACCCGTGAGTGGATAGTAGGGTGCAGAGACCGCTTCTTCGAACCGGCCAGCTAGTTCCTCGTCTGGTGTTGCACTGAGGAACACAAGGTATGACAACCGACATATTTCGGTGTCAGCATCCTGCATTTCGTCCAGTAAGAACAGGAGCGTATTCTGCTCCTTTCGTGTCGCTCGATGGAACTCATCGACCACAGCGACTTCGAAGAAATTGATTCCATCAGTCCGATTGTGATATATTCTCCGGCGTAACAGGACGAATATGTCTGGATTCGTGAGCAGAATAACCGTTTCCGAACGCTGAAATGCATCCCGTAAGAGGTACGAAAGGATCTCTCCGTTCGACTCAGCAGGATAGTCTGTTGCGTACTCGTCTTGGAGTGTATCACTTGAGACTGCCAGCAAATGGACATCGTCTCCGCCATCAATATCGTCCAGCATTAACTCGATATTCTTCCGTTGATCTTCGATCAGTGCGTTCGTTGGATACACCGCAACGGTGTCTAGACCCTCCGAAATCGTCGGCGCAAGCCACGACAGCGTCTTTCCCGCACCAGTTGGCGCGTCGTTCACGAAGGCACCTGAGACACCTGTTGTCAGAGCGTCGTGGAGTGCCCACTGGTGGCGGTGAGGAGTAACGCCGTCGACCGGATACGAATCACTTGGATATTTTCGCAACCCAAGTCCCTTCAATTGGACGTTGAGTGGTGTCGAATCAGACATCGCCACGCTTCGTTGCGAGGAATTTGGCACCTGCCGGATAGTACACGCGATCAGCAGACTCAGTCGGGGATTCTATCGCGTAGTGGTCAGCTTCGAACTTGCCCTCGAACCAGAGCGGTGTGGGTTGCATCTGCCGCATTACAACGCCACCGAGTGGCTGTGCGTCATGATCGTAGATGCTCAACGGGTGACCTAGCGAGAATGTCCCCGATTTTCGCTCGGCCTCAACGATACGATAGCGAACGCGTCCTTTCCCACGCTTTTTTCCCAGTCGGATGTACGACGGCAGTGTCTCTTTGGCTGACTTAGCTGTCCGGCCGTATGGAAAGACATAGAACCGGAAGTGGTTGCCCGGCGCTAGCGCTCGTTCACGCTCGAACGTTGGCAGGTTCTGGCTGGCCTTTCCTGTGGGATCGTCCTCGGCCGGATAGTTCGGGGTTGCGTAGGTATCCGCTCTCGCGTTCCGGTTGGTCGTGAGGTATTCCGTTCGGATTGACTCGCTCTCAACCGCGACAGGTGTCGCTGGAGTTACGTACACTTCGTCTACGATGTCCGCTGTATCCTCTATGTATGTCGGCTGGTGCGTGACGTCAACGTAGTTGCCACCCGCCAGACCGAGCGCATAATGTAACGCTGTGTTGAGGATATACGGGTCGGTGTCGGCCATCCGACCGACCTCACGAGATGCAAACCCGACCTTCCCGTGTGTTGTCAGCGTTGCTTCAAGTACCTCCATGGCTCGGATTAGCTCTCGTCTGCCGCGATTGCGTCATCAATGAACGATCGTGAGTGTGGTTGTTGGGCCTCAAGCACAGCTCGGAGATCGTCGTCATCTGTGAGCGCCAGTAATTCGTCGAGCACCTCGTCATCAACGGGTGTCTGTGCAACTGTCTCCGTACAGGCTGTGTCGTATGCCTCTCGGACGTATGCCGCTGCCTGGTCAGCATTCAGCGCTGGGGCCTGGACGACATCACCAAGCGTCCGATTACTCTCGCTGGCGAACGAGACAATCGTTTCGGCGGTGAGTTCTCGGTTTGACGGACCTTCTTCAGAGCCAGTGTAGAGGCCGAGGATACGATTGTTCACCCGCCCTAGCCGAGTCGTTGCCGCTCCGTACCGCTTATTTCTACTTGTTATTGCGGTAACAAATGCCACTTCCGCAGGTGTTGCGTCACGTAGGGTTATGGTACATGGGAACAGGGTTCCCGGTTCGAAGAAATCTGGTTCTCGAATATTTGCAGTTGATCCTTTGGCGTATCCCTCACCGGGCGCGTTCTGGAATTTTTCATCGATACACGCACTGGCATCGCGAACAGTAAACGCGGTATCGTACATCACTCGTGACGTGACCCCGATATCGACATCATCGTCTCCACTGGCTGCACTGCCGTAGAGAGCTGACTCGACGGACTGGGGGTTCATGTCGTTGACATCCATCGAATCGCTCCGGTCGTACTCCAGTAGTTCCCGCTGAATTGCCTTTCCAGCCCGGCGATCACTCCCGGTCTGTTTCCGCATGAACATCAGTCCGGGTGAGTACTCGATACTCCCGCTGTCGCCGACGACCGATAGTGAAGTGATGTCGGCGTCCTGTCCATTCGTCGTGAAGATGGCATGGCTGTCCAGTTCCCGGAGCACGAGGAGCGTCGTGTAGTTCGTTCCGGGAGTGTTGGTCATGCCATCGATTGGAACGGTACCATCTGCGAGTGCGTTGGTGATATTGTCTGGAATCATTGTTAGGCCTCGTTTGCTTTCTGTTTCTCTTCGCCTTTTTGGTCGTAATACTCTGCCTCGGCTCGAAGTGTCGCACCGAAGAACCCGTCTGCGAGGTTGTTTTCGAGTCGTTTCAGTTGGGAGGGACGCCCGTTTGCGATCCCGTAGAGGATTTCGTCGACGAAGTATGCCGCGTACTCCTCAATGCGCTCCTGAAGCGGCGTCCCAGCGTCTGATTCCTCGGCACTGACGGGATAGACAGCATCCCCCGCCTGCCGGTCGATCATCTTCTGAAGCCGCCCGGACACGCACATCTTGTAGTCCTCTTGGTCTAGTTGCTGTCCTGTCTTCGATACTGCTTTGACGCTCTCACGGAACACCCGTTCGACACGATGCGGTTTCCGGCCGTGTCCGCTCGCCGGTCGGATGGCATCGTATGCAAGTTCCGCGAGTGTCGAGATGCGATTGTGTGGTGTATCAGTCATTTGTGAATTGGACTGTCTGATTGCGTTTCGCTGATCGAGCGCGACTGCATACCTCATCAGGGCGGGTATGTACGGCCCCTCATCTGAGGTCTGGACAGCACGCTTGAGCAGATACGACCCCGGCAATAGTTCGTTTCGTGTTGTCCGGAGGTATTTTGCGAACAGGGAGTCGTTGCGGTCGTTACCCTGGATCGCGTACCCAAGCTTCACGACGGCGGCCGCTGACTGGAGTTCCGACTGCAGACTGGTCAACGAGACAGTTTCGCCGTAGAAGCTCGTCACCTGCGTGAACCCACTCCCGATCTTTGCGAACTCCGGGAAGTCACGAGAGCGCATCTCTGGAACAGGCGACGAACTCAGATACACACGCATCCCAGTGTAGGCGCTCACGGTGAGGGCCAGAAACGCACCGAAAAACTGAAATTCGGTATCGTTGTCCGGATTCTTGAAATAGCCGACCGTCTGGGCACCGAACTGCCGATTACGGTCGAACTCCTGGGAAAGCGACTCGATCATCGTTCGCCCATTCCCTTCCGGCTGTGTCAATTCGTCCATCACACCAGTGAACTCCTCCAGCGAGTCAATATCGAACACCCGCTCAGCAAGTCGTCCCAGTCGAACTCGGTTTTCACCCGTGAACCGGTTAACTAGACGAGAATAGAGTCGCCAGGAGTAGGGCGTATAAAAATAATCAGGCACCAGATGGAAGAACAGTCGCCCACCGTCTCGCCTGGACGCTGCTGTCTCACGCAACGAGAATTCGATTCGACAGATCGAACACAGCAGGAGCTTATCCCGTTTCATCCCGCCAACCATCTCTCTGTTCGAGAACCCCCCCTGTAACGTCGTCAGGGATTGTTTCGATTTCATCGGTCCAAGGTTCCCCCCCACCGCGACGCCACGGCTACACAGTGTACAGGTCTTGCCCCGCGATGATTTGACGTATTCGTCGTAGGTATCGACCGTCGCGCTCGTGAGGATGAGATTGCCACCACCGATACGGAGGGTTTCTCCGATGAACGCCTGGACTTCTGTCGCCATGTCACCCGCGTGTGCGTTCTGAATGCGGGTCTGCCAATCAGAATCGTCCTCAACGAGTGCAGCAAACCCATCCGACAGTGTCATAACGATTTCGTCCTCGACAGTGGGGATTACGGGACCGGTTCCGTGTCGGTCCAGAAGTCCTTGTGCAATTGCATACGAGTACTCCCATTTGCCACCACTGGTCAGCGCCGAGGTAGTCTCCTCTGAGAGAGCAACAAGATCCTCAGCTAGCTCATCCGAAAGACCGAACGCGGTGACAGTGGCTCGAATCAGGTCGTTCGCAGTTCGGTCGCTGGGAAGCAAGGGGTCGACAAACCAGCTCTTTATTGTGTTCACGAATCGACCGAGACCGTACTGTTGCTCCGTCTTCTCGAACTTGGTCCCCAGTTCAGCTTCCAGCAGTTCCATTGACTCCGTGGCAGCGTCCGTGGCGCTGGCGTCCGCGTCGCCATCGGTGACTCCCTTCCGAACGACAGCCTGCAACATCTTTCCACTGCCAGCATAGAAGAAATCGGGCTCGTTCAAACTGTAGAGTCCCTGTGCGCCGACAATCGAGAAGTTTGATCGTAGTTGATCGATATCGTTGTACGATG
The DNA here is from genome assembly GCF_000026045.1 of Natronomonas pharaonis DSM 2160. Classification (NCBI taxonomy): domain Archaea; kingdom Methanobacteriati; phylum Methanobacteriota; class Halobacteria; order Halobacteriales; family Natronomonadaceae; genus Natronomonas; species Natronomonas pharaonis. Next base: position 1,570,940 of record NC_007426.1, on the reverse strand, counting down.
GATGGGAATCTCCGATGCTGTCTCCTAGGCGGGAGGTGATCGCGGCAACAATGTCTTCGTCAGTTTCCGGCTGGTCCAGTTCGGCTGGTGTTAGATACACACAGCCATCCTGATACATCGTGAGCAGTTGATAATCGTACTCCTCTTGTAGATACTCGCTCACAACCTTGTTCAACAAGTTCGTGAAAACACCACTGACGTGATCGGTCTGGTGATAGGCGAGTTCGAAGTTTCCACTGGGGAAGGCCTCACGGAACCGGTCCTGAACGCGATTATTCGTCGCTGCCTCTGGTGTCGCCGAGGAAGCCATCGAGTCTGCCAGTCGAATTAGTGGCCGATACTCTCGCCACGTTGTCGTAACGCGAGTCGAGTTAGCATTCTCAGTGTCGTGATGGTCGACGGCACACGAGCGGAAGGTTCGTATCGAAAGTTCTGATTCAGGATCGTCCGGTGTAGAACTGAATTCGTCCAGCCCGATTTCCTCGATGAATGGTTCTAGTTCCTTGATTTTGATATCGAACCGTTCGTTTGGATTCTCGTCTTCTTCGCGGAGCTTGTGATAATCGTGAGCGACCGCGAGTGCGACGAGATGGCGGAGTTTTTTCGGTGTGATCGACGGAAGATCGGTGTTCTCTATCTGGCGAGCAAGCTGGTGTAAAAAGTACACTAGATTTCGCGTGTGATTGAGCATCGACTGGTCAACCTTGCCGTATTCGACGCTCTTGTTCGGGAGGAACGCCCAGCCAGCTTCTATAAGACGTGGGTCTACCTCCGAAATATACTCGCCCAAGACGTTATCCAACTTTGCATCGACAGTCTCCGAATTGGGATCCGTTTCAAATTCTTCCTCTGGGTTTGCCAGGAAAGCCGGTGAGAACGAGCCAACGCCTTCAGCAGGCTCTTCTTCTGCAACATCATCAGTCTCCGACTCGATTTCACCGAGTTTGGTCTGTTTACCATCGTTCTCTGTCATCAATCCTTGACCTCCGTACTTACCTGTCCACAACCTCTCGCCACGGCACTCCCAACACCTGAATACTCTCCGAACAGCGCCAGCGCAGTCACGGCATTCTCTACACTCTCACTGGCACCTTTGAACGCGTATGCACACTCGCCAGTGAACCCTTGCCGGAAGATATTCCGGTTTTCACCGTTGTCGTTTTTCACTCGGTTGACCAGCACTGAATGCGTCTGATAGCTCCGGTCGTTGGGCTTTTCAATGACGCTTGCATCAACCTCCTCACGAGTCAGATCCAGTTCCAACTCCTCGGGAACACTTCGATTCCATTTGCCCAGTAGTGAGTTGAAGACGGCACCACGGGTTGGGAACATCGTCGTTACACCGTCTGCTTCTTCAATACACGTCGCCGTCTGGAAAGTCATCTCAACCGTCGGATCGTCGTATTGACTAGCCTCTGCCAGCAGCTCCTCGTGCGTCGCGTTCGAACTCTCGAACTCTCGCACTTCCAGTTCACCGTGACTCAATTCGACTGTTTCATTTTGTAGCACGAGCGCGTTCACGAGTGCTTGAAATACCTCGCCATCTTCCGGGTGAACGATGCCCAGCGACAACTCGTAGGTCTCGTCGGGCAGCAACAGCTTGTGATGTGGTCGATCACTACTCCCACGCGGCCCCAGTAGTCCGCTATTGTGGAGGCTTCCGAGTGGCGAGTCGTGAACGCTCGATCCAATCTCCTCGCTTACGTCGGAGAGTACTGAGAGGAGTGCAGAGTACACGGAATATCCATCTGACTTCGGTACCGGGAACCGTGTCCTCGGCGTGAGTGACACGGTCACCTGTCGGACTTGCGGGACGACGGTTCCCTTTTCACCGGCAGAGGCCATAGCCGACTGTTCAGCGGACACTTACTTAAATCCTGTCTGAAAGAAAACATACTTATTCGACAATATGCACTCTGCTGGGTACGAATGCAGGAATCTGCACCAACACAGTTTTTCTCTGTTTCAACGAATGTGGGCATATGCGCACCTACATTTCGCCGATTGGCTACGATACTCGGCGTGCTACGCGGCCAGTAATCAATCAAGGAATGCAGGGCGGAGATATGTTAGTATTGCTGCGCCCCGAGGCCGAATCTGATACAGAGTGGGCAAACCAGACAATTGCAGATGTCAAACAATACTTGCACGAAGCTGAACCGGCCTTCGAGATCAACGTCGAGCGGGTCGAGACAGCATCATTCGAAGCGACCGTTCGCGACTGCTGTCGACTCCTTGGAGACATTGAACCTGACCGAGAGACGATTGTTTCCTTAGGCGGTGGAGCCCGAGACGTCCTTCTTCCGCTTACAGTTGCATCGTTAGTCTATGCAAATCAGATTGATACAGCGCTGTTTTTCAGCGACCTCGACAGCACGGTACGAGAGTGGGTTCTTCCAGATCTGACTACCCAAATCCCCGACCGAACAACCGATACGTTCACCATTATTCTCGAAGCAGGCGGATGGATCTCTCTTTCTGAGATTGTAAGCAGAACATCTCACTCGAAGAGTACAGTCGTACGCCACGTGAATGATCTCGAAGAAGCTGGTGTTATCCAGGCGGATACCAGTGAGAAGGCAAAGCGTGTTCGTGTGACTTTTTCTGGTGAAATACTGTCTATGGCTTAGAACCCTCTATGTCGTGGTTGATTGTGATTCTCGCGCCAATGACAATTTACTGACGCGGCGGTTCAAGGTTCTTCATAGGGAAATCTGATTTCGGGATGAATCGGCCAGCGGGGTCGGCCAGCTCTGGTGAATCTGCAGTTGAGTAAGGGGCAAAATCGGACGTGAGGTCGTGGACTATTTGAATAAGAATCCGGACCGAGGTGAGTGTTTATAAGAAGCTATACAAACGTGAGACGCAATCCACCACGGATACCGCTGTCCAGATACTGGACACACTGCCTTCGACAGCCGCCATATCCGACTCCGATTTCAATCCAATGCAACACTGTATTTCACCGCTGTCTCATCCATTCTGTTTTGTATACGATTAATTTCCCATGCCGTTACAAGGGCTGCAAGCCCTGCTCCGAGAATACCGAACCAAGCACTATCGTACCACAGTAACTCAAGCATCGGCCGCAATGCGCCGGTGAGAAATATGGCGACAGGGAACACAATATACACTTCCCGCTTTCCCAGCCCCTTCCGTACTTTATCGAGGTGTGCCGACATAGGATTCCACTATCGAACCGTAATTAAATGGACCCTTCCACTTCCGCCCCGCACGGCTGACGTTGAAGGCCCACCGATGAAAGCAGCCGCATAGAAGATGATCGTCGACGCCCGCGCCCTCGACGTTGAAGCAGTCCCCAGCGAAATTCTTCGTCGGAATAACGAGCTAAATGCCCTCTCGAACGCGCTCGAACCACTCTTGGACGGCTACCGTGGAGAACATTCTATCGTCGTCGGACCGAGCGGTGCAGGAAAGACCGCCTGCGCGCGCTACACTGTCGAACAGCTTCGCCGGTCGCTCGTCGACGTGCGAGCGCAGTACATCAACTGCTGGCAACACTCCAGCCGCTTCGCCGCGCTGCTGCAGCTGGTCGACGGTATCGGCCAGTCGATGGATATCCAGCAGCACAGCACTCCCCACGACGAACTGCTTCGTCGGCTTCGCAACGTCGACGACCGGCCGTACATCGTCATCCTTGACGAGGCCGACCAACTCGACTGCCGCGAGGATATCCTCTACGAGCTCACCACGCTCGACCACGTCTACATGATACTCATCTGTAACCGCGAGCGGGAACTGCTGGACGGGCTCGACCGACGTGTTGTTTCGCGGCTGCGTGGCTGCCGGCGCATCGAGTTCGAAGCCTACTCAACAGCGACGCTTGTCGACATTCTTGACCGTCGCGCCGAGGTCGGGCTCGAAGCGGGGTCGTTGACTGATGGCGTGCTCCGGGAGATCGCCGAGGTCTCTAACGGCGACGCCCGCGTGGCGATCCGGACGCTCGCCGAGGCCGCGAAGCAAGCCGAGCGAGACAGCACCAGCATCAAATCCGACTACGTTGACGAGGCCGTCAGCGAAGCAGAAGAGAACATCCGGCAGAAGGCTATCTCGCAGCTAAATCGCCACCAACGAGTCATCTACGATGTGCTCGAAGAGGACGGCGGTTGGCTCCCGATGGGAGAGCTCTATCCGGAGTATTCTGAGCGCGTCGACGAGGCAAGAACGAAAACAACTGTCTCGAACTATCTGAGCAAGATTGCCGAATACAATCTGGTCGAACTGAAAGGCGAGAAGCGAGGCCGGCGGTATCGGGCTATCTGACCCTTTTGTACTTCCTTCCCTTTGCTCTCCCACGCTTCGTTGCCATACCGTTTTCACAGAGACGCAGAATGTACCGTTTTGCGGTTTTCTTCGATTTTGGATTTGAGACTTCTGTACAGTACTTCTCGTACAACTCGCCTATCGTCATCCATTCGTCTGGTTCTAAAATATCGTAGACTGCTGCTGCGTGCTCTGACTCGATACCGTTTGTTTCTGTTTCCGGTTCACTTGATTCGTAGGAGCGAAGGCGCTCGGTGCTGACCTGCTGGAGACCTCCCTCTGACCGGAACCTGTCGATGATGGCGTTAATCAGCCATTCTGGTTCTGTTCCAAGCGAGCCAGCAGCCCCACTAACCGCATCGTAATTTTCCTCGGAGAGTTCAACTTCGAGTTTCCTGTACCGTGATGGCGGCCAGTCTATTTCACCCGAGTGGACTTTGCTGTGACAGTTCGCACAGAGCGGGACGAGGTTATCTAGGCCATTGTTTGAGTGGTCGCCGTCGATGTGGTGGACTTGGATATTTTGACGGACGCCACAGCTGTGGCAGTACTCGCCCTTCGTCTTGAGACACCGGTCCCGATACTCCATGCACATTTTCGCTTTCTCATTCGGTATAAGCATCGGGCTGCGAAAGGCGGATATTCAGCCTGTCGCCGAGTGGTTGAATACCTACTCGTCCGGAAGCTCCAACTCGTCGGCTTCGAGGTCGCCCGCGAGATACGCCGCGCCCTTATCTGTGAACTGGTAGTACGCACGGTCGCTGTCAACGAGATTGAGTAGACCGATTTTGTCGAGACGCGACATCCGGCGCGATATGGTACTCGAGCCTTTGTCGAGTAACGCCTCCTTTTTTACGAGGTTGTACCAGACTGCCGTCGGTGGTAACGCAACCCGGAGGCCATCCGCCTCGTCGAGCTTCAGATAGAACTCAAGGATGGCGTCGTCAGTTTCGTTCATCCACGGCACCCGCGGGCGCATACGTACTTAGTTTCGTAACAAACGCTTAATCGCACCGGTAGTGTGAACTGCTGCATTATATCTCGCACTAATGCAAGCTACCACGTAAATATTTATACCTGCAACGTTTGATGCATAACTGTCGACACTCGGGCCTCTCGGCGTGGAGCCTCTGAAAAGGAGTCCCGCGCGGTGGGACCAACACCGCCCGGGTGTCGTCAATCCACGCGACATGAGACGCAACGACCTACCCCGGCATAAGTCTCGGGGCGCGACTGGGCCGAATCGAAACTATCGAAAGATATCGAAAATCGCCGATTTTGTCCAGCAGCAGCGCCGACGCGCTGCTTTCTGGCGGAGTCGCTTGGTTTTCGAAAATCACCCTCAGAACGTTATGAAACCGACAACCGACGGCTCTGGTATGGACGCACAGCAACCCGACAGCGAACAGCGGCACGCCTTCAAGTTCGAAACGCCGCATGGCGACACCGCGCTGATGGTCTCGGAAGGCAACCGCACCTTCTGGGAACGCTATGGCGACCAAATCAGCATCGTGGGGTGGTGCGAATGAGCACCACAGCAGAGCCGGTGACGGTCACCTGCGGCCTCTACGATGCTGAGTTTGAGGTCATCGTCGACGACAAGAGCGACATCCAACACTGCCCGCGCTGCGGGCGGAGCGTGGACCGATGACGCGCGGTATCGCCTATCGGTACGCGGAGAAGATTCGGCAGGAGGCTATCGATATCGACCAACAGCGTCTTGAGGAACTCATTGACGAGGCCATCGAAGAAGCCGATCTCACGGTCGACTACAGGGCCCGCGATGAGATTCAAGAGACCGTCGACAGAGCGATTGACGAATCCATCGATGGAGACCTGACGGGTATCCTCGAAGCTGCACTCGCGGCGTACAGCGACCAAGCAACGGTCGGCGGGCGGGAGGTGAGCGAGTGATGGATGACGCTGTTCCCATCGTCGCGCTCGCCGTCGCTGGTGCGAGCGGTGTGACGTGGGCCGCTTCGCAGCTGTGGTTCGGAGCGCTCGGCGAGATGGTCGCTGGGCTCGGAATCGTCTTCGGGCTCATCGTTACTGTCGCGCTAATCGCTCAAGAACGCGCCGCGCGGCCAACGGAGGTCGATGACTGATGACGACCGGTTACGTCGTCAATCTCGACAACGGTCATAACGGCTTCTGCGTTGAGTCTTTGCTCGGCGTCACGCACTGCGGGGAGACCTTCGACCGCGACGCCGTCGAGCTTGAGACGTTCACCATCGACGGTCGCGACGGAGACCACCCACACAGCCAGCTGTGTTACGAGTGCTCGAAGGTCGATTCAGTCGCCTTGCGGGACTCAGTTCGACGACAGGAGGTGGTCGCAGAATGACGTTCGACGAGATTCTGCAGAAACGGGGCGGGGAGAACTGCCCATTCTGGCGAGACCGCGAATCAAAAGCCAAGCTGCTCGCCGGTCTCGCACAGGATGCCGTTAAGGAGGCGATTCTCGAACACGGAGCCAGCCCGCGAAACCTCCGCGTCGAAGCCACATACTACGACAGCCGACGCGAACCGCAGTGCTGTTACGGGAAAGTTACCGTCATCGACGACACGCCACAGACAACACTTCGGGAGGCCGTCGACGATGGCGAGTAACCGGACTGTCGAGACACATATTCACTACACGGTCGACTCGGAGGGTCGCCCGCAACGTGCGTACCATTCGATTAGCGAGGCCCGTGCCGCTGTCGAGTCGGACGATTACTGGCACAGCAACGAGGTCGACTACGTCCCGGATGTGCCGCTCATCGAGGCTGGCTCGGACTCGAAGCTGCCGGGAGGTGGCGCGTGACTCGCCGATCCGACCCAGAAGCGCTCTCTGTCTCCGATGCCGTCAAGCGGTTCGTCCGTCGGATGCGCCGCGATAAGGCAGAGTCGACGGTCCGGACCTACCGTCTGGACCTTCGGCAGTTTGTCCAGTGGTGTGACGCCGAAGGCATCGAGCAGGTTTCGGAGCTCGAGAAGATCGACTTCGAGCTTTACCAGGACGACCGCGCTGCCGAGATCGAACCGACCAGCCTCGAGAACCAGATGGGCCTTCTCAAGCGCTTCGTTAAGTTCTGTGAGGACATCGGAGCGCTCCCCGAGGGCTTCCACGAATCGGTCCACGTCCCCCGCGCGACCGTGGAAGAGCAATCCCGCGATGAGAAGCTCTCGACTGAGGATGCGACGGAGTTGCTGCTGTTTTTTCGCGATAAGTCGAACGACCTCTTCGGCTCGAAGTGGCACGCCATTCTGGAGGTCATCTGGCACACTGGTGCTCGAATCGGGGGCATTCGAGCGCTTGACCTCGAGGACTTCGATAGCGAGTTTCACGTCCTTGAGTTCCGGCATCGGCCGCGGCAGGGAACACCGCTCAAGAACAAGCAGGACGGCGAGCGGGACGTTGCGATTCTGCCGGTGGTCGCCGAGGCGCTTGAGTGTTACATCGAGGAGCACCGGATCGAGCAGCACGACGAGGAGGGTCGTGCGCCACTGTTCACGACGCGGTCGCAGCAGGCCCGGCCGTCGACGAACACGGTTCGGGCGTGGGTCTACCAGGCGACCCAGCCATGCTGGCATACCGACGAGCCGTGCCCGCACGACAAGCGCCGAGAGTTCTGCGACTGGACATCCTCAGCGGCTTCGAGCAAGTGTCCGTCCTCGAGGAGCCCGCACGCTGTTCGGACGGGTGCGATCACGTTCCATCGTGATCGTGGCTTCGATCCGAACGACACGTCCGAGCGAGTCAACGCTTCGCTGCGGACCATCGAGAAGCACTACGACAAGGCAGCCCGCCGAGAGAAGATGGAGAATCGCCGTCGACCACAGCTTGAGAAGCTTTCACTCAACAATGAATCAGAACGCGAATAAGTCCAAAACCGCCCGCGGGCAGTTCAATACTGCCCGAACCCACTTTACTTCTAAACGTTTTGGTACCCCAGGTACCCGCCCATAAGCGACCGCTGGTGCGTGTGGTTCTTCGCAAATCGGTTAGCCCACCATAACCCCGTATATCACCCCAACGGGTACGAGCGCGCCGAACAGTCCGGAAACGATGGCGACCCCCGGCGCGCCGATAGATACCATTACCCCAAGCGTGAATGCGGCCACTACGACCAGCAGTGCTGCGAGACGCGCTGGCTTCTCCATGTGGTGCCGTTCGTCCCGCCCAGTATCGGTTCTACTGGACGATATTGAAGACAGATAAGGACGGCTGGAGCCGACCGGCCGCTGCTGCGTACTCGAAAAGCGTTATTCGACCCCCAGTCCTCTCTACAGCCATGCCGTCGCTTGAAATCGAGTATCACTCCCACGACAGCGTCACTGAGGTCGTTGCTAGGCTCCAATACTGTCTGGAGAGCATCAGCCGGACGTTTGACGAGTGGGAGTCCCCCCGGGCCGAAGGCCCCGGCCTCTATTTCGCTGTCATCGCTGACCGGGGGTACGGCGACTACGCCGACCCGATGGGCGACTACCGCTGGCCGACCGAAACGTGTCCGACGGTCTACGACGAGGCGGCGCTGCTTGATGCTAGCTGGCAAGTCGGAATGGACGCCGATGGCGCTGTTGTCGTCGGTGTTGACGGACACATCGAGCCGCAGTTGGTCCGCTTTCGGAACCCGGCGTTCGTCGCTACTGAAGAGATTGCCTACGAGAACTGGATGGGCGCACGGCACGTCAGCTACCCACGAGTGAAGTCGTGGGCTTCCACCCGTAGTGGGGTTTCGGCCCGAGCGACCGTATCGTCGTAGGCTGACTGCAACCCGTCGATTCCCCGTGTGGAATTACTCTATTCCACACTCGGGTACTCCACGTCCGCTTCAAACGACCGTGGGTACTGACCTATGGAGAGGCACTCTCGCGCTCTTGCGAGGGCGAGGCGATGGGGCACGCCGATTTAATTCTCGGTGACCTCCACTCGAACCCTGTGTGGGGTGCGGAGAACCCGTGCCCAGTGTGGACAGGGTAGCACGCTCGCTTCGTCGGCCCCGAGTTCAGAGCGGGCTGACGACCGCCCGTACCTGCGAACACTTGTGGCTCGCTGGCACTAGCATTTGATTTGTCTGAGTATTACTTGAAAAGAGGGATTTGAAACCCAGTCGTGCTGTAGCGCGTAGTTAGATTCACAAGTGACGCGCTTCCTCCCACGGCTAAAGCCGTGGGGTTCCGCGCCCCCTCTGTATGAGTGCGCTTGAGACATCGCTCCGTCCGGAGGTCGTTGCGACCGTGACGCTGAGCGGCAAAAACGGCCGCGTCTCGGTGTTTCGGGACGGCAAGATGGACACCGCTTCCCGGGACGAGCTGGGCGAGCCGTGGCGGGCGTGACCTGTCGCTACGGCTCCCGAACGCGGATTACGCCTATCATCCCTCCCGGCTCGTGCGGGATGCAAACGTAGTGATGGTCACCGGGAGTGTTGAACGTGTGTGCGAACGTCTCTCCTGGAGGAATGTTCCCGCCGGCGGTGTTGTGCCAGTCGTCGCGTGCCGTCCCCTCGTCGTCGTAGCCGCCGGACGCGAAGTACGTCGCGTCCTCGGGGATCGAGTTCTCGTAGGCGGTGACGGTGTGGCCCCGGGAGCCGTTGTTTCCCCAGACCACGGTCTCGCCGACGTCGATTTCGTACTCCTCCGGTAGGAACGCGTTCGCCGACATGCCGATGTCGAAGTCCTCATCAGAGAGCCCTCGACCGAGGCAGCCGGCAACGGAGGCTGCTGCCGCAGCGCCAGTGGTTGCGAGGAACGCCCGTCTGTCCATAATCGGCGCTTCGTCACCGCGAACTAAAGGTACCTCGGTTCCGGAACGGAAGCGAACGTACTAAGGTCGGTGTCTCCGACCGGCGAGATAGAGCTATGCAGCCGCGGTTCCTCGGTCAGCTCGGGCTCGCCGATGTCGTGACCGTCGCCAACGCGGCGCTGGGATTTATCGCCGCTGCCGTGGCGGTGTTCGACACCGAGCTGGCGGCCCGGCTCATCCTGCTTGCGGCCATCGCTGACGGCCTCGACGGCGTCATCGCGAGATTCCGCGGCGGTACGCCGGTGGGGCCGATACTGGATTCACTCGCCGATGTGGCGTCATTCGGTGTCGCGCCCGCGGTGCTCGTCTACGCGCTGGCGAGCGGCGGGGAGGTCACACTCGATGAGCCGCTTGCTGTCGCCGCGGTCGTTGTCGCGGCGCTGTACGTCGCGATGGCCGTTGTCCGGCTTGGCTTCTATCTGCTCGAAGACGATGGAGCACCGGAGACGGTCGGCGTTCAAACGACGCTCGCGGCGACAGTGCTTTCGGTGCTGCATCTGGCTGGCGTCACCGACCCTGCGGTGTTTGTCGCAGCGACTGCTGCCTTCGCGTATCTGATGGTGGCGTCGATTACCTATCCGGAGCTGTACGCCCGTGATGCGCTCATTCTCGGGGGCCTGCAGGCGTGCGTCGTGCTCTTTCCGACGGCCTTCGGACGGGCCTTCCCTCGTGTGCTGCTGGTGTTTGCCCTCGGATACCTGCTGCTCGCTCCGGTAGCCTACTGGCGGAGTACCGAAGGGAAACGCTCTTGATTCGGTCCGACGCAGATTACCCCATGAGCAACGGGGACGACGAGAGCACCGAGGACGCCCCCGACGAGGCGGCCTCCGACGGCGAGGACCCGGATATTAGTATCGAGGAGTTCGAGACACGGCTGGACGACATCGAGGCGGCGCTGGAGGACGCCTCGACGGAGGACGACCTCGATGCCGTCGAGGCCGACGCTGACGATGTCGAGGCTGACCTCGAAACGGTCGAGTTCCCCGTTCCAGAGCCCGACGACGAGGACGAAGAGCCCGACGACCCCAAGGAGCCGCTTGTGGACCGTCTTAGCGACATCCGCGACGGCATCGAAGACCAGCGCGGTCCGTACGGTGACGACGTGGCGAGCGACGCCAACGGTGCGGCGGGACAGATACGCAGCACGCGCTGGACTCGGGACGGCCGGCCGGCCGTCAAAGCAGCCGTCGAGACGTTCCTCGACGCCGCCGGCGAGCAGCTCGATACCGACTTCGAAGCCGGCGACGATATCGACGCGTTCGCTGACGCCGTCGAGACAGTCGCCGAGACAGCCGCTGACGGTCGCCTTGATGCTGACGACGACGCCGAGACGATTGCGGCGCTGCTGGATGCTGTCGACGACCTCGAAAGCGACCTTGACGATGCCGAAGAATGGAGCGACCTTGAGGTCGCCGAGCAGCTCCGGCGCGAGGGGTTCTACGACCGCCTGACGGCCGAGAACCGCCGGGACTTCCCGCCGGAACTCAACGTCGTCCGCATCGCCGAGGCCGAAAACGACCCCGAGCGCATCCTTATGGCCTTCGAGCAGCTCGATTCGGATTTCATGCAGGAAAACTGCATCGATGCCCTCAGCCGGCTCGGCCCCGAGGCGGCCTTCGAGGAGATGAACCAGCTCGCACAGCGCCGTGAGGTCGGCGCTATCGAGGTACTCGGGAAGATCGGCGACGAGCGGGCCGTCGAGACGCTTTCCGACTTCGTTGACAGCGGGAACCCGCCGCTCCAGAAGGCGACGATCCGCGCACTGGGCGAAATTGGCAGCCAGGAGGCCACCCAGCCGCTGGCGAACGCGTTGGCCGACGAGGAGCCGATGGTCCGGTCGATGGCGGCCCGCGGCCTTGGCCTCATCGGCGACACGCGGGCTATCGCCCCTCTCGAAGACGTACTCGGCGATGACGACGAGCCTCCAGAGGTCCGTGCCTCCGCGGCATGGGCGCTCGTCCAAATCGGGACCGAGCGAGCACTCGAAGCTGCTGCCGCCTACGACGACGACCGCGTCTACACCGTCCAGCTTGAGGCGGAGAAGGCCCGCGAAGCAACCGCCTGACGACGCTTCCTCGCCGACGATTTATATACGGAGACGGGACCAGAGGGTCTCGTGCCCGAAAACGGTCGGCTGTTGGTCGCTATGCTTGTCCTTGCAGCGGCTGCTGTCGTCGCCCTTGGAGGCTTTCCGGCAGGTGTAGTCGCCGACGGCGACGCCGCCGCTCCGGACGTGGGGGCGGGGCCGAACGCCACGCTCGTCGAAGCATTCCCCAGCCCAGTTCCCCGGGGCGACCCCGGTGAGTTCGTCGCCGTCAGATTCGACGGACCGACCGATACGACAAACTGGACCCTCACTGACGGCCACGCGACAGCCCAACTGCCCAACCGAACAATGTCAGGCACGGTGGCGTTTTCCCCCGAGCCGGGCGTCGCACGGAACTACACCGACCACCGCGTTGAGCCGGTCGAAGGGCGACTACTGCTGGCCGATGACGGCGACCGGCTCGAACTCCGCGCCGACGGTCGGGCCGTGTCGACCGCCCGCTACCGACGGGCTCCGGACTCGAAGATTCGGGACTTCGAGGCGGCGGCGTGGCGACCGCTCGGGGCGACCGACCATAGGCCGGTCTCAACCCACATAGATGAGGCGACTGCCTTCGTCCTTCCCGACTCGCCGGACCTCGTCGAAGCATCGCTCTCCGGGACTGAGAACCGGCTGTGGCTTGCCGGCTACACGTTCGGCTCCGATTCCATCGCCGATACGCTCGTCGCGGCGGCCAACCGCGGGGTTGATGTCCGCCTCCTGCTTGACGGCGCACCCGTCGGTGGGATGACAGACCGGCAGGCGCGCCTGCTGGACCGGCTCACTGCTGCCGGTGTCGACGTTCGCCTCCTGGCCGGCGACCACAGCCGCTACCGACATCACCACCCGAAGTACGCTCTCGCGGACGACCGGTCGCTCGTCACGACGGAGAATTTCAAGCCGGCCGGCACCGGCGGGATGTCGAGCCGCGGGTGGGGCGTCCGCCTTGACGACGAGGCGACCGCCGACGAACTGGCAGCCGTCTTCGAGTCCGATTGGTCGTGGCGCGCCGCGACGCCGTGGCAGGAGTACCGCGCCGGCCGGTCGTTTGTCGATGGCGACCCCGCACTCGGCGGGTTTGAGAAGCGACACGCTCCGGAGACGGTTTCGGTCAACTCGGCGACGGTCCTCACCGCCCCGGACAACGCCGACGACGAACTCGTCTCGATGCTCGACGCCGCCGAGGAGCGAATCCTCATCCAGCAGGTCCGCATCGACAGCCGCGAAAACCGCCTGTTACGGGCGGCAGTACGAGCCGCCGACCGCGGCGTCCCGGTCCGTATTCACCTCGCCGATAGCTGGTACGTCGAGGACGACAACGCCGCACTCGCCGAGTGGCTCACCGACCGGGCAGCGACCGACGACCTGCCGCTCGACGTTCGTATTGACGACCCAGCCGGGTACGACAAGATACACACGAAGGGCGTCGTCGTTGACGACACCGCCGTCGTTGGAAGCCTCAACTGGGTGCGGACGGCGAAAGCCGAAAACAGGGAGGTACTGGTCGCGCTTCGGGGCGAGCCGGCCGCCGATTACTATGCGGCGGTCTTCGACGATGATTGGCACGGGGACGACGGAGCGTCGTCGCGGAGTGTTCCTGCTGGGATTCTGGGTGCCGTGGCGGTCGGCATCGCCGTGGCACTGCTCGTCGTCAGGCAGTTCGAGTTCGTCGGGAGAAACGGGACGCTCACCGACTGGCAGTGGTAGCCTAGTCGTCCCGAACCAGCGTGCTGCGGAGGTCTTCGTCGAGTTCAGCGTCGGCCATCTTCTCGACGAGCGCGTCGATAACCGGCTCCCGCATCCCAGGAACGAACTTGATGGACCCAACGACGAGGTGGCCGCCGCCGGAGACGCCCGCCCCGTCGACTTCCGATTTAAGCTCCGTTACCATGTTCGGGATGTCGAGTCGGACGCCGTCGGACCGGAGCACAGCGAAGTCCGGGCCGTAGCCGATGGTGATAACCGGGTCGCCGGTCTCGGTAACCTTTCGGTCGTGAAGTTCGCCGGTCGTCTTCCCCGGCGCGGGGTAGGTAAAGCGGCGGGCGTGGTTTTCGACATCGAGCCGATAGAGGTGTGCCCCGTTGTCGAGCCGCTCGTGTTCGACGTGTGGCTCCGCGTCGTCGATCTGCTCTGCAACGTCGCGCTCGGCACGGTCGGCGAGGAACGAGACGAGTTCGCGATGCCGTGCAGCGTCGTCGCAGTCGAGGTTCAGGATGTCCTTGATGAGATTCCGACCGGACTGGTAGCGCAGCCAGTGGGCAGCATAATCGAGCGCCTCGCCGATGTCCTGCAGGTCGCTTTCGTCGTAGCCGGCGTCGGCGGCCAACTCAAGGTACTGGTCCATCGCGTCGGCCTTCGAGCGGTCGGAGAGCCCGGCAACAGCCGGCACGTGTTCGAGTTCCTCAGTGAGCGAGGGGTCTATCATCCGCGCCAGCTCGACACACATCATCCCCGTGGTGATGCGGTAGTCCTCGTCGTGGAGATACGGATTGACGTGCTGTTCGACGAGCGGGCCGACGGCGTCGGGGTCGGGGTGGTGGTGGTCGACGACGAGCACCGGGATGTCGTACTCCGAGACGGCACGGTAGGCAGGGGTGTCTTCTTCGGTCGAGCCGTTGTCGACCATGAACAGCAGCGGAAGCCGCTGGCCGTGGCGCTCGCGGTCCTCAAGCGCGAAGTTGAGGTCGCGGGTGACATCCTCCATCTCGTAGAACGGGGCCTTCGACGGCAGCCGCTTGAGCAGATGGCGGCCGGCGTCGGGGTCGTGGTGGACCTCGTCGATGAACCGTTCGAGGGCGATTTGCACCGGGAGGGAGGCACACATGCCGTCGCCGTCGGCGTGGTGACGGAGCCGAATGGGGCGCGATTCAAGCACGGCCCGCCGGAGCCGGCGAGCGAGGTCGGCAAGGTCATCGTGGAGCTTCTCGAAGGCCGGCCACTCGATGAGCGGCTCGACATCCGCGGGAGCCGCACGCGCTTCGAGGTCGGCATCGAGTTCGGTCCGAACCTCGTCGGCCGCCTCACCGCGGAGCCGGACCAACTTGTCGACTTCGAGTTGGAGTGCTCCCTCGTGGGTCTCGACGGCACCGGTAATGCGGACCGTGTCGTCGAGTTCAACAGCCGGGTAGGCGCGGACGCCGGCTGATTCGAAGGCTGCACACGGGACGACGCCGTCGCCGTCGCGCAGCGAGAAGATGGTCGGTCCGGCGGTCTGTTTTATTTGGACGATGTCGCCTTCGAGGTGGACGGTCTCGCCGACGTGGTCTGCGAGGTCGCCGGTTCTCGCCGCCGTGCCCTCGTTTACCGAGGTCCGGTCGACCTCGTCGGGGTCAGCGTCGAGTTCCTCGAAACCGAGGTCGCCGTTCTCGCGTTCCTCGACGAGTTCGACGACGAGTTCGTCGCCGACATCGTGGTCGTTTTGCAGGTTCGATTCGTGGACGAGCCCCGAGACGTGCTCGGAGAGGTCGACGAAGACGCCGTAATCGACAACGCCGTTGACGGTCGCCAGATATGCGGCCCCCGCCTCGATATCTTCGAGGGTACAACCGGGAGCCAGCTCGTAGACGACCTCTGCAGAGCGGTTGCCGCCGGCGTCGCCGGCCGCGGAGTGAGTCATTGTGGAACTGTCGGTTCCGACACGTTTTAAGGGTGTTGTATCAACTCGACGCGCTGTCCACCCTGCCCGAAGTGCCCCTCGAACCCGGAAGCCTTAGTTGTCGTCCGAACCCACTTGCGTGTATGGGACTGCTCGGGTCGCTGTGGAAGCCGACGCTCTTCCGGTCGAAAGAGGTCATCGGCATCGCCGACGACGCGCTGCAGTTTGCACTGCAGGCTTCGGAGGACTCACACCCCAACGAGTATATGGGACAGCTTCGGGGACAGGACGCGCGCTCGCTGGGACTCGACCGCGACGGGACCGTCATCACCGACGTACTGCTTGCGCCGGGAACCAAAACCAACCCGACAAGCGCCGAGTTCAAACCGACCTATATGCCGAACGACCTCAACAGCGTCGGCTCTGTTCACTCACATCCAAACGGCGTACTACGCCCGAGCGACGCCGACCTTGCGACGTTCACCAAGGGACAGGTCCACATCATCGTCGGCGCACCCTACCGGCGGAGCGACTGGCGAGCCTTCGACCGCGAAGGGGAGCCGATAGACCTCGACGTTCTCTCCGTTGACGTGCCTGACGACCAGTTCTTCGATTTCACGCAGGCCGACATCGACCGGGAGATGCGATGAGACGCGTTGTCGCCCAAGGCACATTCGACCTGTTACATCCGGGGCACCTCTACTATCTGACCGAAGCCAAATCTATGGGCGACGAACTACACGTTATCGTCGCTCGCAGTCAGAACGTCACCCACAAACAGCCACCTATCGTTCCCGATGAACAGCGCCGGGAGATGGTCGCCGGGCTCGACCCAGTCGACTCGGCACGGCTCGGCCACACCGACGATTTCTTCGTCCCGATTCGTGATATCGACCCCGACGTTATCGTCCTCGGCCACGACCAGCATCACGACGACGAACGGCTCGCAGAGATGCTCACAGAGGAGGGAATCGACTGCGAAGTCGCACGGGCCTCGGCGCGCGATGGTGATGACAAGATTCTATCGACCGGACGCATCGTCGACCGCATCTGCGAGGAACGCTGTTAAAACACCCGGCACATCGCCGCGACCGCTCTTCGGGCGCTCCGCTCAGGCATGCGTAACTGTTTCGTAGACGTCTCCAAGCCGGTCGATGGCGCGCTCGACGGCCAGTTGCTCGCGACGTGCCACGCAGCGGTCGCTGAGAACGTCCGTCCGTGCGAGTGTCTGCCGGAGCGCAGTCCGAAACGCCCTAACATCGCCGACCGGGAAATGGCAGCCGGTCTCGCCGCTGTCGACGGTTTCCGGAAGCGCGCCGCCGTCGGCGGCGACGACGGGCGTTCCGCAGGCGATGGCCTCCAGCGCGACAAGCCCCTGTGTTTCGACGGGGCTGGGAAACGCGAAGGCATCCAGTGCCGTATAGAAGGCCGGAAGCTCGTTTCGCTCTAAGAACCCGAGTAGCCGGACATCCTCGCGGGCGGCGGTCCGCCGCCGGAGTTCCGGTGTTGCCGGCCCCGCACCGGCGATGACGACACCGGCATCGAGGCCGGCCGTTGCCGCCAATACATCCCCGAGCCGCTTTTCGCGGCCGTGCCGGCCCGTATACCCGACCAGCGGGCCATCCGGGAGCCCGTACCGGTCGCGGAACGCTGTCACGGCGTGTTCTCCGACCGGCCGGAACCGGTCGGTGTCGACGCCGTTGGAGACGACGTAGACCGGCGTCTCCTCGGCGTCGATGCGTTCGGCAGCAGTCTGTGAGGGCGCGACGACAGCGTCAGCACGGTTGAGAAACCATCGCTCGTAACGGTCGGCAGCGACGCCGACAGCGTCGGCGAAGGCGTCGCTGACGTAGCCGGCGTACTCGCTGACCGGCGTGTGGTAGGACACGATAAGTGGCGCGTCGGACCGGGCGGCCAACCGTGCGGCCGCCAGCCCCAGCGCGAACGGCGTGTGCGCGTGGACGACATCCGGCGCTGCTCGCTCGACGGCGTCGGGGACGGCTGGCCGGCCGAGCCGGAACCCCTCATACCACGGGAACCGGACGCTGCCGACCGGATGCTCGCCGTCTTCGGGCTGGTAGCCGTCGGCCGCCGGATAGACAAGCGGCATCCGACCGCCGCGGCGACACCAGCGGTCCCGCCACGTGCTGGCGGTATAGCTGACGCCGTTGACCGTCGGCAAATACGTATCCGTGAAGGCCGCGACGGTCCGCATGTCGACCCGTTCGGCAACCGGGGTTTAATCGGTTGTGTGTTCCGCCCCGGCAAGCCGCTGGGCGTCACTGTAGGCATCCCGTAGCTCCTCAGCGACGCGGTCCAGACCGTGTTCGCGTGCCGTCGTTGCGGCCGTGTCGCCGAGACGGGCCCGGAGGTCAGGGTCGGACGCGAGCCGGTCTATCGCCGCCTCGAACTCCGAGCGGGTGTCGCATTTCAGGCAGTCCTCGCCGTGAGTGTAGAACTCCTCGAAAACCGGGATATCGCGCAGGATGACCGCGTTGCCACAGGCCATCGCCTCCAGCACGGCGATGCCTTGGTTTTCGGCCTTCGTCGGAAACAGGTAGATATCGCCTGCCGCGTATGCACCTCGAATATCGTCGACCCAGCCGGTGAACGTGACGTTCTCCGGCGGGTCCTTGACCCACCGGCGGACTGTCGGCGAAGCGTGTGGCCCGGTGTCGTAGGGACCGAACCAGACGAACTCGTAGTCGGTCCGTTCGGCCAGCCGGCAGAACGCTGTCAGCCCCTTGCGCTCGAAGACGTTGCCGACAGCGAAAACGACGGTCCCGTCGAGGTCAAACCGGCTCCGATAGCGGTCCCGGAGCGCCTCGTGGCCGGCGAGCGACTCGATATCGACACCGTTCGTTACGACACGAACCGGCGCATCGACCGGATACGACGACAGCACCCGTTTCGTATGCTCGCTCGGGCAGACGACGAGGTCCGCCTGCGAGTAGAACCACCGAAGGTATCGCTCCAGCACCGGCCCGACAGCCCGCGAGCCGCGGAAGCTTCCGGCGAAGTCCTCGCGCGTGATGTGTGCATGGAGGACCAACGGCGTCCCCGTCCGTATCGCCCGCCGGGCAACGGCCGCCGAGCCGGGACCGACGAGGTTGCAGTGGGCGAGGTCGACCCGCTCGAAGAACCGGCCACCAACCGCCCGCCGAAAGGCTGCCTCCGCAGGATTGGCACCGTTCCACGGCGTTTTTACGACCTCGACATCGGTCGGCGAGAGCGCCCGGCGCTGCTGGCGGGTGGCGGTCCCGATGCCGCTTCGCTGGAGCCTGGCTTCGAGTTCGAGGTAGTTCAGGACACGCACGGCGAGCCGCTTCGGCTGCCGGCTGCTAAATCACTCCGGTTGCGGCTCCGCTTCGATGACTTCGATATCGACCGTCGACCGGTCGACGCCGAGACGGGCAAACTGTGTCCGAACATGGTCGGCAGCGGCATCCAACGCTGCCTCGCGGTCGTCGAAACCCCGTGGCATCGGCGACTCAAAGGCTACCTGCAGCGTTCGGTCGCCGAGCGTCTGGGTTCGGCCGCCGCTTTCGACCTCATAGAAGGCGTCACAGACCCACACGTAGGGTGCGTTGTCGTCGGGCGCGCCGCTGAACGTCGGCGGCTCGTCGTCCGGCTCGTAGAGTGTTCCGGTCAGCGCAGTCCCGTGGGCCGAGCCGCGAACCTGAAGCATACGCGAACTACGAGCCCAACGAATAAAAGCCGTCCGCGCAGTCAGTCGTCGCTGTCCTCGGCGGTGGTTTCGTCGAAGCCGTCGCCGTCGTTTTCTGTGGCGTCCGTCGAGAGCCGTTCGACCCGCTCGGAGAGCGTTCCGACGGCCGCCTCCTGTGTTTCTGCTTCCTCGACGATGTCGTTTGTCTCCTGTTTGACCTCGTGGGCTTGCTCGCGGACCTCATCGACGGTGGCGGTCACCTCCTCGACAGTTGCGGCCTGCTCGTCGTTGGCCTCCGCGACTTCCTGGATGCCTTCGGCCGCGTCTTCGATGCTCTCTGAGAGTTCATCGAGCGCCGACAGCGACTCGTCGATCTCCTCGCGAACCTCGCGGATGTGGTCGTTGGTCCGTTCGACTTCCTCGACGGTCGTGTCGGTCTGTCCTTGCACCGTCTCGATGCGGTCGCGGATTTCGTCGGTGTACTGTTGGGTCTCGTTGGCCAGCGACTTCACCTCGTCGGCGACGACGCCGAACCCGTCGCCGTCGGCGTCGACGCGAGCGGCCTCGATGTTGGCGTTCAGCGCGAGGATGTTCGTCTGGTCGGCTACGTCGGCAATAATGTCGACGACCTCCCCGATTTCGGCCATATACTCGTCCAGTTCCGCAACCGAGTCGACGAGCTGTTCGCTCAGCTCGTTGACCTCGTCGGTGACTGCCTTGGCATCCTGCCCGGAATCGACGCCGCGTTCGGCGTTGTCGAGGGCGCTTTCGGCGGCCGTCGCGACCTCGTTGGAGCTTGCGGCGACTTCCTCCATCGTCGCCGAGAACGATTCGAGTTCGTTGCTCACCTCCTCGAGCGATTCAGTCTGGTCTTCGACCTGCCTATCGATGCTGTGTGCGCTGTCTGTCGCCCGTGCTATCGATTCGGCCAGCGCCTCCGTCTGGTCTTCGACTCTGATAACAAGCTGTTCGAAGTTCTCTGCCATCCCGTTTACCGCTTCGACGACATCCAGCAACTCGTCTTCGACGAGTTCGTCGTCACCGTCGAAGTCGGCCCGCGAAGAGAGTTCCCCGGTGCCGATGCTGTCGAGGGTATCGGTTACCTCGGTGACAAGTCCGTTGAGCTCCTTTTGTTCACGGACCGCCTCGGAGCGGTCCTCGACCAGTTCGATAACCGCCCGTAGCTCCCCGTCGTCGTCGAAGATGGGTGCTGCGAGGAAGTCGATGTGCGTCTCCTCGCCTTCTGTGTTTACCGAGACGCTCGTATCGCCGTAGACGATGTCATCGTTGCCGATGAAGCTGAAGGTGTCTTCGCGGCGCTCGACATCCCATTCCTCGTCGGCATTGCGCGGCGCGTCGACGACCTTGTCAGCAAGGGCGTGGTGACGGGAGTTGTCGGTGTAGGTCGCCGCCGCAAGCGTTTCCCGGCAGTCCCGTCCGAGGAACTCCCGGTGGTCCGCATCAAGCCCCAGAAGCCGGTTGATTGCGGTGTTGTACCCCAGCATCGTGTTCTCGTCGTCGATGAGAAAGACCCCGTATGGAATCGACTCGAAGAGGTCGTCCGCGGTCAACTCCTCGATGTAGTCGCTTTCGTCGAGCGGCTCGACGGTATCGCTGCCGTCGAACTCGTCAGCCCCGGCAGCCATGCCGGTCAACGACGCCCGCATCGCCGCTTTTAGGTCCTGCTTTGCTTCTTCAGGGTCGCCACCGTCTTGGACCGCCGCAAAGGCGTCGTCTATCAGGTCCTCGAAAAGCGGCGCATGCGAGGCGACATACGACGACGGGGCGATACCCTCGGCGGCCTGCTGTCTGGCCGAAGAAGCGATGCGGCGCATTCGCTCAGTGTCGTCAGCCTCGCCGACGACAGCGTTGAGGTCCCGAGCCTGCTGTGCAAGCAGCTTATCACCCACATCGGTGCCGTAGGCCGAACGGATATCGTCTCCCGATAGCGCTCGTTCCCCACCGTCGATAGCCCCTGTTTCGTCGGCCAACCTGGCAGCGTCGGCGTCGTCGTAGCCGACCGCTGTCCGCACTCGTTCCAGTCGCTCGCCCGGCGACTCGCTGTTTCCGCCGGCGTTTTCCGCTCTGTCTCCCCCAGTGTCGCTGCCATCAACGACACCCGCAAGCTGTGCGAAGATACCGGATACCATGGCTGTTGTAAGGTCGATTCTTCGTTACCGATATAATCCCTTCGGCAATATTGCCGGTTATAGGCGCCAAAAGATTAATATAAAAGGAAAGTTCGTGACGGTTGCCGAGCGCAGACGCAAAATTAAGGAGTTGCCTTCGGACAGCGCACCGAAACGTGGTGCCGACGAGGGCCGGACGGTCCGGCGCTTGCCGGTCGTTCGTTGCGGCGGCCTGTATCAGTCGTCGACGTCGACGCTGGCTTCCTCTTCGGCCGCGACCTCTTCGGGGCTGGCCTGCAGTCGAGTCTTCTGAATCTCGACGCGGCGCAGCGGGTAGATGGTCTTTGCCTCGTTGTAGATGGCCGACGAGAGCCGGCCCTCGACGATGCTGTCGATGAGGTCGGCGAAGGTGTTGTCGGCGGCGCTTTCCTCGACAAGGTCGACCATTGTACTGCGGATGGCCTGCTCTTGGCTGCGGTCGGCGGACTTCGTCGTGTAGGCGACCGGCTGGACCTGTACGCGGTAGTCGTCGGTCGTCAGCACGGTGACGAAGGCGTCGACCTTGGACGTTCCGCGGCGCGTGAGGCTCCGCAGGTAGTCGCGGGTGAGCTCGTGCTGGACGAAGTCGGTGTAGGCCGTGTCGCTGCCGACGTCCGAAATCTGGAAGGTCAGCTTCGTGTTGTTCTCGCTCGGGTCGTTCTGTAGTTCGCCGAGTGTGGTCTGAACCGTGCGGTCGTAGACCTGCTCGGGTTCGTCTGCGGGTGTTTCACCGAGTTCGGCCCGGTCGAATATCTCGGGGGCCATCACGGTGTACCATCGCTTCTCCTGTTTCTGCTTGGATACTGAACGTTCGCTCATGATTGGGTTGTCGTGTCGGTTGTCTGCTGTGCGACGATGAGGTTACACACGTAGTCGTCAGCCGTCGTTCGGAGGCCGCCGGTCGTCTCGCGCTCGATTGTGGTCTCGACCGTTCCGTCCTCGGCATGCGTCGATAGCTCGGCTGTGTTGTCAGCGGCGACTGCGGCCGCGACGACTTCGGGTCGGTCGTGGTCGGTCCGTATCGTCAGGCGACGCTGGGTCATAGTGCCTCCCGTATCGCGGCGGTGAAATCGGTTGCCGACGCGTCGAAGGTGGCCGTTCCGTGGCCGTTTCGTGCGGTCGACCGGCCGCCGAGAGCCGTCGTGGCCTCCCGGAGCGGCGACTCGACTGCGCCCTCGGCTGTGACCGCTGCAGCGCCGTCGGTGACGGCGACGACGGTCGGCTCCGGGCTCCGATAGTGGAACCAGAGCCGGGCGACAGTCCCGAGCGTGTCCGGGGCTGCGCCGTCGACGCGGACCACGGAGACGCCGTCATAGCGGCTCGACGAGGCCGAGCGAACGGCCTCGTGGGCGCGCTGGCCGTGGCTACGCCACGCTTCCAGCGCCGTCTCCTCGATGTCGTGGCCCAGCGCCAGCGCGATGCCACTTCCGGGGTGCTCTCTGGCGACCGCATCCAGCACGTCGGCGAAGCCGCCGAGTGTCTCGAAGCGGTCGACGGAGTGAGGATGCAGGAATCGCTGCACCGCGTTGGCGGCTCGTGGCGGCGCATCCTCCACGGCCGAAAGCGCGGCCAGCGAAGCCAGCGACCGACCGTCGGCGGTTTCGAGGTCAGCGACCGCGGCCGCTGCGGCCTCGCCGTCGCCAGAGAACCCGGCATGCAGGAGTGTCGAGCCTGCAAGCCCCTCGATGCTGTCGTCGGTCGGGATAGCGATTCCGGGTGCTCGTTCGAGGCCGGCCTGTTCGAGCAGCCACCCTTCGGGTTCGTAGCCGGCACAGTACGCGCCGGCGAGTGCGAGCGTAGCGTCGACGGCTTCCGCGGCGAGACTGCGGACGATTTCGGCGGCGGCGACCGCAAGCGGCGACTCGCTGACGGTTACGTCGCCGCCGTCGGTGCCGACGGCGACCGTACAGTCCGCGTCTGTCGCCGGTGGGTCCGGAACGGCCGCGAGGCTCACCTGATAGGGTACCTCGGCGGCGTCCAGTCCGCTGGCGAGCAGCCCTGCGGCTGCGAGGGCGTCGCCGTCGGCGGTCGCGACGAGCCGAACGAACTCGGCGTCACGGAGCGTCGCGGCGACGCGGTCGCGGGCTGGTTCCGGGTGGCCGGCGGCTGACATCGGCGTGTGTTACTCCAGTCGGTCCTTGGCGTCTTCGTAGCTGTACGTGAACTCCTCGTCGAGCTTGTCGCCGCGGTAGTAGTCGACGAGGCGTCGAATCTTCGATTCGGTGTTTTGGAGCGCCCGCTTGTTCTGGGCGTCGCCGGGGTTCCGGTCCATGTGCTCGCGGAGCCGGATGGCCCGCTCCATCAGGTTGCGGAGGTCTTCCGGCAGCTCGTTTTCGGCGTCGTTTTCCTCGAGAATCTCGGTGACCTTCTTGCCGGTCGCCAGCTTCACGTCAGGGACCGGAACACCCTGTACACCTTCGTCGCGGAGCTTGAGGCCGATCTGGCTCGGGTCGTAGCCTTCCTCGGCAAGCTCGACGACGCGGTCTTCGATTGCGTCTTCGTCTACTTCGCTCCACTCCGGCGGTTCGTCTGCCGTCGGGCGGTCCGAACCGGACGACCCGCGACGGCGGGAATGCATTCGTGCCATAGTTTGCTGTGCTGATTGGAACTGCACGGACCGCTGGTTGCGTAGACGGCGGCACGGCCACACGGGCCTCGCCGCCAGCACTACCGCAATCCCAAGCCGGCCAAGCGGCCGGCGAGTCGGATTTGCGGTCGTGCGGTTCCCGGGTGTACCTCAAGCGGTCGGACACAAAACCGTTTCTACTCGCCACCTGAAGCGGCGCTGGCCCCGGTCGCCCCGGTTCCGTCTGGGTCCGTCCACGGTTCGGAGACGCTGTCGCCGAACAGCTCTCGCATCAGTGTGACGATGCTCTCCGGCGGGAACTGGCCGTGTTCGGTGACGATGGCGTCAACGTGCCGCGGCGGTGTTACGTCGAAGGCCGGGTTGGCGACCTCAGCAGCGCCAATGTCCTCATGTGTCTCCTCGTCGAGGACCTCCCTGATATCCCGGCGCTCGATTGCCACGGCCGTCCCCGTCAACGTCTTCGGGTGGAGCTTGATGGATTGGGCGGCGACGACGACCGGAACCCCGCGGTCACGGGCCGACACGGCGAGGCCGGCGGTCCCGATTTTGTTGATGACACTGCCGTCGGCGGCGATGCTGTCGGCCCCGACGAGGACGTGGTCAACGTCGTCGAGGAAACTGTGGGCGGCGCTGTCGACGATGAGCGTCACCGGCACGCCGAGTTCGCGGAGTTCGCTGGCGGTGATGTGCCCCTGTTTCCGCGGACGGGTCTCCTTGACGACAGCCTCGATGTCGGCCCCCGACTCGACGGCCGCCTCGATACACGATAGGGCGTCCGACGAGTGGCAGTGGGTCATCACGACATCGCCGTCGCTAAACCGCCCAGCCCCTATCTGCCCGAGCCGGTCCTGTGCGTCATCGAGGTCGTCCCGGAATGCTGACACGCGCTGTTGGACGGTGGTCTGAAGCGTCTCGACATCGTCGCCGTCCATTCCGGACAGGACATACCGCAACGCGTTCGGCAGACTGACCGCCGTCGGCCGCGTCTCGTAGAGCCGTCGAGCAGCCGCGCGCATTGTCCGCCGGAACGCTTCCGGTGTCTCGCTTTCGGCTGTCGCAGCCTGCGTTCCTAGTGCAGCGGCAGCGGCATCGGCTATCGAAGCCGCTCCACGGACCTCCATCTCCGCGATACGGCGGGCAGTCTCCTCGACATCGGAATGGAGCTCCGGCGTCTCGTCCATGGGTGCCGTTCGCTCGGGGGGACAAAAAGACCCGCGGCGGTCGTTCCGTGACCGGGCGGGCGTCCTGTCTCCGGTGCCGGCTGCGTATTATTTAATTGAGGGCGTTGCGATAACACGGTATGGACCGCGATACGTTTGCCGCCCGCATCGACCACACCGTCCTCGGCCCGGAGACAGCGCCCGGGGATGTCGAGGCGGTGCTTGATGCCGCCGCGGAGTACGGGATGAACGCTTGCGTGCCGCCCTGCTACGTTGAGGCCGCTTCCGACTACGCCCCGGACGTGACACTCGTCTCCGTCTGTGGCTTCCCGCACGGCCAGCACGCCACGGAGACGAAAGCCACGGAAGCCGAAACGGTCTGGCAGGCCGGGGCTGACGAAATTGATGTCGTCATCAACGTCGGCCGACTGCGGGGCGGCGACACCGATGCCGTCCGTGCGGAGATAGAACAGGTCGTCGCCGCCGTCCCCGTGCCGGTAAAGGTCATCGTTGAGGCGCCACTGCTGTCGGCGTCCGAGCTTCGGACCGCCTGCGAACTCGCCGCAGACGCCGATGCGGCGTACCTCAAGACAGCGACGGGGTTCAATGGGGATGCGACTGTCGCGGCCGTCGAGACGATGGCCGAGTACCTCCCCGTCAAAGCCAGCGGTGGCATCGGCAGCTTTGAGGCGGCTGTCGAGATGTTCGATGCCGGCGCCGACCGCATCGGCGCCTCTGCGGGCGCTGCCATCGTCGACGGCTTCGACCCGGCGGCCTTCGAGACGTAGCGGCGAGCCGTCCGAAACGTCGCCCTTTTGCGTGCCGACCCATTACCGCGGATAACCGATGGCCACCTATCACATCGAGACGTACGGCTGTACGTCGAACCGGGGTGAGAGCCGCCAGATAGAGCGGAAGCTCCGCGACGCGGGCCACTACCGCGTCGACACCCCCGAGAAAGCCGATGTGGCCATTCTCAACACCTGCACGGTCGTCGAGAAGACCGAGCGAAACATGCTCCGGCGGGCCGAGGAACTCGAAGCCGAGACGGCTGACCTCATCGTCACCGGCTGTATGGCACTCGCCCAAGGCGACGAGTTCGGCGACATCGACGCACAGGTGCTCCACTGGGAAGACGTTCCGACGGCGGTCACAAACGGCGAATGTCCGACGACGACGCCCGACGCCGAGCCGGTGCTCGACGGTGTTGTCGGCATCCTCCCCATCGCTCGCGGCTGTATGAGCAACTGCTCGTACTGCATCACGAAATTCGCGACCGGCCGGGTCGACTCCCCGCCAGTTGCGGAAAACGTCGAGAAGGCTCGAGCGCTGGTTCACGCGGGGGCAAAGGAGCTCCGCATCACTGGTCAAGACACCGGCGTGTACGGCTGGGATACGGGCGAGCGGAAACTCCCCGAGCTGTTGGACCGCATCTGCGACATCGACGGCGAGTTCCGCGTCCGGCTCGGGATGGCAAACCCCGGCGGCGTCCACGGGATACACGAGGAACTGGCGGATGTCTTCGCCGAAAACGAGAAGCTCTACAACTTCATCCACGCCCCGGTGCAGTCCGGTAGCGACGATGTCCTCGAAGACATGCGCCGGCAGCACCGCGTCGAGAAGTTCAAAGACATCGTCGACGCCTTCGACGAGCGGCTCGACCATTGGACGCTGTCGACGGATTTCATCGTCGGCTTCCCGACAGAGGACGAGGCCGACCACGAGCTGTCGATGGAACTGCTTGCAGAGGTTCGTCCCGAGAAAATCAACGTCACTCGCTTTTCGAAGCGCCCAGGTACGGACGCTGCCGACATGAAGGGGCTCGGTGGAACGATAAAGAAGGAGCGCTCGAAGGCGATGACCGACCTGAAGATGGATATCTGTCGAGAGGTCTACGGCTCGATGGTCGGCGAGACACGCGAGGTGCTGGTTGTCGAGCAGGGGACCGGCGATTCGGTGAAATGCCGCGACGAAGCCTACCGGCAGGTTATCGTTACCGATGCCACAGAGCACGACATCGACCCGGGCGACATGCTAGATGTTACAATTACTGACAGCGAGACCGTCTACTGCTTCGGCGAGCCGGTCTGAGTCTCCGGCCCTCGCTGTTCGTTCACCGCCGCGTCTTTCCATTCTCCGATGCCGGCCGGGTCAAGATGGAGATGCACGTCACCGACTGACTCCAGCGACCGCAGCGCCGAGACCAGCTCCGTCTCGATGTCGTGGGCCTCAACGAGTGTTAGCTCGCCGTCGACTTCGACATGGGCTTCGACCTCGATGTCGGTCCCGTCGTAGAAGACCGCCACATCGTGGGCACCGTGGACGGCCGGATGGTCGGTAAGCGTCTCGACGACGCGCTGACGCTGCTGGTCCGACGGTGACGCACCGACGAGATACGAGACGTTCTCGCGGCTGATTTCGAACCCCTGGTAGACGACCAGAACGCTCACCAACCCGCCGGCGACGGCGTCGAAGAGCGGATAGCCGAAGAAAACGCCGATGACGCCACAGAGAGCCGCGATAGTGGTGTAGATATCGTTTCGACAGTCGATGGCCAGCGCTTCAAGCGCCGAGGAGCCGACCGACTCGTTGATGTGCGTCGTATACCAGTACAGTAGATACATATCCGCCATCGCAAAGAGCAACGCCCCGACGAGGAGCGGGTGGAACTGCACCTCCGGGCCGGCGACAAGCCCGGTTGCCGACTCATAAAAGAGGTTGAGCCCAAGGAGCACGATGAGACTCCCGACAAAGAGCGCCGCCAGCGGCTCAACCCGTTGGTGGCCGTGTGGGTGGTTTTCGTCCGGGTCGGTGTAGACGCTACGGCCCCACACCAACACAACAGCGCTAGCAACGAGGTCGGCCACTGAGTGAGCAGCGTCGGCAAGCAGCGCCACCGACCCGAACGCGAGGCCGACAGCACCCTCCACAAGAATCTTCACCGCGTTCCCCGCGACGTTGACGAGGCTGGCGCGGCTGAACCGCCGACGCGCGGTCTCGGTTTCCAACCCCGCCTCCTCGGCCGCGGTGGTTCGCATTGGCTGCTGTTGGAGGACTGTCCGGATAAGTGACAGGATTAGAGCGGTCGAACCGGTGGTTTCGGCGACGAAAACGCGCGATTAGATGTCGACAAAGACGGCACCGCTGTCGAGCGGTTCCGTATCGGGCTGGGCGGCGAACGCCTCCATGAGTTGCTCGTGGGTTTCTTCGACCGCCTGGACGATGACTTTCGTGTCCGAACAGACCGGCATGAAGTTCGTATCGCCGTGCCACCGCGGGACGAGATGGGTGTGGAGGTGGTCGTCGATGGACCCCCCTGACGCCTCGCCGAGGTTGAGTCCGGCGTTGATGCCGTCGGGTTCGAAGGCCGCATTGAGCGCTTCGATGGTGCGCTGCTTGAGCCGCGCGTGGTCGAACAGGACATCCGGCTCCAGTTCGGGATACTCCCCGACGTGCGGTCGTGGGATGACCATCGCGTGACCGGGGTTGTAGGGATAGTTGTTCAGCAGCACGAAGGCGTGTTCGGACTCGGCAACGACCAGCGACTCACTGGCGTCGTCACGCTCCGGAAGCACACAGAACGGGCACCCATCGATGGCCTCGTTTTTGTCCTCGCGTTCGACCCACTTGATGCGCCACGGCGCGAACACCTGGTCCATGGTGGATGATGAACCCCCTGATGGATGAAGCGCACGGATGTTCGCGCCTCCAGATGCCGAAGGTTGTATTTAAATATTTTGGCTGTTCAGCAGATGCTGGCTAGAATGAGAGTGCCTTAGATGCCTTGTTAAACGCTCTAGAACTATCTGGAACAATCTTCGCTCGCCGCCGCGAATCCCCCCGGATTTCGGTAAACGGTTGAACGGTCTGCAACCGAACTCCCGCTTTATCCCCCTCCCGTCGATAGCGTCGACCACGCATGGCAACCCGAATCGACGACGATGACGCTGGAATGACAGAACCGTGTGCGGACTGCGGCCGGGAGACGCCACACGACGTGAGCATTGAGCTCCGTACCGAGAGCGACCGGGCGGAAAACGCGCAGTTCTCCCGGGAGCCGTATCGCGTTACATCGTGTCGGCTCTGCGGCCGGGAGCGGTCGATTCGAATGAACAACGAGTAAGGCAGCCGACAGACGCGCCGTATCCGTGTCGCTAGCGCGGCCGCGTCGTCACTTCACAGCCGTCTTCGGTCACGAGCACCGTGTGCTCCTTTTGGCTGACAAGACAGCCGTCCTCTTCCTTGAGGACGGGATAGCCGTGGACGACGTTCTTTTGCTTGAGTCGCCGAAGCGCCATCTCGGCGCGGCTCGTCTCCAGCCATCGGCGGGCGAAGGGAAGCGTCTTGAACTCCTCGACAATCTGTTCGAGCGCCTGTCGTGCCCCGCGGTCGCGGACGCTCGCCTCCCGTTCGAGCGCGTAGATTTCTTCCGTGGCGCCCTCGCTCACTTTGCCGCCGCCGTCGGTTGCGAAGGGCTCGATAGCAACCACGTCGCCGACCTCCAGTTCGACGCCCTGCTGGACGCCGCGGTTCGGAATATTGGGTTCGGTGTGCTGCTCCCAGTGGCCGAGGCCGTGTCCCGAGAGGTTGACAACCGGGTTGTAGCCGTAGCCATCGATGACTGACTCGATCTCGGCGCCGATTTCGCCCGTGTGGACGCCCGGCTCGACGACGTCGATGGCCGCCTCAAGCGCTTCGGCGGAAGCCTCCGCCAGTTCGGCGTTTCCGGAGAGGTCGACGGTAACGGCGGTGTCGGCAAGCCAGCCGTCGACGTGGACGCCGATGTCGAGGTTCACCATCTCCTCGCCGAACTCGCTTTCGTCGTCGGGGGCTGGCGTTGCGTGGGCGGCCTCCTCGTCGATGCTGATGTTGACCGGAAAAGCCGGCTCGCCGCCGAGTTCGCGAATGCGCTCTTCGGCGTATTCGGCGACGTCGAGGTGGCTCACACCGACCTCGACCCGCTCGGCGGCTTCCTCGCGGACCTGTGCGAGAATCTCGCCGGCCTCACGGTGTTTCTCGAACTTCTCGTCGCTGAGGTCGACACTCATACGTCCGGATTCGACCGGTGCGGCAAAAGGGGTTGTGTTCGGCGCGTCCGGACAGGCGGCCGCGGAACCGCAATCGCAACGTTTTCCAACGACGACGACCCGGACACGGGTAGTGGTACTCCCATCGGATTTCGCATTGCCGGCGCTGCCGTACCTCGCCGCATTGGCGCTCGGAGGGGTGGTGGCGGTCGTGCTACTGTATCGGCGTCGGCCGCCGGTCACAGAGCGAACGGTGGCGGCGTTGGCACCGTGGATGGCTGCCGGGGGTACGCTGTATGCACTCTATCAGGCCGGCGCGGCCCCGGAGCCGCTCGCGCCACTCTTCAGCGCACCCGCAGTCTACGTCTCGGTCGGTGTCCTCGCCGGGGGTGTCTGGGCTGGCGTCGCCGATAGGGATGGGTCGACATGGTCGTTGACTGGGGCTGCCGGGCCGCTCGCGGCTTCCGGCAGTGTGCTGCTTGCTGCCGCACTCGTCGCGGCCGCGCTGGCGGAGACTCCGGACACGATGGGAACGAGCGCCGCCGGGTCAGCAGTGATTCTTGCTGCCTCGATTGCCGCAACCGCGGTCGCCTGGGTGCTCCTCAGTCGGACCGCCGAAGTGTCCGCAACCGGCGCTGTCGGCGTCCTTGCGGTCTTCGGTCACACACTCGACGGTATTTCAACGGCCGTCGGCTACGACCTGCTTGGCTTCGGCGAGCAGACGCCGCTGTCCAGGATAATCCTCGAAGCCGGTGCGGCGCTCCCCCCCGACATCGGCGGCGGCTGGCTGTTCGCGCTCGTGAAAATAGCGCTTGGGGGCGCCATCGTCGTGCTGTTTGAAAGCTACGTCCGCGAGGCGCCTGCCGAGGGGTATCTCGTCTTGGGTCTCGTTGCGGCCGTCGGCTTCGGTCCCGGATTCCACAATCTGGTGCTCTTTGCGCTGCTGTAGCCGCTCGCCTGTTTTTTCGACAGATATACCAGAAACGTATGCTCCTTTCAGGGACGGAACAGGAGACCCAGCTCCGTTCGGACAGGCCGTGTAGCCGGCCGCTTACGGGATAGCAGCCGGCCCTTCTGCCCCGTCATCGACGACTGCCAAACTCCCCGTTACGAGTACCGGTTTATATACCCCGACCATATGATGGGATGCATGACGGAACACGATTCACCGACGCTCGTTTCGGCCGACTGGGTAGAAGAGCACCTTGAGGACTTCCAATCTGACGACCCCGAGTATCGTCTTCTCGAAGTGAACAATCCGACGGTGACCGCCGACTCGGAGTACACCCCCTACGAGGAGGGCCACATCCCGGGTGCGATATTCTTCGACTGGGACGACGACCTCAGCGACGAGACGACCCGCGACATCCTCGACAAGGACGCCTTCGAGGAGCTAAACGCCGAGGCTGGTATCACCGAGGAATCGACTATCGTTCTCTACGGTGGCGGCCGCGTTCCCAACTGGTTTGCGCTGTTTGCCTACTGGCAGTACCGGTACTTCGGTCACGATGACGTCCGCATCATCGACGGTGGAAAGCCCTACTGGGTCGAAAACGACTATCCACTAACTGCCGACGAGCAGGCGTTCGCCGCCCAAGAATACGAAGCCTCCGGCCCCTACGAGAGCATTCGCGCCTACAAGAGCGACGTTGAGCAGGCCATCGACTCCGGCATTCCGCTCGTTGATGTCCGCTCGCCGGAGGAGTTCACCGGCGAAGTCATCGCTCCCGAAGGACTACAGGAGACTGCCCAGCGTGGCGGCCATATCCCCGGCGCAAAGAGCGTCCCCACCACGTCAGTGCTCGACGATGATGGAACGTTCAAAGGCCCGGACGAACTCCGTGAACTCTACGAGGATGTCGGCATCACCGAAGACCAGTCGGTCATCACCTACTGCCGTGTCGGCGAGCGGTCGTCCATCGAGTGGTACGTTCTCGCCGAACTGCTGGGCTTCGATGACGTCCAGAACTACGACGGCTCGTGGACCGAGTGGGGCAACACCATCCGTGCCCCCATCGAGACCGGCGACGCCGAATAAGCTGCCGCCGTCTACCGTGTCCATCACCGTCCGCTGACGACCGCCGTTTTTTTGGCGTCTTTCTTGGTCAGCCGACCGAGCACCGACTCGTAGCTACTGCTGTCTGCCCGACGAGCGTTTCTTATGTATCGCCGACGGAGCCGACGGCATGCGCGTCGTCTGTGCGGGCCATCTCAACTGGGACATCCGGCTTCGGGTCGACCGGCTGCCGGCCCCCGACAG
Source organism: Natronomonas pharaonis DSM 2160 (assembly GCF_000026045.1). Taxonomy (NCBI): domain Archaea; kingdom Methanobacteriati; phylum Methanobacteriota; class Halobacteria; order Halobacteriales; family Natronomonadaceae; genus Natronomonas; species Natronomonas pharaonis. The sequence continues at coordinate 1,538,318 of NC_007426.1, read as the reverse complement.
CGAGGGGCGAATCAAAGACCGGACCGAATCGGGCGGTGGCAGTGCCGCTAACGTCGCCGTCGGGCTGTCGTCGCTCGGCTGTGCGCCGGCGATGCTTGGCAGCGTCGGCGACGACGACCGGGGCAATAGCGCTCGTGGGCGGCTCGAACGGGCGGACGTTCGACAGTACGTCCGGACTGTCGAGGATGCCGAAACGACAGCGAAGTATGTGTTCACAGACGACGACGGCGAGGTTGCGATGCTCGAAAGCGGGGGGGCAAACGAGGCGTTCGAGGCCGACGACCTCCCCTCCAAAGCACTTGTCGACGCCGACATGCTGCATCTGACCGGACAGGACCCACAGACTGCGGCCGAACTGGCAGAGCGGGCCGTCGACCACGACGTTCTGGTGAGCTTCGACCCCGGACGCCGCGTCGATAGCCGCGACTACAGCACAACACTCCGTCGGACTGACCTGCTCTTTGTCAACCGGCGGGAGGCCGCCGCCGTCGATATCGCGGTGCCGTGGCGAATCACCAAACTCGGCGGCGACGGAGCCGTCTGTGCCGGGCCAGAGGGTGCGGAGATATCCCACCCCGGATTCGACATCGAAACGGTTCGGGATACGACCGGTGCGGGCGATGCGTTCGCCGCGGGCTTTCTCGCAGCGTGGTTCGAGGATACTGACCCAGAGCGGGCGCTTTCGGTCGCCAACGCCGCCGGTGCGCTCGCGGCAGGCACTCGCGGTGTCGACATCGACCTCTCGTGGGACCGCATCAACGACCTCCGGAAAGACCAGCCCCGATAGCGCGGCATAAACGGTATATCTGCGTGCTCTCCTAGCAGCAAGCGTGACCGTCGGCTATCTCTTCGACTTTGACCGGACGCTCGTCACCTACGAGCCGGACATCCCGGGCATCTTCCGGAATGCCTGCGAGGCGGTGGGTGTCGAGCCGCCCGACGACGCCGCCGATATCATCAGAACCGGGTACGTTGAGACGTTCTGTGCCTTCGATGAGAGCCCCTACCTCGGCGCCGCACGGGCGGCCCGGGACGCTGGCCTCGATGTCGACCCGGAGCGGCTCGCCGAGGCACACATCGAGGCCGAACTGGCTGCGACGACCGTTCCCGACGGTGTCGGTGACCTGCTGGCCTCGTTGTCGTCGGTTGGCATCGTCACGAACGGCTACGGTCCCGTACAGCGCCGGAAACTCGCCGAGACCGGACTGGAACCGCACGTCGACGCGGTCGTCTGCGCCGACGACGTGGAGGCGTTCAAGCCCGACAACGCCCCGTTCGACGCCATCACTGCAGCGCTGCCGGCCGGTGACTACGTTATGGTCGGCGACAGCGTTGAGTACGACATCCGGCCCGCAGCCGAGCGCGGCTACCGGACAGTCTACGTCGGTGACGGCGACGCGGCTGAAGCTGACATCTGCCTTTCGAGCCCCGCCCACCTGCCGGCGCTACCGCGGCGGCTCGATGCCGTCGAGCCGACCGACTTTTGACGGCGCTGGTCGTCGGTACCAGTATGGCAAAGCAGCCGCATCTCCTCGTCGAATCGGGCGAACTCGCAGACATCGCACTCGTTCCCGGCGACCCCGGGCGGGTCGACCGTATCGCCGACCACTGCGACGACAGCGAAGTCGTCGCGGAGAACCGAGAGTACAAGGTCGTAAACGCCACCTACGAGGGTCGTGAGTTGACTATTTGCTCGACCGGCATCGGGTCGCCGTCAGCCGCAATCGCCGCCGAAGAACTCGCCGCGGTCGGCGTCGAGACGTTCATCCGCGTCGGAACGACGGGCGCGCTCCAGTCGGACATCGAAATCGGGGATATGGTTGTCGCGACGGGGGCGGCCAAAGACGAAGGAACCACGAAGCGATACGAGTCGACGGCGGTGCCGGCTGTTCCTGACTACGAAGTGCTCGACTCGCTGGTCGACGCGGCCGAGGCGCGCGATGCACCTGTCCACGTCGGCCCTATCGCCACCGACGACGCATTCTACGCTGAGACGGAGACCTACGTCGCTGAGTGGGAGGCGGCAGGACTGCTCTGTGTCGAGATGGAGGCCGCCGCGCTGTTTACACTCGCACGCCGGAACGGGCTCAGCGCCGGCGCTATCTGTACTGTCGACGGGAACCTCATCGAAGGGACCCAGAAAGGCGAAACCGACGACGAGGAACTCCCGGAGAAAGCCAAGGACAACGTCGGCCGCGCCATCCGCATCGCGCTTGAGGCGACGACCAAGCTCTAGCTGTCAGTCTTTTCCGACACCGAGCAGTTCGTTGAGCACCTGTTCGGGGTCGTCGTTGCCGAACGCCGACTCAACGAGCAACCGGCCGCCGAGGACAGATGGGCTCAACACCGTGTCTGCTCCTGCCCGCCGGAGCTTACGGACGTTTTCTCTATCGGTCGCGGCCGCGACGATTCGGAGCTCGGGGTTCAACTCCCGTGCGGTCAAGACAGTCATCGCGTCCTGCGCATCGTCGTTTGTGGCGGCGATGAGCCCCTTTGCACGCTCGATGTGGACTCGCTGTAACGGGTCCTCGTCGCTCGGGTCGGCCGTGATGACTTCGTAGTCGCGGTCGCGAAGCCGCTTTGCATCCTCTGGGTCGGGAACGACAACGACCGCCGAAGCGGTACCGAGGCTTTCGAGAATCGGTTCTGTCAGGTCGCCGTAGCCGATGACGATGAAATGGTCATCGAGCAAATCGAGTTGTTTGTCGCTCATGTTTCCGAGTGCGGTTGCAAGACGGGCTTCGATGAGCGGTCCAAGGAGTGTACCGACGGCGACACCGAAGCTTGACACGCCGGTCAAGAGCACTGACATCGAAAAGAGCCGGCCGAACTGTGTCGTTGCAGTGATGTCGCCGTAGCCGACCGTTGAAGCAGTGACAAGCGTAAAGTAGAACGCATCAAGTATCGTATTGATGCCTTCGAACTCGTCTTGAAGCGCATAGGCTCCGATGGTCCCGTAGACCTGTACAAAAACTACGGCCGCGAGCGATGCCAACTGGGTTGTTGTGAGGTTCGCAGCGCGGTCGAAGTAGCTGTAGTTGAGTAGAACGACCGGAAGCGAGATGGCCGAAAGTCCCACTAGGGGATAGGAGACGACGCTCGACTGAGCCAGCCCCTGCAGGGCCGTTATCGGTAGCAACACCAGCGTCGAGTACCACGCGATGCGATAGCACCGGCGGAGCCCGTACGCGCTGAGGAGCATCAAAAACCCGGTCAGTGCACCAGTAAAGCCAGCCGTTCGAGCCATCGCCTCCGGAATGTAGGCCGCAAAGGGGCCCGAGACACCCGTCGCACCGATATTTACGATGCCCGTAACGACAGAGAGCACGGCGACGATAGCGGTGAGCAGAAATGGGAGCCTGCTTCCAAGCCAGCGGACGCTGCGGACGGCCCGGCTGCCGTCGCGCTCCCCTGTGTCGGTCATCGTTACCTGCGCTTTCAGGCGTTGCGATATAACGTCGTCGTTCGGTCGTCCGACTGATTCAGCTGACAATAGGTCCGAGCACGCAGCGGCCGCACCAAGGCAAGCAGCGGGAACTTCCGTTACACCCAAACCCGGTGCCGACCGAGTGTAGGTATGCCCGACGAACCTGTCGACCCAAGCGACATCGGCGAAGGGGACGCGCCGCCAGTCGAAGCGGCCCCATACAAGATCATCTTCGAGGCCAACAAATGCATCGCGGCCGGCAAGTGCGCGGAGGTGTCGGCCAACTGGGAGATGGACATCGACACCGGCATCGCAAAGCCCGACGTGTACTTTTTCGACGAGTCCGACCTGGAACACAACATCGAAGCGGCCGAAGCCTGCCCGGCAAAAAAGGACCGTGGCGTCATCCACGTCGTCGACCGACGGACCGACGAGGAACTCGCCCCCGACCCGAAGGGCGACGGCACGCTGAGCGTCGATTGGTGAGCTTCGGCCGCTCCGCGCCGAACCGTGGACTCTTAATCCCCCACGCGGTTAGTTTCAACCGCGCGAGGGTGGCCGAGTCTGGACAAAGGCGGCGGACTTAAGATCCGCTCCTGTAGAGGTCCGTGGGTTCGAATCCCTCCCCTCGCATGCGTGTGCGCAAGCGGCATCCGATTTCACTCAGGCGTTACTGGTTGCCCTTACAACCACCGCGGAGGCGGCTACATTCGGACCGCCGGGTTTGGATGCAGAGGTCGGAACCCGCATACTCGGTTTCGATTGCCTCATCCAGTAAGTCGAGTTCTCGCTGCCCGTAGTCGTCGCCCGAAATAAAGTACGGACCGAGTCGCTGTTCGCCGATACGCCGCCCACAGAGCCCTTCTTCACGTTTGAGCTGTTTGACAGCGTCCCGTATCTCCGCTTTGCTCGGCTCCGGGCCGAGGTCGATGTCGGTACCGTATCCTGCTGCGAGCTTCTTGCCGAAGCGCTTCGCGCCAATCATTCGGTTCTACGCCCGTGGTCAGAATCAATAAAGACTCGTGCGAATATGTTCTCCGCGGTACCGCTTGCCCTTCGCGACGCCCTTTTGAGGGTTGCTCGCGTACCATATGCCGATGAGCGACGAACTCCCCGAGAAGGCGGTTCGAGCCTTCGAGCGGCACGATGCCTTCGAGCGCGACGGCGAGTGGTTCACCGTGACGACGACGACGTTCGACGGCCGTGTCACCGCCGAAGAAACGGACGATTGGGCGCTTTCATATACTGTCGAAGTCCGTGCACCGATGCTGTCGTCGGCGACTGAGGAAGTCGTCGGCCCGGCGGTCGAGGACGGCTGGTTCGATACCTACGACCGACGGCTCGAAGACGCGCCGATGGCGGTTAGACAGGACCTCGAACTCGACGAACAGCGAGTGTTCGAGGAGGCCGGCGATGCGGTCGCCGTCTTCGGGTTTGAATGGGGTAACGCCGACCACGTCCCCGACATGACGAAAGCGATAGCCGAATACGTCGAGGGAACATACATGGAAGGCATCGTACCCGGATACGAGTACGGCCAGCCCGTCTCGGAGATGCTCTCGCAGGCCCGACAGTCGGCCGGCGAGAGCGGCCGAGGACCGATGCCGCTCTGAACTGTGAGCACTCCCGGCTGCAGTCCCTCACGACCCGATAGCAGCAATAAAAACCGGGTCTGTGTTTCTTTCGGTTTCTATCGCCGTCAAACAGTGTTTACCGGAGTATAAACCCGCGACAAACGGCGTACGATTCGGAAACGTTTAACCCGGGATAGTCCGACCTTTCTGGTGACTAGCCGCATGAAAATACTCGTCACCGTCAAAGAGGTGGCCGAAGTCGACGACGAGTTCGATATCTCCGGACTCGACATCGACGAAGGCTCCCTCGAATACGACCTCAACGAATGGGACGACTACGCCGTTGAGGAAGCCGTACAGATAAGCGAGGAGCGCGACGACGTCGAAGTCGTCACTGTCACCATCGGCCCCGAACGCGCCGATGAGACCATCCGGATGGCCCTCGCGAAGGGAGCCGACCGCGCCATCCGCGTATGGGACGACGCTCTCGAAGGCACCCAGTTCCTCGATGTCGACGCCAAGGCCGAAATCATCGCCGCCGTCGCCGAAGCCGAAGACCCCGACTTCGTCCTCTCCGGCGTCCAGGCCGGCGACGACTCCAACGGCGCTACCGGCGTCGCACTCGCCGAGCTCCTCGACTTCGAATGGGGAGCCGTCGTCAACGACCTCGACCTCGACGACGCCGCCGAAACCGCCAGCGTCCACCGCGAACTCGAAGGCGGTATCGAGGAGCTGACCGATGTCGACCTGCCCGCCGTCCTCACCATCCAGACCGGTATCAACGAGCCGCGCTACGCTAGCCTCCGCGGCATCCGGCAGGCCCAGCGCAAACCCCTCGACGTACAGGACCTCTCCGAACTCGGCCTCGATGCCGATGTCGTCGAGTCGCCCGTTGAGCGCACTGAAATGTACGAGCCCGAATCCGAAGGCGACGCCACCATCTGGGAGGGCGACGCAGACCAAACCGCCGGTGAACTTGCCGCCTTCCTCCGCGACAAAGGGGTGGTTGAAGGATGACGGTTCTCGCGATTACCGAACACCGACGCGGCGAGCTCCGCGATGTCTCCCTTGAGCTCGTGTCAGCAGGCCGCGAACTCGCCGACGAGCTCGGCGGCGACCTCGCGCTGGCGGTCATCGGCGGCGATGTCGATGCCTTCGCCGACGAGCTGAACCGAGACGGCGTCGACACCATCTACACTGTCGACGAGGGCGAGGAGTTCAACCACGGCGTCTACACGCAGGCCATCGAGCAGCTCCACGACGAGCTTGACCCGACGGCGCTTTTGATGCCGAACTCGGTCAACGGCCTCGACTACGCGCCTGCCGTGGCCCAGAGCCTCGACATTCCGCTTGTCACCGACGTTATCGGGCTGGAAGGCGACGAGACGGTCGAGGTGACCCGCGAGCAGTACGGTGGAAAGGTCGAGACGACCTACGACATCGACGCCGACCAGTATGCGCTGACGGTACGGCCGGCCGAATGGCCGACCGCCGAGGCCGACGGTGACGCGGCTATCGAGGCGTTCGATGCGGACATCGACGAGGACGCGCTCGGAACGACGGTCAACGGCTTCGAAGAGGTCGGCGGCGGCGACGTCGACATCAGCGAGGCTGACGTGCTCGTCTCCGTCGGTCGTGGCATCGAAGAAGAGGAGAACCTCCCGCTGGTCGAAGAGCTGGCGGATGCACTGGACGCGACGCTTTCGTCGTCGCGACCGATTGTGGACAACGGATGGCTGCCCGCCAACCGGCAGGTCGGCCAGTCCGGGAAGGTCGTCACGCCGGATGTCTACATCGCCATCGGTATCTCCGGTGCGGTCCAGCACGTCGCCGGCATGAAAGGTTCGGACACCATCGTGGCGATTAACACGGACCCGAACGCGCCGATTTACGACATTGCGGACTACGGCATCGTCGACGACCTCTTCGAGGTCGTGCCCGAACTCATCGAGGAGTTCGGCGGCGAAGCCCCCGACGTCTGAGGTTCCTCACATTTTCCGTTTTTTCTCACCGAGCAGCATCGCGTACGGCTCCGATGCGCAACCCTTATGTGCAGATGAGTTCGTCAATGTACAGTAATGGACACTAGTGGCGAGCTATCTCCAGCCGTCCGTTCTATCCTCTCGGCAGCCGAGGAGCGGGACGGCGGCGAGACGCGCTGTACCGTCGACGCGCGGTCATTACCCGATGCACTCGATGCCGCTGCCGACGGCGGCCGCGCGCCGGTCATCGCGGAACTCAAGCCGACGAGTCCGACGACCGACGGCGAACGGACCGATGACCCGGTCGAACTCGCCGAAGAGATGGTCGCCGGCGGTGCGGCGGCATTGTCGGTGCTGACCGAACCCGAGCATTTCGGCGGGTCGACCGAAACCCTCCGCCGGGTCCGAGAGGCGGTTTCGGTCCCCGTTCTGCGGAAGGATTTCCTGCTCAGAGAGGCCCAGCTTGACGCCGTCGCGTCCGATGTCGTACTGCTTATTGCTCGGTTCGTCGATGACCTCGACGGACTGCTGGCGGCGGCCCGGGAGCGCGGCTTTCAGGTCCTTGTGGAGGTTCATACCCCCGGGGAAGCCCGCACAGCGCTTGACGCCGGAGCCGATATCATCGGGGTGAACAACCGCGACCTCGCGGAGCTTTCGGTCGACCTCTCGACGTTCGAGTCGGTCGTCGAATCGGTTCCGGAGCTACGCGACGGGAGCGTCACCCTGATTGCGGAAAGCGGCATAGAGACGCGCGAAGACGTGACACGGATGCGGTCGGCCGGTGCCGACGGCCTGCTCGTCGGCTCGGCCATCATGGACGGCGATGTCCGCGAGAACACGGAGCGACTCACAGATGTCTGAACCTGATACCAAATTCGGCGATTACGGCGGCCAGTACGTCCCCGAGGCGCTGATGCCCGCCATCGAGGAACTGACAGACGCTTACGAGCGGTACGTGCTGGAAAACGAGGACGGATTCATGGACGAGTTCCGCGAGCGGCTTCGGGACTTCGGCGGACGGCCGACACCGCTGCAGCGGGCCGACCAACTCTCGGAGCGATACGACCACGAAATATATCTCAAGCGGGAGGACCTGCTCCACGGTGGCGCACACAAGCTGAACAACGCTCTCGGTCAGGTGCTCTTGGCGAAGTACATGGGCAAAGAGCGCATTATCGCCGAAACCGGCGCGGGCCAGCACGGCACCGCTACGGCGATGGCCGCGGCCCATCTCGATATGCCCTGTGAGATATATATGGGCCGCCGTGACATCAACCGGCAGCGGCCGAACGTCTTCCGGATGCGCATCAACGGCGCGGCAGTCAACCCGGTCGATATCGGCCGCGGGACGCTCAAGGAAGCGATAAGCGAGACGATGCGCGACTGGGCGACAACGGTCGAACGGACCCACTACGTCATCGGCAGCATCGTTGGCCCCGCTCCGTTCCCCGCGATGGTTCGTGATTTCCATTCGGTTATCTCCGAAGAGATTCGTCAGCAGTCGCGCGACCAACTCGGTGAACTCCCCGGTTCAGTCGTTGCCTGTGCCGGTGGCGGCTCCAACACGATGGGCGCGTTTGCCGAGTTCGTTGCGGACGACGTTGACCTCTATGCGGTCGAAGCCGGCGGCTCGTCGCTGACTGTCGACGAGGAGGAAGGCGTCGCGCCGCACTCGGCGTCGCTTTCGACCGGCGAGGAGGGTGTCCTCCACGGTGCGCGTACGAAGCTACTCCAAGATAGCCACGGGCAGATCATGGAATCCCACAGTGTCTCCTCGGGGCTCGACTACTCCGGTGTCGGGCCGGAGCTTTCCCATCTCGTCGACGAAGGCCGTGTCACTCCGGTTACCGTCGGCGACGAACCCGCCTTGGAGGCGTTCCACCGGCTCTCGCAAGCAGAGGGCATCATCCCAGCGCTAGAGACGGCCCACGCGTTCGGCTTTCTTGAGGAGACGCTCGGCCCGGACGGTGCTGACGAGGCAGCCATCGAAGAACCGGTTGTCGTCAACGTCTCTGGCCGCGGCGACAAGGACCTCGAGGCTGCGATTGAGGAGACCGAAAAGCGGAGCCTCGATGCCGCACCGACGATGGAGGTGTTCGAGGAGTGAGCCTCGAAGACGCCTTCGACGAGCCAGCGTTCGTTCCGTATCTCGCGGCCGGCGACCCCGACTTCGAGTCGTCGCTGGCCTACGTCGAGGCGCTGGCCCGCGGCGGCGCCGACGTTATCGAACTCGGCCTACCCTTCTCGGAACCCATCGCCGAGGGGCCGACCATCCAGCAGGCGGTCGTTCGCTCGCTGGAGGGCGGCATGACCCCCGAACGGTTCTTCGAGTTCGTCGAGACGCTCGATGTCGATGTACCGTTAGTCTGTATGACCTACTACAACCTCATTTACCAGTACGGCCCTGCGGGCAGCCAGCCCGTCGTGCCGTTCGTCGAGCGGGCTGCCGAGGTCGGCCTCAAAGGGTTTGTCGTCCCCGACCTGCCTGCGGAGGAGGCCGGACCGCTTCGGGAGGCGTGTGACGAGTACGGCCTTGATTTGGTCTTCATCGTCGCCCCAACGACCGCCGGCGACCGGCTCGAACGGATGATGGAGCAGGTCTCGGGCTACGTCTACGTACAGGCCCGCCTTGGCGTGACCGGCGCGCGAGAGGATGTCTCCGACCGGACCGCCGAAACCCTCGCCCGGCTTGAAGCGTACGACGTGCCGAAGGCCGTCGGGTTCGGCATCTCCAGCGGCGAACAGGCCGAAGCCGTCGTTGCTGCCGGTGCCGACGGCGTTATCGTCGGCTCGGCGCTCGTCGACATCGTTGCGGAGGGCCACGAGAACGGTGACGCCCCAGACGTCGTCGCTGACCGACTCGAATCGCTCGCCCGCGAACTGAAATCGGGGGCGGTCGCCGGCAAGCAACGTCAGCCGGGACCGGAACGAACTTGACGGACACTCTCACACTCACACATAAGATGACACCAGGGATTGCTGCACGTCTCGACCGCGTCGGAACCGACGGCCGCTACGTCGTCGTTCCGATGGACCATGGTATCACACTCGGGGCCGTCAACGGCCTCAAGGACATCGAATCCACCATCGACGCCGTCACCCGCGGCGGTGCCGACTCGGTGCTGACACAGAAAGGAATCGCCGACCGCGTCCACGGCAACAAAAACGGCGCGGGCTATATCGTCCACCTCAACGGCTCGACGGCCATCGGTCCCGATTCCAACGACAAGCGGGCCACTGGCTCTGTCGAGGCCGCTCTGCGGGCGGGCGCCGACGCTGTCTCGTTCCATATCAACGTCGGCTCGAAGTACGAACGCGAGCAGATAGAGGCACTCGGTCGGCTGACCGACCAGGCTGCTGAGTACGGGCTGCCCGTACTGGCGATGACATATGCTCGCGGCCCTGACATCGAGGGCGACGACCCCGAGGCTCTCGGCCACGCTGTCCGGCTCGGCGAAGAACTCGGTGCAGACCTCATCAAGACGGGCTACAGCGGCGACGCCGAGAGCTTCGAACACGTCTGTGAGTCGACGAGCCTCCCCGTGCTCATTGCTGGCGGCTCCCCGGACGGCGACCTCGAATCACTGCGCGATGTCCGCGGGGCGATGGATGCCGGCGCGGCCGGCGTCTCGATGGGCCGGACCATCTTCCAGCACGAGTCGCCGGAACACATTGCCCGTGCGGTCTCGCTTGTGGTTCACGACGACTACTCGGCGGAAGCGGCGCTTGAAGCAGCCGAGCTCAGCAAGTAGCCTTCTCCGCCCCCTGACGTTCCGTCCCTGCTCCCCGTGCCGCTACGTCGTCGGCACCCCGTGGTCGGCACAGATAGTCTCCAGTTCCTCCTGCAGGTAGACGACCGCTCCGTACCGGTCCGGCTGGCTCGGTGCCATCGCCGTCCGGATAATGTCTCCGACCGCTGCTGGCACTGACGCGATGTCGCTCGGTGCTGGCGGTTCGGCCTCGACGATGTCTGCCGGGCACTCCGGCGTCGTCTCGAAAGCCGGCCGTCCGGTAAAGAGCTGATAGAACGCCCGACCGAGCTGGTAGACATCCGTGACACCGTCTGTCCGGCCATCGTCAGCGAGCTGTTCCGGGGCCGCATACCGTGGCACTACGTCGTGGTCGTCTTGATGGGGCTGGATTTCCATACCCCAATCGCTTATTTTCGGCACCGCCCACCCGTCGTCGACGGTCCGAAAGAGCACGTTTTCCGGCTTGAGATTGAGGTGCAGTATTCCGGCCCGGTGGGCTCGCCGGATAGCACGGGTAAGTACCAGTGCGCTCCAGAGCCTGTGCTCGAACGCGAGCGAGTCGGCGACCTCAGCGAGATGGCCGGCGTCCATATACTCCATTGCGAACCAGACGGTCGGCTCACGACCGTAGTCGACGAGAGTGACGATGTGGTCGTGGTCGTCGAGGCCCTCCCAGCGTCGCGCCTCGGTGTAGGCCTCGTGTGCGAGGTCGGAGTCAAGTGTCGCCCCGTCCGACGGTCGAAGCTCCTTCAGCGCGACCGGAACAGTTCCGTTCTCGGTCGACGCAGCCGCCCGATAGACGGCGGACAGGTCGCCGTTTTCGACCGTGGTCTGCTTTTTGAGGTCGTCGTAGCTGAGGTCCGGTGTCGGCACATCTGGGACTGTCTCGGGAATGCCGCCGGCTGAGAGACCGGAACTTGTCGCGGTCGTCTCGGTGTCGGAGCCGCCGAATATCCACTCCTCCTCTGGGAGCGGGTCGTCGATAGTAGCTCCGGCCGTGGAGGTTGCTTTCGCCTCGGTGGTCTGTTCGTCGAGCTGGGCAAGCGCGAACGTTACCGCTTTTCGGAGGTCTTCGGGCTCTCCGTTACCGAACGCTTCGAGGTCGACTCGGGCCGGCTCGACAGCGTCGGGATGTGTTTCTGCAAGGACCGCCAGCGCCCGGGCGGCGTGGACCCGGACCAGCGTCGCGTCGTCATCCAGCAACCGCCGCAGCGCAGGTACTGCGTTCCGTACCGGCTCGGGATACTCCTCGGCGAGTTCGGCCAGCGCCCAGACGCCACCGGCCCGGACGGCCGCAACGTCGTCGGTAAGGACACCACAGAGAGCCTCAACCGCTGGTCGGAGCCCGGCTGGTTGCTCGGTCGCAAGCTCGGCGAGCGCCCAGGCAGCGTTGACACGGCTCTCGTAGTGGTCGTCGGTAAGCCGGTCGAGAAGGTCACAGACGGATGGATAGACGGCATCCGGGAAGGTAGTGGCGACTTCAGCAAGCGCCCGAGCCGCCTCGGCCCGAACGCCGGGGTTCGCATCCGAAAGCAGTGGCCGAATGTCGTCGACGGCTGTCCGGGCGGCTTCGGGGTAGTGGTGGGCGATTGTCGCGACGACCTCCGCGGCGTGTTCTCTCGGACGCGGGTCAAGCGTCGCGAGCTCTTGCCGTAGCTCCGGGAGACAGTCGACAACCGCGGCGGGGTCTTCGCGCGCCCGGGCGGAGAGCTGTGCCATTCGCTGCCGGTTTCCCATTCTGTCGCTCTACTGGAGGGTCGCCTCGTACTATTAAAACCCTCAGGTACGACACAGTAGCCGTGTCGGCAGGCGAGCCGTCTGTGAGTCGGCGCTACCGGTCGTCTTCGTCTTCGTCTTCATCGAGGCCCCAGTCCCAGTCCTCGACGCTTTCGTTCCACCTGTCTTCCGGCAGGTCTTCACGCGGGTCTTCCGGCGGGTCCTCGGGCGCGTCGTCCGGATTGTCTCGGCGGCGCTCCTCTGGACTCTCTTCTGGGAGGCTCCGGCTGGAACCTGCCCCCCAATCCTCTGATGCTCCTTTTTCTGGGCGGCCGTCGTTCGACCCCCCGGTCTGCCGGCTGCCGGGGGGAGAAGAACTGTGGCCTCCTGAATCAGATGCCCGGTCTGGGTCTTCACTCAACGGCCCGTACGGCGTGTCGTCACCTGTAGACGGTGGCCGGTCTGGCCGCCCCCGAGGGCCGTCGTCTCCTTCGGTGTACTCGAGGAAGATTCCGCCGAGCGCCAAACAGCTACAGACGAAGCCAACAATACCGCCCAGAACGGGAACGAGCCCGGTGACACCAGCGATGACAACGCCGACAATGGCAGCCGCACCCAGGCTGTCTGTGACCGTCCGGCCGACTGCCAGAAACCCCAGCGGTACGGCAAGCGCTACCGCCAAAAGCAGCGGTATCGCCACGAGAACGCCGACGACGGTAACGACGAGGAGAAACGTGACAACGACAACGCCGAGCGTGACAGCGACACCATATAAAAATGCACTGCCCGGCTGCTTGATGCTCCAGTCGGTAACGTCTCTGCTGTAGTCGGGGGCGATGACAACCCAAAAGGCAAGCGCAATCAGTGCCCACAGCATTGAGCCGAGGGCGTCACCGATGGTGGCAGCCACAACCTCCTCACTGGATGGTTGTGCGGCGACCGTCGGAACGGCAGCGATGGTGCCGGCGACGGGTACGGCCGGCGGGAGGAATCGGCGGGGAGGGCAGACCATGCTGGGGATTCGGCTATGTCACGGATATATGTTGGTGGCTTCCCGCCCAGGCTGTCCCGAGGCAGGCGACCGTCGCCTTACCACGTGCCGTGGAACGTGTCGAACGAGAGGCTGTCCATCGGCTTTTCGCCGATGGCGATTTTGTATTCGCCGGGCGTAAGCATCGGCTGTTTGAACTGCGGTCCGTCGTCGGTCGTAATCCGCGGACAGCCGGTGTTGACGTAGGCATCGAACCCGAAGTTCGTCAGGCGGTCGGGCGTCACCTCGTCCATCGTAATCAGGTAGGCGTTGTCGTTCGCCTCGACGATTTCCTCGGCAGTGTCCCATCGGCCCTGACCGATTTTGGTACAGAAGATGACACCCCACTCCTCGGCGTCCATCGCCTTGTGAACGGCGGCGTACCGCTGTTTCATGAACTGCTCGGTGTCGGCGACGTGGACGGCGTTGTTGACCGGGTCGGCGATGATGACCTTCTTGTCCGGATGCTCCATCGCCAGTCCGAGCGGGTGGAACTTCCCGCCGCCGACGTAGAGAATCTGGTCGGCGTCGACATCGGCGGAGGCGTAGTTGCAACCGAGAACCTGCCCCTCGTGTGTCAGCCGCTCGTCGCCACGACGGGTCTCGACAGTATAGCCGCGCTCTTCGAGCCACGCCTGCATTTCATCGAACCGGTTCATGTGCTGGGCGGTTGTCACGAGGCCGACGGCGTCGTCCTCTTCGGGAGCGGCGAGCTCCGCCCGGGCTTCCTCCATAATCGGCGTGACTTCGACGTTCGAAAACAGCGGCACGTAGATTATCTTGTCCGACTCCTTCATCGGCGAGTGGCCGAAGTGGACGAACACGTCCGTCCGCCGCATCATGTAGGTATCGAGGTCGCACGCGCCGTAGCAGGGCTGGCCGGAGAGGAGCACCGTCGTCTCGTCGGGGAGCAGCCGCCGGAGGTCGTCGGCGACACGACCGGCTCGTCGTTTGAGCCCTTCGGGGAACTGGAGGCCGACCTTCATCGCGTCGCGTTCTTCGACGGCGTCGACGATGCGGTCGAGTTCGTAGTCCCACGTCCGCTCGTGTTTGAGTTCCATCCCCGTATTTCGGAGATCACCCTCCGTACGGTCCGATTCCGGTTGCTGACTCATTGCACAGCGATTGTGGCCGCGGGCGTAAAACCTGCACGTTTCTGGAGTCCATCGCTCGTTTGCATACAGTGGCTGAAAGAACGAACCGGCCGGCTTTTTGACTCGCCACGGCGAAGCGCCGCTATGACGATTCACTCCGACTGGGGCGACTGGTTGCCGACGGCAATCGCGGCCGCCGAACCCGACGGACTAGCTGTCTGGTATCTCGGCTGCAACGGCTTCGCGTTGAAGGCCGCAGACGGGACGACCGTCTTTATCGACCCGTATCTCGGCACCGGCGACCCGCCGCGGACCGTCCGGATGATTCCGGTCCCGTTCGAGCCGACAGACGTCGTTGAAGCCGACGCAGTGTTGGCGACCCACGACCACACCGACCACACGCACGGTCCCTCGCAGGCCCCGATTCTCACCGGCACCGACGCGACGTTCTATGGGCCGCCGACATCGGTGGCGACGGCAGAGGCTTGGACCGACGAGCATGGGGTTGACGGCAACGATATCGCCGAAATAACCGAAGGTGAGACGCTCGAAGTCGGGTCGCTCCGGATTCACGTCGAACCTGCCCACGACCCTGACGCCGACCACCCGGTCGGCTACGTCGTCGAACACGAGTCGGGGACCTTCTTCCACGGCGGCGACGCCCGGCCCAGTGAGGACTTCGAGGCAATCGGCGGCAGCTACGACATCGACCTCGGTGCTGTCGCCTTCGGGTCCGCCGGCATGATTCCCGACAAAGAGACACGGGAGCCAAAATACACGCAGTGGTACTCCAACGAGAACATGGCCGCCGAGGCGGCCGCACAGCTCCAGCTCGACCGGCTGCTGCCAACCCACTGGGACATGTGGAAGGGGCTGACGGCCGACCCGACCGCGCTCAGAGACCACACCCGAAGCTTCGACCACCCCCGGACGCTGGAAATACTCGAAATCGGCGACCGGACCTCGGTGTAGCCGAATCAGCCGTTTGAGCCGCCGTACCGGCCGATGGAAACTGTGCGTGAGTTTCTCACCGTCGAATAGCTTTATTTACGGCTGGTTTCACTAGAGGTTATGAGCAACGCCGACCCGACCGAGGTCGTGACGGCATCGAGCGACGGTGTCACCGTCGAGAAGTCGTTCGAGCCGGACGACTTCCCAGTTCCTGCTATCGCGTTCGCCATCGAATCCGAGCGCGATGAGTCGGTATCCGTCCGCATCACGGATACGGTCCCGGAGGACGTCGCCCCGGAAGATATCGGCTTCCACCCCGATTACGGGGCGGAGTTCTGGGACGTCGAGGAGGGTCAAATCGTCTTCGAGCGGGATTTCGACGCCGGAGAAGAGTTCACCACTGTCTACGGACTCCGTGGGGGCGACGCCGAGGTCGCAAGGAAATTCATGTCCGAGCCCGAAATCGAATCGGTTGACCCACCGCTCTCGGGACCGGAGCGAGCCGCCGCACAGGCCGCTGGCGACATCGAGATGGGAATCGGTCCGATAGCCGACGACGCGACGGCCTCCGGTGCCGGCCGAACGACGGCCGGCGCGGACGACAGACAACCGTCCGCAGGTCAAGCTGACGACGGCGAGCAGGCGGCTATCGCGCCCGGCGACGAGGACTCGCTGGTCGCACAACTGGCGACGGAGATAAACGCCGGCGCCGTCGACCGGCAGACGGTGCTGTATCTCCGGGACGCACTGGGCGTCAACCTCGCAAGCGCCAGCGTCGAGGCTCGAATCGAGCAGCTTCAGTCGTCGGTCGCCGACCTCGACGCCTACACGTCGGCGCTCGAGGCGTTTCTCGATGAGAACGGCGATGCACAGCAGCTCATCCAAGACGTTCGGGACGACTACGAGGAGACGACGGCCCGCATCGATGCTGTCGAGTCCGTCGCCGACGAGGCCGTCGAGGCGACTGACGATATCGACGCCCGGCTGGACGACGTTGAGGAAACGTTCGAAGAGCAGCTCGACGATGTCGAAACTCGACTTGACGATGTAGTCACGGAGGTCGAAGACGACCTTGAGGCCATCGACGAGGAGGTCGAAGTCGCCGTTGAATCGGAGCTTGAGGCGCTTGAATCGCGGGTCGACAGTATCGCCGACGACGCCGCTGCTGCAACGGATGGTATCGAAGAGCTGCGCGAAGAGCTTTCCGAGGTAGAGACGGGACTTCAAGAGGAAACCGAGACACGGCTCGATGAGCTGGAGGCTGAAATCGAGTCGCTCGAAGCGGAGCTTTCGGATGTCGCCGAGTTGCGGGACCGGCTGGCGACGGCACTCAGCGGCCTGGGTGGGAACGTGCCGGCAGTCGGGGACGGCGAGCCGGACACGGAGGCGGGCGAGGCTGAGAACGACACGTCACCCGCGGTGGCTGCCGATGCGGCAGACGACGTAGCCGGGTCGGGGAGCGGGGACGGCACAGACGATGCTGCGCAGGCAAGCGACACAGATGACGGGGCAGCGGCGGGCGACGACACAGAGGCCGACACCACCGACGCCGCCTGAGAACCAGTCGTGTTTTACCCTTTGAGCCGCACGCTCCGATAATGACGACTCGCGTCGCCGTTCCGCGGAAGGGGAGACCGCTTGAGGCCGTGCTGGAACGGGTCGCGTCGCTGGCTGGCGTCGAGGACCGTGCCGACGCTATCGCATCGACGCTCCGCTACGAGAAGGCCGTCACGAAGGGCAACCAGACCGACGAACGGTCGGTCTACGACCGGCTCGCCGACTACAGCGACACTGACACGTACGCCCCTGAGTACACGCTCTTCCGGGACGCACGCCCCGGAATGCCGCGTCGAATCGTCTTCGACAGCTGGCGGGTGCCGGTCGAGGACGGAGAACTGCACCTCGTCGGCCGCGAGGAGCCGTTCCGGGCACTCCGCAAGCACGAGTTTGCCCTCGGGTTCGACGCGGCCGACCTCGTTTTGGAGGAGGTTGTCGGTATTGAACCCGAACCGCTCGGGTCGCTGTCGGAGCTTAACGACCGCATCGACCCGCGGGACACCGACGTTCGTGTCGCTGGTGGTCTCGGCGACACAGTCTACCACACGCTGCTCGCAACGCCTGACGTGTCCGAATCGCCGACTCGTGAGTTCATCGAGGACTACGAGGGGCCGCTGTGTATCTCGCCGCGGTACGAACGGCTCGTCGAAGCAGTCCTCGGTACAGACGCCATGGAGGGCGTCTCGTTCCGGTATCCCGGCGAGCGCGAAGAAGAAGCTGCCATCGCCTCCGTCGGAATGGGCGTCTATCTGACCGTCACCGGCTCGACGGCCAGAGACCACGGCCTCCGGGTCGGTGAACAGCTTTTCCCCAGCGAGACGGTCCTGCTGGAGAATCCGCCGGAGCGGTCGGCCGACACCGATGCCCTGTTAGAGCAGTTGGTCGGCAGCCGGCTGACGACGCCGCTTTGAGCCGCGAACGCTGACGCCAACCAAACGGTTTTGTCTACAATCACGTAATTAAATCATGATATTCGTTGTGCCCTTCGACGGGACCTCTCTCGCCGAGACCGCACTCGTCCGTGCCGTCGAGTTCAGCACAGTACTCGACGAGCAGGTGTTGGCGGTTACTGCTATCCCCCGCGGCAACGCCGAGTACGCCCGTGAACGCGGCTGGATAGACGAGGAGGAACCGTTCGACAGACAGCAGATAGTCACCACCCTTCACGAACAGGTCGTTAACCTAGCTCCGGAAGCGGATTTCAGACATGCCACGGTCGGCAAGTACGCACCACCAGGGACAATTGCCACGCGAATCCGCGAGCTATCGACGGAGGTGTCGCCGTCGATGTTCTTTATCGGCAGCGAGAACGCCGGCCGAGTGGTCAGCACTGTCAGTAGCGTCGGCGCGAAGGTTGCCTCGGAGAAAAATTACGATGTCGTCATCGTCCGCAATCACGCACCCACGCGGGTCGAGAAACTGCGGCAGTCTTCACCCCATCGGTCCTCAAAATCGGACTTCTATCAGGACTGACCCGCCTACTCCTCGGCTGGCTCCGCCCTGACTGTCAGCACCGGCACGTCGGACAGTCTGACGACCTTCTCGGCGACGCTACCGACTAAGTACCGGCTCAAGCCAGTCCGTCCCTCGGTCCCCATCACGATGACATCGATGCCTTCCTCCTCGGCGTAATCGAGAATCATCTGATGGGGAGTCCCACGTCGGACGTCCGTCACGGCGGCGACGTTTCGTGCCTCGGCTGCCTCTGCGAGCGAGGCGACCGCCCGCTCGCCAGCGTCTTCGAGAGCCGCTACTGCCTCTGCGGTACCTGTCTCCGTCGAATAGACCGGCTCGACAGCATAGAGCCCGTGTACGGTCGCCCCGTGGACCTCTGCCAGCGAGAGTGCGTGCTCGATTGCCCGTTCTGCGCCTTCGCTGCCGTCCGTCGGGACGAGAATTCTGTCGTACATAGGTGTTGGTTCACAGAGCGTGGTGTAATGCCTTGCGACGGTTCCCAGAAAATTGCGTGGCGTCCTGTGGTTGCCGGTGGCGGATTGCGACCGCCTGTCTCACTCCATATCGTCGTGGTCGTGGTCCATGTCGTCGTGGTCGTGGTCGTCCATATCCTCGTCGGCAAAGAAGTTACCCCGGTAGAACTCGGCGAGGTCCTGGTCGAAGTCGCCGTAGGTGATGATGTCGCTGTCGTCGTACTCGTCGAACTCATCGGCGAAGGCCTCGGCGTCCTCCCGCATCCCGAACGGGGTCGGGTTCCGCATCATCGGGTCGTCGACGTGGTCGGAATCAGTCACGCGGACGTAGTAGGCCTCTTTTCCGTCGATGAGTTCGCCCGACTCGTAACACGTGACCCACGCGTTTTCGATGTCGCTTCCGGGGCCGTCGAAGTGTTCGGGGTCAGCGACATACGCCGACAGACAGCCGCTCGAACAGAAGTACGCCCGGTCGCCGTTCTCGTGAACGACCTGGGCGTTCCACTCGGGGTACTCCGGGGTCACCATATTACAGACGGCACACTCCTCGCCTTCGGGGAACTCTGCCGGCTCGTCGTGGGCAAGCGCCTCCGGTTCTTCCTCGGGGTCCTCTTCTGGGTCCTCTTCAGGAGCTTCTTCCGGTTCCTCTTCCGGTTCCTCGGACGATTCGTCCGCACAGCCGGCCAGCCCGACGACTGCGCCGGCACCGGCAACGGCGAGCATTCGTCGACGGGTCCAGGTGTCCTGCGTCTGCTTCGACATATACGCTCGTTAGACCACCAGCGGTAAACGTCGTCTGGTGCAGCCAACGAACCGATTCGAGCGCCGCACCAGCCGGCCGTCGTTGGTGGCTGAGCGACCCCCGTCGCGTACCGGTTCGGCCTTGTACGTTGAGCCACAATAGGTGGTGATGGGTACGTGCACGCTGTGTGAACTGCCAACGCCGGACACACCGGTGACCGAAGCCGATGTCGACGGCGAGTTCTGCTGTCGGGGCTGTCTGGAGGTCTACCGGTCGCTCGGCGATGTCGATGTCGAGGACGTTGACGAGGAGGCGTTGGGTACTGACACAACGCCGGCCGACGACGTCCCTGAAAGCGCCGAGACAGCCTACCTCTCCGTCGAGGGGCTCCACTGTGCGACCTGTGAGCTGTTCATCGAGTCCGTCGCCGACGACATCGACGGGGTCTACGCCGCCGAGGCGAGCTACTCGACGGACATGGCGCGCGTCCACTACGACCCCGACACCTGCGACCCCTCGTCGCTGCCCGATGCGCTCAGCCAGTTTGGCTACTACGCGACTGAACCCGGCGAGGAGCCGGACAGCTTCCTCGACCGGCTCTCGTTCAAGGAGTACCGGTCGGTCATTGCGCTGCTCGTGATGATGCCAGTGATGGCACCGTATTTGCTTTTCGTCTACCCGACCTACCTTGGTATCTATCCACGGTCGTTTCTCTTCGAGTCGAACCTCTACTACATGGTGTTCGTGCCGCTTTTCGTCTGGAGTACGATAATCGTCGCCGGCGTCGGCTATCCGTACTTCAGAGGAGCGTACGTGAGTCTACGGGTCAGACAACCCAATATGGACGTTTTGATAGCACTCGCTGTCAGCGCCGCCTATCTCTACTCGACGGTGTCGGTGTTCCTGCTCGGCTCTCGGACCGTCTACTTCGATGTGGCGGTGATGATTCTGGCAGTTGTCACCGTCGGCGACCACGTCGAATCGCGGGTCAAAGAGCGTGCGCTGGACTACTACTCCGAACTCGCTGAGTCGCGAGTCACCCATGCCAGACTCCTCGACGATGACGGAGCGACACAAGAGGTTCCGCTGGAGTCCTGTGGTCCCGGCGACCGCGTGCTCGTCCGCCCCGGCGAGCGAGTCCCGGTCGACGGAACCGTCGTCGAGGGGACGGCCGCGGTCGACGAGTCGGTCATCACCGGGGAGTCGGTGCCGGTGCCGAAGTCCCCCGGCTCGGAGGTCATCGGCGGCTCCATCGTCACCGACAACGCCGTCGTGGTCGAAGTCGGCGACGAGGGGACAAGCACTCTCGACCGGCTCGTTGAGCTGCTGTGGTCGGTCCAAAGCAGCGATGCCGGTATCCAGCGGCTTGCGAACCGCTTTGCCTTGGTCTTTGTCCCTGTTGTCATCGTCATCGCCGTCGTGACGACGCTTGGGTGGGTCGCGCTCGGACGACCGGTCGGTGAGGCAATCCTCATCGGTGTTTCGGTGCTCGTCGTTTCCTGTCCGTGCTCGCTGGGCATCGCGACGCCGCTTGCGCTTACCGCTGGAACGAATGCGGCCTCGTCGTCCGGTATGCTGGTCTTCGACGGCTCGGTCTTCGAGCGGATTCCCGACACCGACACGGTCGCTTTCGACAAGACGGGGACGTTGACAACCGGCGAGATGGCGGTCGTCGATGTCGTTGGCGACGACCCTGATGCCGTGCTTCGCCGGGCGGCAGCCGTCGAACAACGGTCGAGCCATCCCGTCGGGAAGGCAATCCTTGCGGCCGCTCCCGAAACCACGGCGACGGTCACGGCGTTCGAGCGCAACCCTCGCAGCGTCGCCGCCGACGTTGACGGCGACCGGGTGCTCGTCGGCCATCCTGATACCTTCGATGCCGAGGGATGGACGGTCCCTGAGCGGTTCCGGACGGCCGTTGATGAGACCCGGGCCGATGGGAAGCACCCCACCGTCGTCGGCTGGAACGGGACTGTCACTGGCGTCGTCGCGTTGCAGGACACCCCACGTGACGACTGGCAAGAGGCGGTCGCGGCCCTCGGTGCGGAGACCGATGTCGTTGTCATCACCGGCGACGACGAGCGTGTCGCCCGACAGTTCGAGGCCGAGCCGGCCGTTGACGAGGTGTTTGCCGAGGTTCGCCCCGAGGCCAAGCGGGAGTTGATAACCCGGCTGCAGGCCGACGGTGAGGTGACGATGGTCGGCGACGGCACCAACGACGCCGCAGCGCTTGCGAGTGCCGACCTCGGCGTCGCGATGGCCCACGGGACGGAGTTAACAATCGATGCCGCCGACGCCGTCGTCACGGGCGATGAACTGGCGACGGTGCCGGAGTTCTTCGACATCGCCGACCGTGTCCGGCGACGCATCAGACAGAACCTCGTGTGGGCGGTCGGTTACAACGTCGTCGCGATTCCGCTCGCCGTCGCCGGCCTTGTCAACCCGCTTATCGCCGCCGTGCTGATGGCCGCCAGCAGCCTCATCGTCGTCTCGAACTCCCGGCGGTCTCTCGTGTGAGCCAGCAGGACAGCTGTCGGCTGTTTTTCCGCCCACCTAGAACGGGCTGTAGTACGGAATCGGTGGATGCGGGAGCGGAACCCCCATCGCCGCGAGCCCGTGCTGGAGCGGAATGTAGCCGAGCACGACAAAGGCCACGCCGAGCAGCCGGTGGAGTCGCTGACGGGTCGTCGCAGAGAGGCCTCCGAGAAGTGTCCCGTAGAGGAAAAGCGACGGCACTGTTCCGAGGCCGAGCACGACCAGCGCCGCTGCACCGCCGGCCGGCGAGGCCTGCACGAACGCGTACAGATATGCCGGATAAATAATCGGGCACGGAAACAGTCCGTGGACCGCACCGAGCCCAGCGATGCGGGGTCCCGCAACCCAGCGGTCGACGCGGGCGACCATCCCCTGTTGGAGCCGGGAAAACTGCCCGCCCAGCAGGGGAATGGTGAGATGTGGAAGCCCCGCGCCGCCGTGGCGGATGTAGGCGATGCCGATACCGACGATGGCGAGTCCGACGACGAGCCCCATCGTGGCGTGGATTTCGGTTGCCGCAGTGGTCAAATGCCCCGCTTCGACGAAGACGAGGCTTCCGGCGAGCCCGGCAATGCCGCCAATGAGACCGTAGCTCACCGCTCGCCCGAGATTGAAGAGTGCATGCTGACGCACCTGCCGGAGTGTTAGTACATCCCGTCGTCCGTCGTTCCCGAGGCGGTCCGAGTACACGGTCACGAGCGGCCCACACATCCCGAGGCAGTGGGCGCCGGCCAACAGCCCGACAAGCGCAAAGACACCGAGGCTAAGTGTTTCCGTTCCCGGCACTGCGGAGACGCTCGGGTCGTTGCAGGTCTGAACCGACAGCACAGACAGTAACCCGGGGGGGACCACGCGTGTTTAGTAGGCGTCAGCGACGGTCATCGCCTCGTCGGCGAGCGTCTCGACCGGGAGGTCGTCGTCGCGGTAGACTCGCTCGACGTACCGGTCGGGGTTGACGAGGTACGTAAGCGTGTTGTGGATGAACTCGTAGGTGTCGCCGGCACCGTCGTCCTGCTCGTAGTTGATGGCGAGTTTTTCATCGACCACTGCCCGAGCCTCCGCTTCGTCTTCGGGACGGAGGAACCGCCAGTTACCGGCATCGCGGTCGACGTTCATCTCGTCGGCGTAATCGTCCAGTTCTTCAGGTGTGTCACGCTCCGGGTCGAACGTAATCGGAAGGAATGTGACATCGTCGGCGTAGCCGTCGTTGACGACAACACGTTGGGTTTCGGCCATCGACCCGATGAGAAGCAGGCACTCGGCGGGACAAAACGCGTAGAATCCGGTCACAATGAGCGTCTGGTCGGCGAGTGTCTCGCTGTCGGTCGAAATCGTCTCGCCTGCAATCGGGTCAGGAAGTTCGAAATCCGGGAACGACTCACCGTGGGTCGGATACGGGAGGTGGTCGCTGTCGAGTTCGTCGCTCGGTTCGTCGAGAACGACAGCGGCGTCCCCGCCGCCGAATACGTCGCCGAGACAGCCGGCGGCGCTGACAGCGCCTGCGGCACCGAACGCGGCGAGATACTGCCGGCGGGAGAGGGCGGACGAGGAGCGACCGTCAGGCTGGGTCATATACGCTCCGATTGGGTTCGTGTAAACTTGTGCTGTTTGGTACGGGCGTCGTAACCGTCTGCTCGTCCGGTGTGATGCGTGTGCTGACGCCGCACGAATCACTGCTCGAAAGCGAGCACATGCTTAACATTGCTAACTATAGTTCATATGGCAAGGAGATGCTCGATTACGTTACGAAACGGTACAGCAGACGCATTGGCCTTGGGCTCGCGACAACGCTCGTTGCGACCGCCGCGTTCATGGCGGTGTTCCGGGCCCACGCCCTCGCTGTCGGCGAGCCGGCGGCGGTCAGCTCCGCGCTCATCGGGTCCGCCATCGTGCTGGTGCTCAACCTCGGCGTGCTCGGCCTCGTGCTCTCGGGGAACCTGACCGTCGAACTGTCGCGACTCATCGACAACGCCGAACGCATCGGCGACGGTGAACTCGACCGGGTCGCCGAGTCGGACCGAAACGACGAACTCGGGACGCTGTTTTCGGCGTTCGATGATATGCGGCTCTCGCTGAAGACAGCGTTTGAGGAATCGGAGGCGGCAAAACAGGACGCACAGCAAGCCAAGCAGGAGGCCGAACAGCTCAGCCAGCAGCTCGTCGACCACGCCGAAGACATCGGGGACGCAATGGAGCAAACTGCAGACGGTGACCTCTCCCAGCGGCTGTCGGCCGATGCTGACATCGAGGCGATAAACCGCATCACAACCGCCTACAACGAGATGGTGACCGACCTCGGGGACGTCATCGTTGAGTTGCGAGCCTTCGCCGCCGATGTCGAGGATTCGACAGTCGACATTTCGGAGGAAGCCGCAGGCCTCGCCGACGAGAACCAGTCGCTCGCTGACGACATTCGGCAGCTAGCCGACGAGATGACAGAGCAGGCCAACAGCCTCCAGAACGCACAGGGTGAGACCGACCAGTTGGCCGCCAGCGTCGAAGAAATCGCCTCAACGACCGACGAGGTCAGCAATCAGGCTGAATCGGCGGCCGATATCGGTATCGAAGGCCGCGAGCAGGCCGAGGAAGCCATCGAAGCGATGGGTGAGATACAGTCGTCGATGCAGGAGCTTCGGTCGCTCACGGAGTCGCTGGAGACGGAGATGGACGACGTCGCCGAGACAACGGAGCTCATCGACGACATCGCCGAGCAGACGAACATCCTCGCGCTCAACGCCAACATCGAGGCCGCCCGCGCCGGCAACGACGGAGCTGGCGACGGGTCCACCGAGGGATTCGCCGTCGTCGCCGACGAAATCAAGTCGCTGGCCGGCGAGACACAGACAGCGGTCACCGAAATCGAAGGCACGATAGATGACGCCCGACAGGATGCGCTGGACGTCTCCGAGCAGATGGGCCGAACGATGAGCGAACTCGAAGACAGCAGCGAGACGGTCACGACTGCAAACGAGACCCTGCAGTCGATTACCGCCACCGTAGAGGACGTCGACACGGCGATGAAAGACGTCGCCAACGCGACCGACGAAGGGGCCGCAAGCGCTGAAGAGGTCGCCGCAACCATCAGTCAGGTCGAAGACGACGCGCTCGATGTCGCTGAAACCTCGAAGAACCTTGCCGACGCGGCGGAGGCGGCCGCCGAGACGATGACAGTTTCGGCCCAGTCGGTCTCGGAACTGGCCGACAGAACCGCCGAACTCAGAGCGAAACTCGACCAGTTCGATGTCGCAACGTCGACAGCGAGCGAGGAACCGACGGCAACGCCCGCCGGCGGCCCGGGAGCGGCTACGACCGCCGACAACACGGAGGTGACCGGCGATGACTGAAGCGCTGGCAACCGACGCGACAGTCTACCGCCTGTTCGCGGCAGCGTATGCTGTCGCTGCTGTTGTCGTGTTGGCTGCGACGACCCGGCTACCAGACCGGCACCGGAAGTATGGCTACGCGTTTGTCGGGCTGTTCAGTCTTACAGCAATCACATCAGTCGTGTGGTCGGCGGGGTTCGGCGCTGTCAACGGGGCCGGGATTCCGCGGCTGCTTGAGGACTACGTCGCTTACCTCGGCATCTTCGCCGCTATCGCGTATATCGGCGGTGCCAGCCGACGCATTATTGTGCTCACTGCGGCGTCGATGTTTGCCATCCGGACGTTCTTCGAACTCGGGTCAGTTCTTGATGGAGCACTCGGCTTGGCGATGCTCTCGCTGGTGGTCGTCGGGTTCGTGGTTCTAACCAGCCTGCTTCTCTGGCTCGGTCGACAGAGCCGCGGTACGATTTCGGAGTCCCGATACCTCCTGTTCTGGAAGACTCGAAACCTGCTCTTGTTCCTGTTCGGGATGCTCATCATCGTCGCGGTACTGCCTATTCTGGGTGTTCTTGATGGGTTTAGCGGCAACATCCTTGTCGAGTACGTCGACCTCCTCATCCGGGCCGGCTTCGCCGGCTTCGTGCTGAACAACCTCGACGTCCTCGATGAGCGGTCGGCCGGTGGAGCGGTCGACCTCGGCGACACGTCGGCTGCAGCCGCCGACTGACGCCGGTTATCTGTTTGTAATGTAGTCACCAACGCCGGCCAGCAGGTCGGTTTCGAGGTAGTGCCAGACGACGACCGTCGCTGGGAGCACGAGAATCGATGCCAGATACGCATAGAGGACGCCGAGCGCCAACAGCAGCCCGAACTCTGCGATGAGCGGGATGACAGCGATATAGAGAACGCCTAGCCCGCAGACGGTCGTCAACATGCTGCCGGTCAGCGCACCGCCAGTGCCCTGTGCGGTCACCCGGAGCGCCTCGTGGACATCCCGGCCGCCCTCGTACTCGTCGACGAAGCGGTGCATGAAGTGGACCGTATAGTCGACGCCGAGCCCGATAGACACCGAGAGTATCGGCGCGTTGAACGGCGTCAGCGGCACTCCGAAGTAGCGCATTGACCCGGCGAGTACGCCGACAGTCACGAGCACCGGCACGAGATTGATGAGCCCGTAGATTGCCCGCCCTTCGAGCCACCGGTAGGAGACCATGAGAAACACCGCTGTCAGCAGGAACGCGACGATGAGGCTGGTAATAGCCGAGTCGGTAATGCGGTCGATAACGACCTGATTGACGACCAGTTGCCCGGTCGGGATAGCGTCCATCCGCATCCCATCGGCGACCGTCTCCGCGGCCGCTGTCGCCTCGGTCTGGTCGGTATCGGCGTCAAGTTGATACTGGATGCGCGTGGCGCTTCGGTCCCGCGTCAGGGAGCCGAGGGCTTCGTCTTCAGCCGGCGAGTCGAACAGTTCCTCGTAGACGGTGTCGACGTTCCGGTCCGGGACCCCGGTGTTCGTCGTATCGTATCGTTCGACGGTCGCGGCAAACTCCGGGTCGGCGGCCGCACGCGACTCCATGACGCCGACGATGCTCGTCGCGTCGGCGCGTCGTTCTTCGGACACAAACGCCTCCGGCGGGTCCTGTAGTGCTCGGTCGATGTCCTCGAGTGCGACATCCGAGCGGACGGCCCTGTCTTCAATATAGACGGTGACGCTGCCGACAAAGCCCTGGTCGAAGTCTTCCTCAAGATAGTTGAGCACCGACATGAACGTATACTGAGAGGGTGCGAACGGCTCGGGGAGCACTTGTAGCGTCTCGATACGCTCCTCGTCGGGGAAGAACGCCTCCTGTGAGAACTCCGTGTCGACGCCGGTCCCGTATGCACCCCCGACGCCGCCGATGACGAGCGCCGACACCAATACGACTGCCGGGGCGACCTTCGCCGCTGTCGCCCCGACGGGCAGTATCCGGCCGAGGATGGATTCCTCGCGACCGAGCGGCCGGGTACCGAACGTCGGGAACCGAGTCCCCTCGCGGAGGCCGTCGAAGGCAACCTTACCGGCCGGCAGGAAGACGCCGAAAATGAGGAAGGTAAACACCATGCCGACGGCAGCGACGATACCGAAGTCCTGCAACTGGTCCAGCGAGCTAGTGAGGTTCGCCATGAAGCTGATGACGGTCGTGAGCGTGACGATGAGAAACGCCGCAGAGAGCTGTCGGACTGTAATATCCATCGCGTCAGTGATTTCCGCCCCGGCAAGCCGCTCTTCGCGATACCTGTTGATGATATGGATGCCGAAGTCGATACCGACCGCGAGCAACAGCGGGAAAACGGTGACCAGCGAGTCGGAGAACGGGATATTGGCATACCCCATGAAACCGAACGTCCAGACGAGCGTCATCAGGAGTGCGGCGATGCCCAACCCGAGGTCAATCGGGTCACGGTAGGCGACGATGAGGAAAAAGATGATGAGCAGGAGGGCAGCCGGGAACACGAGCACTGCGGTGTCGGTCAGCAGTTGGTTTACTTCCTGGTCGATGATGGCATCGGCGAAGACGACGACGTTTTCGCCCGGCTCGTAGCCGTCGACGCCGGCGACGACATCGACGGTGCGGAACTGCAGCGATGCGCGGTCGCTGTCGTCCGCCATCGGCGGCGTGTCATAGCTGACCGCGAGCTGTGCGACCGACGCAGAGGGGTCAGCACGGTTGAAATCAGTACTGACCGGCAGCGATGCGGCTTCGTCGGCGTCGTTGACTGCGGTCCGGAGCTGCCCCGGCGAGGCCCGCCTGACCGCCCGCTGTTTTTCCTCGGCGCTGTCGGCGTCGGGGTCAAGCTGTTGGGCGGTGAGTGATGCGGGACTGGTCGTCGAGGTGACTCGCAGCCGGTCGTGGGTCTCCAGCCGGTGTTGTGCCTCCAACATCCGCAGGAGGCTGTCCTTCGAGAGGACGTTCCCCTCGTCGATAAACAGCGTCGCGCTGCTGCCGCCGGTTGACCTGGTTCCCCGTTCGAAGTTTTCCTCCATGTCCTCCAAGGCGTCGGCCTCCTCCAGTTCCTCCGTGAACTGGTCGGTACCGGCCTGCTGGTCGCCGCCAGCGCCCAAACCCCCAATAAACAGCACAGTCACCGCAAGGAAGACCGCAACGATGGCCCACGGACGTGCGGTGATGAGCGAGTTGATTCGCTGCAGCCACGGGTGTTGGTCTCTGTCGGGGTCTTTTCCGGCACCGGCATCCGGAACCAAGCTGTCATCGCGGTCGAAATCGTCACCGGCGTCCGGGGTATCGCCGTCGGCCATCCGTCAGTCCCGCCGTCGCCACCAGATGCCCGCGCCGACGAGGGCAGCGACGACAAGGGCTATCAGAAGCAGTGAGGGACCGTCGTCGCCGTCGTCGGTGCGCTCTTCGACCTCGACAGGATGCTGGTAGGTCCGCGAGAGGACGGTATCGCCACGCTCCGTGTCGTACTGGATGTCGATTTCGACCCGGTAGGTGTTCGGCATCCCGCGGCTGCTGGCGCTTACCTCGAACCGAACATCGTCGGACTCGCCCGGAGCGAGTTCGTTGATGAATCCCTCGTCGCTGCCGGATGACAGCGGGCTATCGGTGTAAAGCCGCGCGTTGAGGTTGCTGAGCGTCTCCGGTCGTTCGTTCGTCAACGTCAGCGAAATCACCTCGGTACTGCCTTGCTGGATGCGGATGTCTTCGCTGGTGATGGTGAACGCATCCCGCTGGTCGTCGACGACAACACGTTCCGAGACCGGCCCGACGGATGCGGTTGTTCGGCCTCCGTCAGCGTACTCCAGCGTGAACCGAACCTGCCGTGGCCCGGCTTCAGCCTGCCCGCTGACATCGGTCGGGTAGACGAACGACTCTGTCTCCCCGGGAGCCAATTCGGACAGCGCGACGCGCTGTTCCTCGATGAAAAGCGAGTCACTGGCCGGCTCAGCGACCAGTACACCGTCGGTCAGCGTCTTCGGGCCGTCGTTCCTGACCGTTCCGGTTATCCGGCCATCGTAGCCGACCGCGAGCGTGTCCTCGAGGGCCTCGATGCTGAACGACTGCGCCGAAAGCGAGTCGAGGCTGCCGTCGACCGTCCGGCTTCCACGTTCGACGCCGTTCTCGTCCCGATAGTTGAGGGTGGCCTCTACCGGCTTCGGACCCCCGCCGACCGCTTCGGCGACCGCGGCGTCGACGGTGACCATCTCACTGTCGCCGGCCTCCAAGTCACCGAGGAACGCCTCTGCAGCACCGTCGTCGATGGTGACGCCGCCGCTGCCAGTCACTGTTGCGCGAGCGCCGTACGCGGTTTCGCTGCCGGTGTTTTCCAAGACGACCGTCGCATCGCCGGTCGTCCCGGGTTGGACATCCGTCCAGACTTCGTCGATGTCGAACCGGACGCCGTCGGCGATACGAACCTCGACGGTCTCGCGGGTGCTTCGGCGAACCCGCTGGTCGCCGACGCTGCTTTCTTGTCTCGTCGCCGAGTACCGAACGCGCAAGTCGATTTCGTAGGTTCCGGGGTCGATGGTTTCTGGAACACGGACATTGAGATTGGCTGTCCCGGTCGTCCCATCGGCTATCGACCCGATGGGCGTCTTCTCGGTCGGTATCTCGAAGGGGCCGTCATCTGTCACCTCGACTTCGACTGCCCGTGCCGTCGTCACGCCTTCAGTACCGGTGCCGGCACTCACATCGGCGTCGTTCTGTATCTGGACGGCGAGTTCGGCTTCAGTGCCCGGGTCGACCTCGTTGTCCGGGAGGTAGACATCGAGCGACGGGTCACCGCGGTTGAGCTGTGCGTCGGCGACGCCGACGGCCCCGAGCGTCACGGCGACGAGTACGACGGCCCCGGCTAGTGTCAGCACTCGCCTGTGGCCGCTTGCGGTCATCGCTTCGTCGGACGGCTCCCGCCGTGACTACATCCAGTGGCTTTTGGGGAGGGCTTCGGAGCCGGACCGGAAAACGAGGGGTCACTGCGGGGACGCTGTCGCATTATGCCATTGATTCGCTCACTCATTTATAATCTTTTTCGCTGCCCGGGACCGCGTCGGTCCGAGGGCTGTACACAGTCACGCAGTAACAGTATCGGGGTCGGAGCTCTCCGGCTCGCGGAGTTCGTACGTCGATTTCCGGGCGTCCATAAGACAGACAGATTCCTCAACAACGCCGGCTGCATCCAGTTTGCGAAGCGCGTGACGGACGGTTCGCTGCGGGAGCAGCGAGGCGTCCGCAAGCTGTGATTGGGACATCGGGCCCTCGTACTCGAGGGTCTTGTAGACGAGCTTAGCGCTCGGGGGAAGCGGTTCGACCGCAGCGTCGTGGTCGGACATGTCTGCATACACTCGTGGCACCCGGTTAATGCTCTCCCGGAGTGGCCGCTGCCGTACATTTCCGGGATGGATTTTTATATCAGGAATAACATCGTTAACTATTCTTCACCGGGGATAGACGACCGGGTGAATGACGGACGACTTGTCCGACCAGCGCTGTCAGCAATGCGGCGGCGTCGGCGAAGCAGTAGAGAGCGGCGGCGTCACGACAATCGAGTGCAGCGACTGTGGCAACGTCCTCGGGCTCGCTGACCCCACACAAGAGCGTTCCGCTGCGGAGGCGACAAGCGACACTGCTGGTGCTTCCGATACCGGAGCAGACGTGGACACGGTCGGACCCCCCGGCGACGAGACCGGACAGCCAGACGATACAGTCGGGACAGTCACGGCCGTCGACGGCGAGTTCGACCAACTGCTCCGCGTGCTGCAGTCACAGGACGGTCGGATAACGGCGTCGACGCTCCGTATCGAACTGCCAGCAGAAACGCTCTCTGTGACCGCCGTAGACGGTCGAATACGCATCGAAACCGACGGCGGAGAACGGTAGCGGGTATCGGCTCACGAACTGTAACGGGTGTGGGGTTCTTATCCTAGGGTGGTAAACTCTACCACAGATTAAAATGAATCCAGGGGAGTACGTCACGAGCAGATACAGCCGGCGGCTCGGGGTGGCGCTGGGGCTGACGATGGCCGTGACGCTTGCGTTCGCCGTTCTGTTCGGCTGGCATGCTGCTGCAGGCGACACCGCGGAACTGGCGATTCCAGCATTGACCGGTACCGCGTTCGTTTTCACGCTCAACCTCGGGCTGTTGGGACTGGTGTTGGCCGGCAACGTCACCGTCGAACTCCAGCGGCTCACCGACACCGCCGCGGCTATCGAGCAGGGTGAACTCGACGAGTCGGTCGACTCACGCCGCAACGACGAAATCGGGTCGCTGTTTTCGGCGTTCGACGACATGCGCCTCTCGCTGAAAACGGCGCTCGAAGAGTCCGAGGCCGCAAAACAGGATGCCCAAGCCGCTCGGCAGGAGGCCGAACAGCTCAACGAGGCACTGTTGGAACACGCCGATGAAATCGGCACGGCGATGGAAGACGCCGCTGCGGGCGATTTCACCACCGAACTCGACAGCGACACCGACATCGACGCTATCGACCGCATCGCGGCCGCCTACGACCGGATGGCCGCTGACCTGTCGGTAACGCTCGATGAACTGCGGGCCTTCGCTGCCGACGTCGAGGAGACAAGCGAGGATGTCGCCGCGGAAGCAGCCGACATCGCCGAGATGAACCGCGAGGTCGCCGGGGATATCCGGGAGTTGGCCGACGAGATAGCCGACCAGTCCGAACAGCTCCACGCAGCCGTCGCCGAGACGAACGACCTTTCGGCGGCCATCGAGGAGGTCGCCTCGACAACCGATGAAGTCGCCACGCAGGCGGCCGACGCCGCAGAGGTCGGTGCTGAGGGCGAACAGCGTGCCGAAGACGCAATCGAGGCCATCGAGAATGTCGGCGAGTCGGTTGCCGAACTCGGTTCGCTCATCGAGCAACTCGAACAACAGATGGACGATGTCTCGGAAACGACGGAACTCATCGACGACATCGCCGAGCAGACGAACATCCTTGCGCTCAACGCCAACATCGAAGCCGCCCGCGCCGGTGGGAGCGGCGGTGGAGGGGCTGATGTCGGGGAAGGCTTTGCTGTCGTCGCCGATGAAGTCAAATCACTGGCTGAAGAGACGCAGTCGGCGGTTGGCGAAATCGACGGTATCGTCGAGACGGCACACGCCGACGTTCGTGACGTGACAGCCGAAATGGAGGCTACGACCGAAGAGGTAGACCAAAGTGTCGAGACGGTCACCGAAGCCGGCGAGACGTTCCAGAGCTTGACCGGCACCGTCGAAGACATCGACACAGCAATGCAGGACATCGCCAAAGCGACCGATGAAGGAGCAAGCGGTACCGAAGAGGTCGCCGCGACTATCGACAGCGTCCGGGAGACGGCTGACGCCGTCGCTGACCGCTCTCGGGACCTCGCGGAGGCGGCCGACGAGACCGCGGCATCGATGGGAGACGTCCAGTCGGCAACGGCGGGGCTTGCAGACCGGACCGGCGACCTCAGGGCTCGTCTTGATACCTTCTCCACACGGGACTCCGACGGCGGCGCCGGCACGGCACAGGGTGCTGCAGACGACGCTACCGCTGATGACGGGCCAGCGACGCCGGGGGGTACTGGCGATGCCGCCGGAGCCCCCGTCTCAGACGATGGCGAACGCGATGTCGGCGTTGCGGAAACAGATGATACCGAAGCGGGGACAGCCACCGATTCAGACGCCGCACCAGCCGCTTCGGGTCCGGAGGCATCTGCCGATACTGAGGCTTCCGCGGCCCCCGAGGCGGCATCGGACGGCGGGGAACGGCGCGATACGTAGCATAGCTGGGTCGTTGTAGCGGTGTCGATTTTTTATACCATTGCCGTTGGACGCCCGACAGCGTCGGCCGGCTTGACGTAGACCCCCGGCTGGCACCGCGAGCTACGCTGCCGGCAGCCGCTCAGGCGTCTTCGTAGAGGCCGAGGTCCTCGGCGACGAAGTCCGCGAGTTCGTCAAAAACGGCGGGGTCGACCTGTGCGACCGGCTCGCCGTCGTGAAGCTGTTCATTGTGCCGCTCGACGGTCGCTTCGACCTCCGGAAACGGAATCTTCGTTCTCGTGTCACACTCCGAACAGAGTATCGGAATCTCGGGCGGGTCTTCGTCGGTCATTGTCGCTACGTCCGACGCGGGCGATTAAAACCGCCGTGGTTTGGCACAGCAGTACTGTTGGGTACCGTTACTCCTGTACTGGCAGCGCCGAGAGCGCCTCGGCCAGCTCACGGGTGTCCGGCAGGACGTATAGCTGGACCTCGGCCTGTCGGTTGTCGATGGTGATTGTCGTATCGATTGTGAACGCATACTCCTGCTGGTCTGACAGCCGCCGTTGGACGGTTTCGATGATGTTCGACCCCGAATCCTCGATGTACTCCGGCGGGGAGTGTTCGATACTGCTCTGGAGGGTGTTGGCCCAGCCGTCGATGAAGCCGCTGGTGACGATGTTACCGAGTTCCTTGATAGCTTCCTGCATCATTCCGCCGTTGTCGGGGTCGACGCCGCCGGGCAACATCGCGGATGCGACCCGGCTCGCGGAGTCTTCGCTGAACATCACGACGAAGTAGCCGCTCGGACGCCCCGTTAGCTCGAAGACAACGCTGACATACTCGTTGGTGCCGACCTCGGAGGAGATATCTGAAAAGGAAATGAATCGCAGTTGGCTGACCGTCACGTCGGTCCGGAGCCCGGTTAGCTGGGATATCTGCTGTGAGGCGCGTCGGGCGCTCTGGTCGGCAAAGCCGTTGAAGACGGTGAGTTTCTCTGCCGGAACTGCCAGTCCGCTGGGCTGGGCACGGAGCAGTTTGACGAACTCGCTGTACTCCGGAATGAGATAGATGGGGACCGAGAGGTCGTGGTTGACCGCCTGTAGCCGGCTCTCGAAGAGGAAGACACCGTACTCTTCGGCGTCACGGCGCGTAATCGGTGGCAGGATTCGTGTTCCTGCGGCCTCAATGTAGGTCGGCGGCGTCATATCGACCTCCGTGCCGAGGTGGTCCGCCCAGCCGTCGATGAAGCCGCCTATCATAATGTTGCCCAGTTCGGCGAACGCACCGCCGGCAAGGGTGCTTTCGCCGCCCCGAGATTGGAGACGCTTTCTGAGCCGCCCTGCTGAATTCGGGTCGAAAATAAGGACTGTTTCGCCGGCGATACCGCCGCTGAGACCGACCTGTACGCCGACATACTTCTGGCCGGTGAAGATATCGGCGAGCGCCTCGTCGGAGACTAGGCTAACACCTGTCACCTCGTGGCGCATCTTGATGCCGGTCATCTGCGACAGCGCCCGCGCGGCCTGCTTTGCCCCTCGTGACGCGAGATAATTGTACTCTTCGAGTTGGTTTATCGCAATTCTCATTGTCGCACTCCTCGTGGTCCGTTCGCCGCCGACCGTTCGGTCGCTGGCCGCCGTGGCTCCGGCGTGCCATCGCTGTCCATACGGTATCGTTCGGCCTCCGTATAGTAACCCCACCGGTCGACACAGCAACCGAAACCCGACATCAGTCGAACATCCCCGTTGACATGTATCGCTCACCGGAATCCCAAAACACCGTCACGACAAGCGGGCAATCGTCGGGAACCGCCTGTCGCTCCGGCGGTTCATCGTCAAGGAGCCCGATATCGTTCACCGGTCCCGGGCAGGGCACCTCGATGCCGCGTTCGTCCGCCAGCCGGCGAGCGACGCGCTTGGCCGCAACCAGCGACCCGCCGGAGGATTGGCCGACAAGAACGCCTTCTTCCTCGGCGAGACGACGGCACTCCGCCTCGGCGGTCTCGATGTCGACGACCTCGACACCGTCGAGCAGCTCGCGGTCGAGGTTCGGCGCAACGAATCCAGGACCCATTCCCTGAAAGTCGTCGTCTCCCGGTTCATCGCCGCTCAGCACGGCGTTTCCCTCGGGTTCAACACCAATGACCTCCATCTCCGGGAAGACCTCCTTGAGCCGGCGGCCGGTGCCCGAAATCGTTCCGCCGGTTCCGATGCCAGCGACGAGGGCGTCGATATCGCGGTCGCCGACCTGTCGGAGGATTTCCTCGCCGGTCGTCCGATAATGCGCCTCCGGGTTGGCGGGGTTCTCGAACTGCCGAATCTGAACCATCCCCTCGGCTTCGAGTTCGTCCGCGCAGTCCTTGGCGTCTGAAATTGTCCCCTCGACGAGTTCGAGGTCGGCACCGTAGGCCCGCATCAGCGCGCGCCGCTCCGGCGACTTCGATTCGGGCATGACAACCGTGAGGTCGTAGCCCTTCGCCGCGGCCACGACCGCTAGCCCGATACCGGTGTTCCCGGATGTCGGTTCAACGATGCGGTCGCCGGGTTCGAGTTCGCCCGCAGCTTCGGCAGCCTCGACCATCGCCAGCGCCGGTCGGTCCTTTGCCGACCCGCCGGGGTTCTTCGATTCGATTTTCGCGGCGATGACCGACCCGGGCGGCGATTCAACCTGCACCAGCGGCGACCCGATGGTGTCCAGAATGCCCCGTTTCATTGCCCGGCCGTTTGACTGCCCGGTACAAAACCTCCGTGGACGCCGTCTCTGTCTGCCCCTGTCGACGACGCGACGCGTATTTATGCTGCGCGGCGCGAACTGGCGGTATGGAACTGGAGACGATGCGACCCAACCCCGCGTGGGACGCCGACGCCTACGCCGAAACGGTCGCGACGTTCGAATCGCTTGCCGACGACATCGTCGTGAAGGTCTGGGGCGGCGACTGGTGTAAGGACTGCCGCTCACAGCTTCCCGACTTCGGCGCGGCGCTGGAAGCCGCTGGCGTTGACGACATCGAACACTACCCGGTCGAGAAAGCCGACGACGGCTCAAAACACGGCCCGAAGGTCGACGAATACGACATCGAGTACATCCCGACGGTGGTCGTCGAGGACGCCGACAGCGGGACGGAACTGGCTCGCTTCATCGAGGAGGAGCCGGAGCCGATTGCGGTGTATCTGGCCGAACAGCTCTCCGAGTGAACGGTTCGTCGCTGTATTTCCGAACGGTAACGGCTGCTTTCTCTCGCGTCGTCGTGTTCCTGTTCGGCAAACGCCGCCAGCGGAATTGTATCAAATACGCCGACCGGGATTCTCGTGAGCAAAGCGAACGAGAAGTCGGTCGGCAAACGACCGCTGGGAGTGCGCCGACCGGGATTTGAACCCGGGCCATGAGCTTGGAAGGCTACGAGGTACCCGTAGACCAAGACCACGATTACAGCGCCGTATTGCCCTTTTCAGGCCCCTCTACCGTCCTCAAACGAACCAATACTATATAAACCCCACTCCATGAGCCTGTAAGCGATTAGCCCACAATTACATGAAACCAAAACACGGGATAGAAAGCCTCTAACTGCCGCTTAATCAGTTTTGCATAACTCTTTAGTCTGCATCAATAGATGCCGAGAGAGTTCGCTACACGCAGGCCATAGCCAACGAACAACCAACACCAATCGTAGATTCCTTAGATGGGCTCGAATACGACAGGAACGCCGCCGGTCTATGGTGGCCGCAAATCACGCCAGCGGAAACCAGCTACCTCGCCGTGTCTGCCGTGATACAGCTCGTCGTCAGAGTCGGTCTCGTCAGGAAGGTCGCCCGGACGCGGTCGCCACAATCAAATCAATGCATCTTTAGAAGACTTCCAGATACTCCTCTACGACCTCGCGTTCCTCCGCTGTCAGTTCAAATAGGTCGTAAACTGCTTCATCAATCTCTGCTTCCAATTCCTCAATCGAGGTTTCCTGAACCTCCTTCTTATCCGCCTCTAATTCTTCGAGAAGCGCTGCCACGCCGTCATCGCTTCGTGGAATCGGGATTGTGGTCTCCTCGCCGCTCTTGACATTGCGACCGTCTACGGCAGCGTGAACGTACTCGGCTCGGCGCTTTCGAGCCTCGCGGTCGTCAGAGTACATTGCGGGGTCGCTGATTGTGTCTGACCGACCGGCCTGCACCGTGAAGTCTCCATCTACGTCGCCTTGTACTTCGGCATTAACCGGGTAGCGGCGGGTCTGCCACTCGTAGGTGATGTAATCGAGTTCGCCACCGTACTCATCTACGTACGCTTTTGGGAATTTGCTCGCTTTCTCTTCTTTTCGTTTGATATCACGAATTTCATCCACTTGTTGCTCTACTTTTGTTACTGAGTCTACGTCGGATTTCACAGGTAGTGGCTCAAGATATTTGGTAATATATCTGTGATAGCCACCACGGAGCGGTGGACTAATCATTTTCACGTAGAACTCCAATACATTCGAGTTCAAAAGTCCGGTTAGATACTTCAAACTATAATCTGAGTCGTCAGTTGCCCGGAGGAGATATGCAGTATTCAATATATGCGTTGCTTCCGTATCATACGCAAAATTGTTTTCTTCAGAGATGTCCGGGCACAGTATCTTGTTGCTATCAAGAACCTCAGTCGAGAGGGGTATATTCAGCTCAAACCATTCTTTGCCTTTGAATGCCCCATCGCTCCGATTTGCAAGCTTCTCCCTATATTCCGATAGATATGATTTAGCCTGTGGATAGTCGTCAATTTGAACGCCGTTTGTGTAGATTACGTGTTCATCAGGTATTCCAATATCGTACTTTTTGATTTCATTGCCGCGAAGGATGGGATGAAGAAGCTCATCTTCAACCTTGTCTGTTTCATCGTCTTCCAAAATGAACACGCTATTCATACCAGTCTTTATTCCCGCAGAAATATCTTCCATTACCTCCGATAACACCGCCTCTTTCAGATTATCTACTTTTTCGAATGCATCGTTTGCCTCTTTCGGGACAAATCTCCATTCCCGTTCATCGAGGTTGCTTTTCCGGGTGATATATCGCTCAAAATAATCTGCCCGTACGGTGTCTGGATTCCGTATCGCGTCACGCATCGTTTGGATAGCCGAACTTACATCATTTGGCTTGTCTTTTGCATAAATTACAGGAATGTCGTAATCATTGTTTGGCGCACCCTCTTCCAGAACAAATACACAGGGATACGCTGTCGCATCCTCAAAGAAATTACTCATCTCGAAATTCGAAAACTCTTTGATTTGTGTATCCGATAAAATTGAGTTGCGTATACCCTCACCGTACGTCGATTTTGTAAACTTAATCGAGGTGATGTAGCTCATTTTTCCCCCTTCCCGGAGTAGCTCTATACCTCGTTGAGCAAAATAGACTGATAAATCCGCATTGCCGGTGTATACTTCTGGATATAGCGGTTTCAGGATATTCTGTTTATATTCTGATGGAATTGATTCTTTTCGAACGTACGGCGGATTGCCAACAACGTAGTCGTACTCCATGTAGTTCTTCACGACAAGGGCGAGAACGGTGTCCTCGAATATCTTGAACAGCCGCCCGTCGTTGTGTTCCTCTTTGAGGTAACGAACGTTCTCCAGCATATCGTCAACGTAGGGCGCGAAGAACTCCTCTACGCCGTCATAGTCCCGTTCGGTGTGGTGATTGATTCGTTCTTCGAGGCCGCTCTGATACGACCAATCGAAGTCGTCGCCGAACTCCTCTGCCAGCGCCATGTGGTCTTTGACTGTATCCAGCACACCCTGAAGCGCCGCGAAATACTCCCCGAAATTGTTCACGCCGGTTTCCAATTGAATGGTATCGAATAGCGGCATCCGAACGCGACGGACGAGGAAGCCGTCTTCTGTCTCGGCTACCTCAGACTCGTCAACTTCAACCGGGAGGGGGACGGGAATCCGAACGTCCTGTTCGTCCTCGGTCATCGCGTCGAAGGTCATCTGACGGGTGCCGTCGTCGCCGAGGTCGGCCCCAGTCAGTTCCCGCTCGTTCCGAAGCGTGTCAGTTCGGTAGATGGGCAGACGACGGATTGTATAGCCGGGATGCTGCTGTTTTGCCTCGCGGTACGCAGGGAGGACAGCCACGACAAAACGAATCTGCGCCATCAACACGGCGAAGGGGTGAATATCGAGACCGACGACACGAGGGCGCGTGCAGAGGTCTTGAAGATGCTCTTTCCAGTCCGGGTCGTCTTCGTACTGCTCTACATCTTCGATATACCGCTCGACAGCCTCAACGAGGAACGTACCAGACCCACAGGCGGGGTCAATGAGGCGTTCATTCGAGACCCCACGCTCATACCCGACGCCGTCCATAATGTAGTCTACGACCGGCTGCGGCGTGTAGAACTCTCCGAGCGCCTTGCGTGTCTCCGGGTCGAAGTATTTCTGATAGAGGTCTCCAAGGAGGTCGCCCTGTATATCTCCGAAGTCGAACCGGAGAACGTTGAAGAAGACCTCCGCGACGGCGCGGCTAAAACGATTGCGCGTGGCTTCGCTGATACGGGTAACACCGCCCTCATCACCGCGACCAGTCGCCACGGCCTCAAACTGGCTCGCACCAGTATCGTGTCCCCGCGATATTTCTTCCGCGTAGCCGTCCGTCCACCAAACGAAAATGTCGTCTTGGAACAGCCCTTCGACCAACTGCTCCTGCATATCGTCGATGAGGTTGTCGGCTGCGACCGGGAAGGCGTCGAGGTTGATGCTGTCGCCGAACCCCTGCAAGCCGTGGAAGTATTCACCCATTCCGTCGTAGCCGGTGCCCACGAAGAAATCGTGGTCTTCGGTCGCCTTCGCCAGCAGCACCCGAGACAAGAGCGCGTGGCCGCTCTCAAGACAGAACATAAAGTCATGGATTGACTGGTCGCCGTCGATGAACGGCTCCCATGAATCTGGAATCTCGTCATCATCGGGTACATCGGCGTAGGTAGCCTCCCAGAAGTCGTAGGCTCCTTTGACGAATTTGGCTTCCCGGTCGTCACGCAGCTCCTCCAGCAAATCCATCATACCAGTAACGAGGTCGGCGAATGGACTGCCTTCTTCCAGCCGGAAGGTATCGAAGAAGTGTTCCTGACCCAGTTCGGCTTTTTCATCGAGCGGTATCGGGTCGAGTCCGGTAAGGAATTGATTCACATCGTCCGGGTCTGTGAGGTCGAACTCACGCTTCTGGAGGGTGCTGAACAGGTCTCTCGCATCAGATTCAGAAACCGCTTCAAGCGAGACGGCAAGAACGGCGCTTTCTTTGTCTCGTCGATAGAGCCGCAGCTCCTCTCCGTTCGTTAGGACGCCGTACTCCGCTCGCAGATTCTCCATGTAGTGGAATAGCTGCGACTCGTGTGGTGGAAGACTTCGCCCGCTGGTTTTGAACTCGTAGACAGCGGTAACTGCCTCGTTGGTGTCGAGAGTTATGTAGTCCGGTCGACGGTCGTCAGAGAGCGTAAATTCGCTTCGGATATCCGTCCCTGTCCCTTCGTAGCCGAGCGTACTGTAGAACCCAGTCTCAATGAATAGATTCTCGATATCGCGTTCACTCATATCATCGTCAACGCGGTTAGCAATTCCGTGGAGGGCGTCGAGTAAGTCACCACTCGAAGACATATGTAGGCCGTTACGTCCGACTTATAAAAATCGTACCCTGTTACCGCATCTACGACCACTCGCATCCACACGACTCACAGTATAGCACTCTTTCTCACCGCTGTCTTCTTCCTTTACAGACACTCCCACATCGTCGTCACCCCCGCAATTCAGGCACGTTTCGTTTACTTACCACGCAACCGGCATAGCTGAAACTACTTCGAGGTCTCGTCTCGGCCAAGAAGCTCCGTACACTTCTCGTGCAGTTCCGCTGCTGTTCCCCGGTCGCTACTGTGCCGAGCTGTATCTTGAGATGCCTCTTTACTCATCTCGTAAATTAGCGCCAGCTCTCGGAGGTCAACAACCATCAATGCCTTTGGTGGTTCCATCGAGGACATTGACAACTATCCGTCCGGTAGGAGCCTATAATTATCGCATCACTTATCTTTCTGATTCCTACCATTGACCCTTTGACGTTGTTCCCGACGATGAGGGCTGTTCCGATTTTGTCCATTAGACGGGTCCCCCGTTGCCGTCTGTCGGTTTTTCTATTTTGGGCCGGACACTTTTGAAAATCGCAATGCGGCGGCGGTGTGGGTTGGGTACAGCCGGGCATTGAGCTTTTTCGGCATCTTGTATTCACCTTAGAGATGTCTGAAAAGTGCAGGACGCGACGGAGTCGAGTATGCGCCGACCGGGATTCTCGTGAGCAAAGCGAACGAGAAGTCGGTCGGCAAACGACCGCTGGGAGTGCGCCGACCGGGATTTGAACCCGGGCCATGAGCTTGGAAGGCTCAGGTCCTACCACTAGACCATCGGCGCGCAATCCAACGTAGCGGCACGCCGTATAAGGGTCTTTTCGTTTCGGGTGCTTCAGGCTGCCTCGACGACCGCATAACAGTTGCCGCTGGAGACAAACGAGTCGACGGCCGTGAGGTCGCTTTCGGCGATGTCGGTATCGAACTCGGCGGGCGCATAGATGTGGTAGAACCGCGGCACGGTCTCGCCGCCGGGCAGCGTCCACTCGACATCCGTGTCAAAGCCGTCCTCGGCGTCTTCATCGGCGTCGAAGCGGTCGTGGGCGGTGCTCCACGCGCTGACGAGCGCCGTTCCGCTCTCATCGAGTACGCGGGCGAGTTCATCGAGGCTCTGTCGCCGAAGCTCGCGGCTTGGGAGATGATGCAGCGTCGCAACGTAGACTGCGAGGTCGACGACACCGTCGGCAAGCGGGAGCGCGGCAGCGTCGGCCTCAAGGAACGCCGCATTCGGTGCGCGCTCACGTGCCAGCGCGAGTAGGCGGCCGCTGGCGTCGATGCCGATGACGTGGTCGGCGTGTGCGCCGAGCAGTTCCGTGTGCCTCCCGTTTCCACACCCAACGTCGAGGGCGGTCACAACGTGGCGGTCCGCACAGAAAGACTCGACTTCGGGCCAGGGGTATTCCCTCGTCTCCGCAAAGTGGTCGGCGATACGTTCGTAGGTCGCCCGCACGCCCGGCCTGTCGTCCATATGCGGCGTCCGGTCCGGGCGGATATGAAGGCCGTGGTCCCGCGGACTCGCTGGCGTTGTGCCTGCCAGCGCCCGTCCGGACCCCCTTCGACCACAGCGCCTACAGCAGGGTCAACAGCACATACGTTATTGTCAGCATGGCCGTCGAATGCTTCATACCGTCTTTTATCGAGCCGCCCCCCATGACGCCGCCGACAACCCCAGAGAGCGTCGACTGGATGACGGCGGTGTGGAAGAAGATGAGCTGGTAGGCCTCTTCATCGCCCCCCTCAAAGCCTCCGAGCATTGCTGGTGCGCCCTCAGGCCCGGCGAGCGCTTCGGCATCCGGCAGGCTCGGGATGAGCACATAATCGAGTGCGAGAATGACGATCAAAAAGACCAGAAACGAGACGTAGATGACCACGAGGTAGGTGAGCATCTCCTGGCGACGCTGTCGCCGGAGCCGGAGGTCGGAGCGTGCTTGCTCGGCGGCGATTCTGAGAACCGGGCCGATTTCGTTGGAGGCCCGCATCGAATTCGTGATCAGCGTCACCACGCGAGTGACAGATGGGGTCTTGACCCGGCTTTCAAACCGGTTTAGCGATTGTTCGACGGTCGCACCCCATTCGATGTCCCGCCAGATGCGGTTTACTTCGTCGTCGAGTGCGCCGACATCGCTGTCACGGACGCGGTCCAGCGACGAGACGACGGAAATGCCGGCCTCGTTGAGGCTGGCGAGCCGGTCGAGGAAGTCCGGAACGGCCTGCTCCAGTCGCCGGAGTCGGTATTTGCTTACCTCGTAGACGACGGCGAAGGTTCCCATCAGGAAGATGGCCGCTTGAATGAGGATGTCGTCAAGCACCTCGATGTCGATGCTGCCGCCGGCGATTGCCCCCGGCAGCCGATAGGCGGTGACGACGAGGGCAATTGGCACCGTTACGTAGAGCAGCAGGGTCGGACGGGTAACCAGCGACTGCACCGGACTCGCAAGCGTCTCCTGAATCGACTGGATGCGACGGTAGGCGTCGAGACGCTCGTGGTTTTCAGCCGACTGCGGGTGGTGGTACTCACTGCTGGTGTCGACGACTTCTTGTGGCGTTGCCGCACCACCGACACCGAGGAGCTGTCGGGCCTCGCCTCCCGTCCGGAGGGGTTGGGTAATTTCGAGCAGATACGACAGTATCAGCAGGTTCGCTGCTGGGATGATGACATAGGCGATGGCCTGCATAATAAACAGCGTCTCACCGACGGTCAGCCCGATGATGAGCAGTATCGTGACCAGAAACAGCATCCCAGCGACGATGACGGTAACGTAGACCTCGGCTGCCGTCGCGAGTAACTCAAGAATTTCTTTCTGCTGTTCTTCGGCCTCGTCGCGGTACCGCTCGTACTGTTCGCGGAGAAACGTCGAAACGTTCTGGCCGCTCTGGAGTACGCTGACGAGGTTCTCGGAGAACTGTGCGAACTGTTCGGAGGGTGTCTGCTGTGAGATGTCTTGGACCGCTGTTACGAGGTCGACGTTGAACAGGTCCATCCGCCTGACAACGACGCCGATCTCGGCGGCCCCCTCACCGAAGACATCCTCGTTCTGTGAGAGCGTCCGAAGCACATCGGGAAACGACATCCCGCCGCGGGTGAGCGCATACGTAAAGGCGACCATCCGCGGCAGGCTGGCGTCTATCTGCCGCTGTCTGGCGTCGGCACGGATGGATGGCAGCCGCCATCGGGCCGCATACGCTCCGCCCGCAGCCAGTGAGCCGACGAGCCCGCTGGTGAGGAGCAACAGTGCGAGCCGAGTGCCATCCAGCCCGAAGACGGTCGGTAGCACTGTCGGGACGCCGGGGCCGTACGTTTCCACGAGTGCGAACACCCCAGCACCGGCGTAAACCCCGAAAACGGCACCCACTGCGGCCGCGAAGACGATATAAAAATAGGTCTTCGTGGCGTACTCGCGGTAGGGAGTCCCGATTGCCGCCCCGCGAAGCAGCTTCGTTCGCTGAGGCGGAGCCGATATCGACCGGCCGTCGAAGAGCCG
The DNA here is from genome assembly GCF_000026045.1 of Natronomonas pharaonis DSM 2160. NCBI lineage: Archaea > Methanobacteriati > Methanobacteriota > Halobacteria > Halobacteriales > Natronomonadaceae > Natronomonas > Natronomonas pharaonis. The sequence goes on along the minus strand of NC_007426.1, from coordinate 1,493,841 downwards.
AAACGCCAACCGCGAGACCATTGTATCGATACGGCCGATGAAAGGGGCCGCAACAAGAACGGCCGTGACACCCACCGCGGCGACAAGCGGGAGGAACCGGAACATTATGCTTGCTGTTGGTCCGATTTGTCATCGAGGTCGGTGTCGAGGTCCGTCTCCGCTTCCTCAATGCGTTGCATCACCGTATCCGGCGAGGCGTAGTACCGGTTGACCATGGCTGTAAACCGCTGGTACTCGTTGACACCCCGTTCCTGCAGGAACTGCAACACCAGCCGCCGCCGCTGCAGTTCGCGAAGCAGCTCCGACTGCGACCAGCCACGCTCCTCTCGGATTTCATCCATCAAGCTTCGGGTCCCTTCCCGGAACTCGTCGGACCCCGATTCCCACCGATACGCGTTGGTGTAGTCGAGTTCGCCGGTTCGCTGGTCGATACCCTCGATTTCGGCGATGGTGCTCGCGCGGCGGACCCGCTCGCCGCCGAAGCGGGCGAGCGTCTGGACACAGAGCACGTCCAGCGACTGGACCATCGGTCGCGGCACGTTGATGGGCTCGTTTTCGAGCCGGTTGATGACTGTCTGCACCGAGTCGGCGTGCATCGTCGACAGCGTTGTGTGACCGGTGTTCATCGCCTGAAACAGCGTAATGGCCTCTTCACCACGCACCTCACCGACGATGATGTACTCGGGGCGATGGCGGAGCGAAGACCGGAGCAGGTCGTACATCGTCACGTCGGCTCCTTCGTCGAGCCGTTCGCGGGTGACACACGAGAGCCAGTTGTCGTGGTACAGCGACAGCTCCCGGGTGTCCTCGATGGTAATCAGCTTCGACCGCGGCGGGATGAACATTGAGATAGCGTTCATCGACGTCGTCTTGCCGGATGCTGTCCCGCCAGCGAAGACGATGTTCTTGTTGTGCTCGATGGCCATCCAGAGATATGCCATCTGCTCGAGCGAGTAGGTACCGTACTCCAACAGGTCGATAGGGGTGAACGGCTCGTCGCTGTATTTCCGGACGGTAAACGCCGACCCGCGAGGAGTGACTTCCTCACCGAGCGCCAGTTCAGCACGGGACCCATCCTGCAGCGTCGTCTCGACGATGGGATTACCGACGGAGATGTGCCGACCGGATTGCTGGGCCATCCGGATGATGTAGTTATCGAGCTCGTCCCGGTCGAAGGTGATGTTCGACTCGATATCTTGATAGTCATCGTGGTAGATGTACAGCGGCAGCTCGTAGCCGTCACAGGAGATATCCTCAATGTGTGGGTCGTACATCAGTGGGTCAAGCCGTCCGAAGCCCTGAAACCGGCGGTATAGATAGTAGAAGAGGCGATAAACCGTCGCCGTGTCGATATTCGTTCCGTACTGCTGGAGGCGTCGGCGAAGCTCCTGACGGAGCGCCTCCTCGGGCGGTTCGTCTCGTTTCTCATACAGTAGCGGGGCGCGAACGTCGTCGTACAGTGTCTCGAGCAGGTCGCTCTCGAATCGGTCGAGGTCGGGCTCGATAGCGTGATATCGGTGCTGGCTTTCGGTCTCGTCGTAGCTGATAACGGCGTATGAAAAGGGGGCGTTCAGCCAGTACTGGTCCACGACCCGGCCATCAACATCGTGATCCCCGACTATCGGGCTGTGGTCGCTCGGTCGATACGCACCGCCCGGAACGGTCGTTCCCTGTAGTAGCTCCGCTGTGCGTCGTAGCTGCCGACGGAGCGACTCGAGCCGACTGTCCGTGTGATTAGATGCCATCTTCGAAGCCCGGTCTCTGACGGTGTGTTGATAGACGAAAACAGGCCTAATAAATGTCGGCTGCGGTATCCGCCAATGAGCCGACCGCCGCCGGCGTCAAGTTCATTCGTTCGGCGGTCCTACGGTAGGCCACAAGCAGGATGCGGCGTGATTACTTCACTCTGAGCAAACAGGGCACGGAAGCCGACGACCCAGCGACGCCAACGCTGGTCGTGGGCTACGAGGGACCGACCGAAGAACTGGCCGAGCGGCTCCACGACGACGGAACGCCGCTCGAAGAGGACGGTCTCGATGTCGCCTACCGGCTACAGGAGCCGATCGATATCGACGACCCAAGCGGCGTCCTCGCCGTCGCGGACCGCGTTACTGGCGAGTACGTCCTTGAAGTCAACGCCGACGCCGGGCTCGTCTCAGAGCTCGTCGAGAGCGCCCGCGACGCCGACGACCCCGAGGACGGCCACTTCCGCATTGTCATTGAGGACGAAGACGGCACACAGCTCGATGCCCACAAGGCATCAACGCTGCTCGTCTACGATGCTGACGGGAATCTGTTGCGCGAGGAGAGCCTTATTCCGAGCGGCGTCGAACTGTAGCCGACCCTTTTGCGCCCTACTTGCCGGCAACGCACCGCTCGCCGCCGAGAGTAGCCGGGCAGTTCACCCCTCAAACTCCGATTCAGCGACCCGGACGACGACAGTTCCGCCAGCGTCCTCAGCTTCCCGTTCGTGAGTCGGTGGGTCACCGTCCATCGCGTCCCGCGTGACATATATTGGGTCATAGAGCGTGCCATCGACGACGGCATATAGTTTGAGCAACTGTCCCGTCTCCGCCGGCGAGATGTCGTCATCGCGAATGCCTGCTGCTACGGTCCGTGAGAGCCACTCCGTGTCGCTGACCGACGGCTCCAATACGAGAGCGGACTCGGCAAACCGGACGAGATACCAGTTGAGGTCGTTCAATAGAGCGACTGCGCTGCCGAGCGAGACTGTTTCGGCGGCGACAGTGTTCTCGTACGGCTCAGTGAGATTGTAGGTCGCGAGCGCCTCGCGGGCCGTCTCACGGCTCAGCAGTTCGTACCGAAGCTCTACGTCGTCGGCCCCCACGAGACAGACACGCGCCATGTGCGTCACCTTCGGGTGACGGAAAAAATCGGTTTCGGAGCGATGTCGATATCGGTGGCAGCGACGGCGCAGACGGTTCTGCTTTGCAGCCCGTCAGAACGTCGTCAACTCGCCGTCGATTACCCGCTCGGTTATCGACGTGACGTTTTCCAGTTCGGCGTCGATGATGGCCTCGACCTCGTCTTCGATGTCGGCGATTTCGATGCCATCCTCGGTGACGAGGTTCGCGTCGGCAACGTGGGGCTTGTCGATGGGCTGACCGATCTGCGAGAGCAGCCGAATGCGAATCTCCCGGATGCCATCGACCTCGTCGACGACGGTGCGGGCGATTTCGGTCGACAGGAGGTTGTAAATCTTCCCGATGTGGTTGACCGGATTCTTCCCCGAAGTCGCTTCCATCGACATCGAGCGGTTCGGGGTGATGAGCCCGTTCGAGCGGTTGCCGCGGCCGACGGAGCCGTCGTCGCCCTGTTCGGCGGATGTCCCGGTCGTCGTCAGGTAGATGGCACCCTCGTCGTAATCGTCAGCGGTGTTGACATGGACCGACACGTTCCGGTCGGTGTAGTCGGTCGCGAGGTCGGCAACGAACTCACGGACACCGGCGACGGCCGCCTCGTAGCCGTCGAGGTCGTCGACATATCGGTCGACCATCGCGACGGCGACGGTCACGTCGATGTCGTCGCCCTCACGCTTGCCCATCACCTTGATGTCCTGTCCAACGGCGGGGTTGTCGTCACTGTAGTCGCCGTTCAGCGCCCGCTCGGCTTCGAGGACGATGCGCTCGGTCTCAGTCAGCGGCGCATGGCCGACGCCGAAGGACGTATCGTTCGACATCGGCACCTGCTTGCCGTCCTCGCCGAACACTTCTTGGAGGTCGCCGGACCCCTCGCCGAGTTTGACATCGACGACAACGTCGGTGCCGAACTCGAGGAACGGAAGGGTTTCGTTGATATACTCCCGAGCAGCGCGGAGCGCGATGGTTTCGGCGGGAATCTTCGTGCCCTCGTACTCTTTCGTCGCACGCCCCGTGATGAGAAGGTAAATGGGGTCGACAACTTCACCGCCGCCGAACGCCGGCGCTGCGGTCCCAGCGACAAGCTGCGTCTCGTCGGTGTTGTAGTGGAGAACCTTCCCGACGCGGTCGATGTACGCCCGCGCCAGCGCCTGCGAGACGTGCTCGGCGATACCGTCACAGAGAGAATCGGGGTGACCTAGCCCTTTCCGCTCGACGATTTCGACGTCCTGCTCTTCTACCGCGCGGCCGACAACGGGCTCGACGCGGATGTTTCGGTCGCTCATTACGGCTTCATACCCCTCGACCGGTTCTATAACTTACGGAAACCAAATATCATTTGGAGATAACTAACACGCATTATACAGGGCCGCACCCCTCATTTCGTCTGTTCTGTCGAGTGCGGAGGGGGTATCGAACGAGCGAACACCCCTCGTTTCGTCTGTTCTTGTCGTTGGATGCCCCCGGCAGTCGTGCGGTGCAACCAAGCGGCTCCGCGGTGGAGCTTCCGGTCTCGATGAGAGAACGAAGCGACCGAGTAGGCTGGAGACGACAGCAGCGTAAAGCGGAAGTCGTCACGGCGGCCACGGCAGTCACCCCGGCCTGAAGCCAAGAGCGGTGGCGTCCTCAGGTTTCGTCAGGATGTATTCCGTCCGACTGGCCACGGTCGGTAGGGACGGCTACGAATCCGCTCGGTCGTGGGGCACTGCGACTACCGGCCGGTTGGCGTTCAGCAACAGGGCCTGCGTCACGCTCCCGAACAGCGCCTGTCCGAGTGGATGACGCTTTCGGCCGCTGACCACTATGTACTCGGCATCGTGCTCTGAAGCATACTGTTTGATGGCCGTCGCTGGGTTCCCGACGAGTCCGACCGCCTCGTATGCTTCGAGGTCGTCTACATCGGCGGCCGCTGCCGCTGCCGTTTCCGCCGCCGCCGTCCGGAGGTCGTCGAGACGCTGCTTTGGGACCTCTCCGCCTTCCGGATTAAGCGCGTCGGCGGAGACGTCGATGAGTTCTTCCCGGAAATCAACGGTTGGCTCAGCGACGTGAACGACGTGGAGAGCGACACCGTACTCCCGACTCAGTTCACTCGCTCGTTCCACTACTGCGATGGCTCGGTCAGAGCTGTCCACCGCTGCAATGATGGCCATGTGTACGGGTATATTCCCCGAACATTAGAACTATGCGGGCTCCCGGATTCAATTCGAGGCCCCGCGAGACACGGACGCTTTAACTCGGCAGCAACGCCGATGGAATGCTCAAGCGTCCGTCTCGATGGACGCTCGTGTCTCGAGGACGATTTCGGGGTCGAGAGTCAATTCGTACTGGTAGTGCACACCGCCGGCTCGACCCTCGTTTTGCTCGGTCCGTTCGAGAAAGCCGAGCATCGTCAGGTCAGCGAGGTGGTTCTGAATGCTTTTCAGCGTCGTCAGTGGGTCGCGGCTCCAGCGTCCCGCCACCCGCTCGTAGCTGTCTTGGACTTCCTTGGAACGGACTGGTGCCTCGCCGTCCGCTTCGAGGCGGGCTATCGCCTCCAAGATGAGCTGTCCGTGCATCGTCTGGTCCCGAAGCTTGTTTTGGACGCGGCCACGCTGGACGCGCTCGGAGGCGACCTCGATGTGGCTATCAGTGATGGCCTCTGCGCCGTGTTCTTCGGCAACGTCACCACCCTCCCGAAGCAGGTCAATCGCCTGTCGGGCACTTCCCGTATCCTTTGCGGCTTTGGCCGCTGCGAGACGAATCGCCGACTCCTCACACGCACCGTCGACGAGCGCCTTCTCCGCGCGGGCGGTGAGAATCGACTGCAGTTCGCCTGCGTCGTACGGCGAGAAGGCGATTTCCTTTTCCATCAGCGTGTCTTTGACTTTCGGACTGAGCGACGACCGGAACGTGTAGTTGTTACTGATGCCGATGACACCGACACGGGCATTCTCAAGATGACCGTTTGAGCGGGCACGCGGGAGTTCATAGAGCAGTGTGTTCGGGTCTGACAGATGGTCGATTTCGTCGAGGACAAACAGGAACGTCCCGCCGAGAGAGTCCATCTCCTCGTAGAGCGTCTCAAGCGCGTGTGAAGTCGAGAGGCCGGTTTCGGGGAACTTCTCCCGGTTGTGTCCCCGGATACTGTTGACAAGCGCCCGGACTGTCCGGTAGACGGTGTCTCCGTTACAGTTGCGAAAGTGGACGTGTAGCTCGTCGGCGGCGTCCCGGCGTGAAACCTCCGTCTGCAGAGCGTTCATAATGTACTCCGTGACAGCCGTCTTTCCGACACCGGTTTTTCCGTATATAAATACGTTCGATGGGTTTCGGCCGAACAGCACGTCCTTGAGTGCGGTCCGATAGGCGTCGATCTCGTCGTCCCGCTCGACGATGACATCGGGCCGGTACTCCTCCGACAGAATCGATTTGTCCTCGAAGAGCGTCTCTGTCATCTCGGAAAACAGGTCCTCAGTCATCTCACGTAAGGTCGCAAACAGAACGGCACCTAATAAAAGTAGCGTTCGTCTGTTTCGGGTGTTTCGTATGAAGCTGTTTTCGTTTTTCTTTTTTGCCCTTTCAGCTCTTTGGTGTCCTCCTCGTCTTTTTGTTCCATCTTGCTCCCGCTCTGTTTCCCTTGCATTCTCTCACCCTCCTCTTTTTCTCCACTTCCTTCCCTTCTCTATCTCTTTTTCTTCCTCTCCTTTTCTCCCTCCACTTCTCTCCCTCAACTTCTTTCTCCTCCACTTCTCTCCCTCTTCTTTTGAGAAGAACAGACGAAACGAGGGGTGTGGGCCTGCGCATCAACCCCACGTCCCATCCGAATACGGTACCCCTCCATTGCCAAGAACAGACGAAATGAGGGGTGTCCGTACACCGGCAGCGCTGCGGACTACTGACCACACCACAGACTACCGACCACACCACAGACTCCTAACCGCACCACGGGAAGCACAGAACGAGACGCTGCAGCGACGAACACAGGAAAGCAGCATACTCCAGTCCAGTCAATCCCCGTCTTCGTCCAGCAACAGCCCTAGGTACGATGTCCGCACCTGTTCGTCGGCGTCGAGTCCCAGTGCTGTCAGCACCGCAACCGCCCCCTCACGAGCGGGCTCGATTTCTCCGGCTTCCGTCTCAACCTCGACGAACTCCCCCAGCCCCGTGACCGAATCTAGCGTGACGGTGTAGCCGTCGTACTCGAACCGCTCCCGCGTTTTTTCGACGGTTGCCGCTGGCTCGAAGCCGACTGCTTCGAGCACGCCGGCCATCGTCTCGCCGTCCTCGACCGCGGTTTCGAGCTCTCGACGGGTCTTCGAAGCCGCCTCAACAAGCGGCCCCTTGTACGTCACCCGCGCCTCCGCGTCCCCGTCCTGTCGCTCGCGACGGATACGGAGCGCTTCGTCCGTCTCTCCGAACTCCCTGACCGGATGGTCGTAGTAGGTGTCGACCTGCGTGACAGCCCCGAGCGGCTCGGCCTCAAGCTCCGAAAGCCGGCTTCGGACCGGCTCGTGGTCGGTCTGTACCTTCAACTCGACTTCGTACATGACCGGAGCCTCACGACACAGGGACAAAAGCGCCGCGTCTCGGCGGCCGTGAAACGTGATTGTTAAGGGTGGGACGACTGTCGTAGCGAGTATGAGTGACGAATCCGAGGCGGTCGAAGAGACCGACGCGGCCGAAAGCGAAGAAGCCGACGCCGACACGCAGGACGTTGACGGACTGCAGGACGGCGACTTCATCCGCATCGACTACACCGCCCGCACCGTCGAGGAAGACCAGCTCGTCGACACGACCGACGAAGACGTTGCCGAAGAGGAAGGCGTCGCCGACCAAGGCGAGTTCGAGCCCCGCGTCATCGTGCTCGGCGAGGGCCACCTCTTCCCGGATGTTGAAGACGATATCCGTGGCAAGGAGGTCGGTGACGAAGGCTCCGTCGTCGTCGAGTCCGAGGAGGCCTTCGGCGAATACGACGAGGAGGAAGTCCGCACCGTCTCCGCGGACAAAATCGACGAGGACGACCGCTATCCCGGTGCCCGAATCCAGATTGACGGCCAGCAGGGCGTTCTCGAAACCATCATCGGCGGCCGCGCCCGAGTAGACTTCAACCACCCGCTCGCCGGCGAGGACATCGAATACAACTACGAAGTCCTCGAAACTGTCGAGGGCGACCTCGAACAGGCCGAAGGTCTGCTCGGTATGTTTCTCGACCTCGACCTCGACATGTGGGTCGAAACCGACGAAGTCGAAGAAACCCGCGTCGAGGAGCCTGACGAAGACGACGAGGACGCCGAGCCCGAAACGGTCACTGAGACGGTCGAAAAACGGACCCTCTACGTCGAATCGACGCCGCAGCTGTCGATGAACCAGCAGTGGATGATGCAGAAACAGCAGATCGCACAGCAGGTCATCGACCTCACCGACATCGACCGCATCCTCATCCAGGAAATCCTCGACGGCGGCGGCATGGGGATGGGCATGGGCGGCATGATGGGTGGCATGGGCGGTGCTGGCGGCGAAGACGTCGACCTCGAAGAGGCGCTCGAAGAGGCCGACATCGACGCCGACGAAATCGCCGACGAACTCGAATAACGACCCGACTGCGTCGTACGGCGACCGGCTCTTTCGGTCACCGCACATCTCTTCTACTCAGTGGCGACCGCTATCCCAAGCCGTTGCTTCCCTCCGGCTCGTCACTTCTGCCTCGGGGCTGAAAAGAACAGCAACGAAAACGAACGGAGTAGCGCGAGAACGCGCAAACGAATCGTCAAACTAGTCAGAATGTCGGGACGACGCTGCCGGTGCTACCAGTAGCCGGGGTTGTCGAGCCACTGTCCGCCCCGGGCACCGACGGCGATTGCTGCGACAACGACAACGCCGACAAACACAATCGTCGCGATGGATTCGATTACGTCGGGACCGGTCGTGAAGGTAGTCTGTCCGAGCTGTACGGCGGAGCCGACCGCCAGCAGCGCAATGAGGACCGCAAGCGCCGCCGACAGTGGTTTCGTCCACTCCATATCCGGTAGTTCTCGGCCACCGATATAAATCCGCCCGCTCGCGACAAACCTGCGAGCCGCCTCGTTCCCAAAGGCAAAGACGCGACGACCCGTGCCTCCGGTATGACAACCGTCGCAGTGCTCTGTGACCCGCCGCAGCCTGGGGCTGTCCTTCCGGAACTCGTTGAGGGGACGCCCGTGTCGCCGGAGGATGCCGCCGACCTCTATACCGCCCTGTTGTGTGATACCGTCGAAGCCGTCGACGGAAGCGGCGGCGAACTCCTCGTCAACTATCGGCCGGCCGAGGCGGTCGGCGTCGACGGCGACGCGGAAGCTATCATCCGGGAAGCAATCGCCGATGTCGTCGACACGGACGACGCCCGATTCGAGGTACAGGTCGGAGAGACGTTTGCCGGCCGGGTCGGGAACACGGCGACGCACCTCCTTGAAACAGAAGAACTCAGCTCGGTCGGTATCATCCGCCCGGAAGTCGCCACGTTCGCCCGAACGGACATCGACAGCGCGGCGATGAAGCTCCGAAGCTGTGATGTCGTCATCGGACCGTCGACCGGCGGTCGTGTCCACTACGCGGCCTTCGGCGAGCCCATCGACTTCACCGATTGCTATGCCGCGCCCGCAGTCGAGACGCTGACAAACCGGTGTCTCGATGCCGGCCACGATGTCGAGTTTCTCGAAACCAAGCAGTCCGTCCGAACACCACAGGAACTCGCCGACGCGATTGTCTCCGTTCGCGCCCACGACACCGCGGGCGAGCTCGTCCCGCGACACTTCGCCGCGTGGATCGACGGGATGCCATACGAGGTGGTCACCGACGACGACGGGCTCAGTTTGGTCTGAACTGAAAGCGACTGCAATGCCGAGCGGAGAGCGATAGGTTCAACACTTCCGATGGCAAACTGACGGACGGAGGCACACTGCCCGGTGGGATGGCAGAGTGGCCCATTGCGTCTGCCTTGAAAGCAGATGGCGCAAGCCTCCTGGGTTCAAATCCCAGTCCCACCGCATCCTTCTCCTGCTACCTCGGGGACAGCTATTAGTCCTGCCCAGAACACGTGTCGCATGAGCACATGCAACAATGTAGCAACTGCGGTGAATCGGTCGACGCGGATGACACGTTCTGTCCGAACTGCGGGGCCCAATTCCAGTCGGCAGCCCCTGACAGCAGCCTGCAGTCCTCATCGGTTGAGACATCTCCTGACGCCGACGCCGCTGGAGCCTCCAGCGATGATTGGACGCTGACACACTACGCTGGTATCGCACTAAGCCTCGCTGCGGCCGGCGGTATCGTGGCGCTCGCGACGATGGACGTATTCCAGCGGTTCGACCCCGGTGCAGTTGAGTGGCTATTCTTGCTCCTGTGGTTCGGTGCCGCCAGCGGAATTGTGCTCCGTGACAGCCGCGGAATCGGCCTTGCGGCGGTGATATTCGCTGCCGGCGGCGTTGTCAGTGGGCTTGGCTTTGTACAGCGGCTTCTTTGGGAGGTTGCCCCCGAGCTTGCAACCGAGCTATTTAATACGACCGTTCCGGCACCCGACCCGGTGATGGGGATACACAACCTGCTCCTCGGTGTTCTGTGGTCTCCGACGGGTGGTGGTAGCACGGTCTCTACAGTACTGTTAGACATAGAGATAGCAACGCATCTGTTCGGTGTTCTTGTCTGTTTCATCGTCGCCACCGTGTTGTGGCGAAACCGTTCTGCCCTCGCAACGAGCGCTCCGTGAGCCGCGGCGTCGACTACTCGTTTCGCGGGCTCGATGGGTGGTAGTCGGTGTCGTACTCGCCGGGGCTGTCGTCGATTCGGTCAGGGTTGATGCGCCCGCCGAGAAGCATGAAATCAAGCACCGTCAGGTACAGCATCGCTTCGACGACCGGGACGCCGCGCGGCGGCAGCACGGGGTCGTGTCGGCCGATGACCTGGGCGTCGTCGACAATCTCGTCTGTCTCCCAGTCGGCGGTTTGCTGGCCTTTCGGAATCGATGTCGGCGCGTGCAGCGTCACTTCGCCGTATATCGGGAGGCCGGTCGTAATGCCGCCCTGAAGCCCGCCGTGGTCGTTCTCGACGGGAACCGGGTCCCCCTCGTCGCTGACCGCCTCGGGGCGGTCACCCTCGTCGAAGGCCCACTCGTCGTTGCGCTCGGAGCCGGTGTACTCCCGCGCCTCTCGCCCGAGACCGAGCTCGAAGGCCGTGGTTGCCGGAACCGAGAGCATCGCCTTTCCGAGGCGAGCCTCGAAGGAATCGAAGCGCGGCGCGCCCAGCCCGCGGGGGACGCCGCGAACCTCGAACTCGATTGCGCCGCCGATTGAATCACCTGCCTCTTGGTACTCGTCGATGCGCTCCCGCATCCGCGCTGCGGTTTCAGGGTGGCCACACCGGACCTCGTTTTCCTCGCTGTGCTCGACCATCTCCTCGAAGGAGACCGGCGGGGCCTCGATGTCGCCGATCTGGTTGACGTGGGCCTTGATTTCGACATCGTGCTCGGACTGTTCGAGGACCTGCTTTGCGACCGCGCCAGCCGCGACCCAGTTGACTGTCTCGCGGGCCGACGACCGGCCGCCGCCGCCCCAGTTCCGCGTCCCGAACTTCGCCGAGTAGGTGAAATCACCGTGGCTCGGCCGCGGCGCGGTGATGAACGGCTCGTATTTGCCCGAGCGGGCGTCCTTGTTCTGAATCACCATACCGATCGGCGTGCCGGTCGTATATCCCTCCAGCGTCCCGGAGTTTATCGTCACCTCGTCGGGTTCGCCGCGAGAGGTCGTAATCTTCGATTGCCCCGGTTTGCGGCGGTCGAGTTCGTACTGGATGGCTTCTTCGTCGAGTTCGACGCCGGCCGGACAGCCCGAGACGGTGACGCCCATCGCGTCGCCGTGGCTCTCGCCGTAGGTCGTCACCTGAAAGAGCCGCCCGAAGCTGTTTCCGTTCATTACTGGCCAGTTGTACCGGTGGGGGTTTAGCCTTTCCACTCCGGCGACAGAACGACGGACTTATTCGTTGCCCTCAGCTATCCGGTGAAGGTTTGTGTATGCCCGAACGAACTGGACTCTCCTACGACGACGTGCTGCTCGTCCCGCAACGGTCGCCGGTCGACAGCCGCGATAACGTCGAGCTAACGACGACGCTTGCCGACGGGCTCACGCTGTCGCTACCGGTAACGACCGCTGCGATGGATACCGTCACCGAAGCCGAGATGGCGCGGGCCGTCGGCGAGGCCGGCGGGCTCGGCGTCCTCCACCGCTTCCTGCCGGCCGAAGAGCAGGCAGCGATGGTCGCGTCGGTCGCAGACGACGGCGTCCCGGTCGCGGCGGCGGTCGGTATCGCCGAACCGCACACCGAACGCGCGGCAGCACTCGTCGAGGCCGGCGTCGACATGCTCGTCGTCGATGTCGCTCACGGGCACATGGAACGGACGCTCGATGTGACCGCCGAACTGGCATCGGCGTTCCCGGAGACGGCACTCTGTGCGGGCAACGTCGCCACCCCGGACGGTGTCGCGGACCTCGCCGAGGCAGGCGCTGACTGCGTCAAGGTCGGTGTCGGCCCCGGCTCCCACTGTACGACGCGTGAGGTAACCGGATTCGGCGTGCCACAGTTCACCGCCGTCGACCGATGTGCCGACGCTGCGTCGGCGGCCGATGTCACCGTCATCGCCGACGGCGGCATTCAGTCATCCGGCGATGCGGTCAAGTCGCTTTTGGCAGGGGCCGATGCCGTGATGATGGGTGGCTACTTCGCCGGCTGTGACGAATCGCCCGGCGAAACCGTCGAAATAGACGGCCAGACCTACAAGCGCTCGCGGGGAATGTCGACCGCCGCGGCGGCTGAGGACCGCGAGGACAAGGACGTCGATGTCGTCGCCGACGAGGGCGTCGAGGCCGTCACCGAGTACGTCGGACCAGTCAACGAACGCCTCGACGAGTTCGCTGCCGGTATCCGTTCGGGGCTTTCCTACGCCGGCGCACACGACCTCGAAACCGCCCGCGAGAACGCGGCGTTCATGGAAGTTACGCCGACGACTGACGCGCGCAACGCTGCCCACGGGGTTGCCCGCAAGCGGCGGTGAGTCCGTAGACGCTGCTTCAGGCTCCAGTTTCTACGCCGACACCTAGGTCGGCGAGCGTCTCGAAAAACGACGGGAAGGAGACATCGACGTGGTCGGCGTTTTTGATTGTCACCTCGCCGTCGGCGACCAGCCCGGCGACCGCAAGCGACATGACGATGCGGTGGTCGTCGTGGCCGGCGACGGTACCGCCGTCGATGCCGCCGCCGTAGACGACGAGTTCGTCCTCGTATTCGTCTGTCTCGACGCCGAGGCGCTCCAGTTCTGTCGCCATCGCAGCCACGCGGTCGGTTTCTTTGAGCCGGACGTGCTCGCAGTCGGTGATTCGCGTCTCGCCGTCGGCGGCCGCCCCGAGGACGGCAATCGTCGGCAGCAGGTCGGGTGTGTCGGCGACACCGACCTCGACACCGGAAAGCGACGACTGGCGGACAGTAATACGGCCATCGTCGCGGTTCCATTCGATGTCAGCGCCCATCGATTCGAGTATGGACACGATTGCGGCGTCGCCCTGTGCGCTCGGATGAGCGCCCGCAACGACGACCTCCTCGTCTGCGGCGAGCGCCCCCGCGGCGAGCAGATACGACATCGACGAGAAATCGCCCGGGACGTGGTAGGTCCCGTCGGTCGGCGCGTAGCTCTGTCCGCCGTCGACACGGAAGCCGTCGGCTCCCGCCGACCGCACCTCGGAGTCGTCGCCACCGATGACTTCGGCGTCAACCCCGAAATCCGCCAGTACCTCCAGCGTGATGTCGACGTACGGTGCGGACTTGAGCGCCGTCGTCAGTTCGATATCGATTCCCGATTCGGTGACTGCTCCGGCCATCAGGAGGCCGGTGATGTATTGTGAGGAGACATCGCCACGGATGGCAAGCTCGCCGCCGTCGATGTCGCCGCCGACGACAAGCGGTGCCTGTCCGTTCTCGCGGGTCGATTCCGCGCGGGCACCGAGCTGGTCGAGCGCATCAAGCAGTGGTCCTTGCGGCCGCGACCGCAGCGATTCGTCACCGGTCAGCACCGCTAGTCCGTCGACGAGTGCGCCGGTGGCGGTCGTCAGGCGCATCGTCGTTCCGCTGTTGGCGCAGTTGATGACATCCTTCGGCGTCCCCGGAGTGCCGTCGAAGCCGGTGACTTCGAGGTCGTCATCTGCTTGCTCGGTCGTGCCGCCGTAGGCCTCGACAGCACGCGCGGTGGCACGGGTGTCAGCACTGAAAAGCGGGTTCTTGACTGTCGCGCCGTCGCCGTATCCGGCCGCGAGAATCGCGCGGTGGGTGTAGCTCTTTGACGGCGGCGCACGGACCGTCCCGTTGACGGTAGATGGCGTAATGTGGGCGTCCATACGCGCCGTCTCGGGGCCCGCCGGCAAATGCCTGCCGGCTCCGGGGACAGCCCGGCCAAGACGGACATTCAGCAAGGTAAAAAGAGCCAAGGCTTTGTGGCCGCCAGCCCTCCTTCGAATATGAACCCCGACCTTTCGAAGCTGGATGCCTACATCGAGGAGGCCGACGTCGACGGCTACCTGATCGAGGCTGACGGCGAGACGTCCGACCAGCGGTATCTCTCCGGCTTCACCGCGCCGGACCCGTTCGTGACGCTGTACACCGGTGAGACGCATCTCCTTGTCTCGGCGCTGGAGTACGGACGCGCTCAACGAACTGCCCGTGCTGATTCCGTCGCCCGCCACACGGAGTACGACCACCGCGAGAACATCGCCGAGTACGGCCCGACAACCGGTAAGCACCGGACGCTGGCGGCGTTTCTCGATGCCCACGGCGTCGAATCGGTAGCGGTACCGGAAGCGTGCCCGGCCGGCACCGCTGACGGGCTCCGTGAACAGGGTGTTGTCGTCGATGTCGACTACGACGGCGTTGTCCAGTCCATCCGTGCGACGAAGACGGACGCCGAAATCGACAACATCCGTGCCGCGCAGCGAGCCAACGAGGCGGCGATGGCCCGCGCTGAATCGTTGCTCGAAGCCGCGGCCGCCGAGGACGGAACGCTCCTCTACGACGGCGAGCCGCTCACGTCCGAACGCGTCAAACGGGAAATCGAAATCGAGCTGCTGCGGCAGGACTGCGCCCTCGATGAAACCATCGTCGCCTGCGGTCGCGATGCCGCCGACCCCCACGACCGCGGCTCCGGCCCGCTCGAAGCCGGCGAGCCGATAATCGTCGACATCTTCCCGCGCTCGAAGGAGACAGGCTACCACGCCGACATGACCCGGACGTTCTGCGTCGGCGAGCCGGACGAGACGGTCGAAGAATGGTACGACCTCACCCACGAGGCCCAGCAGGCGGCTCTCGATGCCATCGAAGCCGGCGCTTCGGGCAGCGAGGTCCATGCCGCCGTCTGTGAGGTGTATGAGGCAGCCGGCGAGCCGACGCTGCGGTCCGACCCCGAAACCGAGACCGGATTCATCCACACGACCGGCCACGGCGTCGGCCTCGACGTTCACGAGTCGCCCCGCGTCTCCGAGCAGGACGCCGAACTGAAGCCCGGCCATATCATCACCGTCGAGCCGGGGCTGTACGACCCGACGGTTGGCGGCGTCCGCATCGAAGACCTCGTCGTTGTCACCGAGGACGGCTACGAGAACCTCACCGACTACGAAAAGCAACTCGTCGTCGGCGACGACGCGTAGGGTACAAATCCCACCGCCGTCTACAACGGGTGGCGGCTGTGATGAGGCTCGTTACCCCCGCTCCGAGCCCCTTGTGACGACGCCTCGCTCTGAGCCGCCGTTTCAACACCTGTGCAACCCCAAATAGACACCACCACGAGGAGACGCTCCCATTTGTCGCGGAACGCCGCACCGCCGACCCGGAGGCGTAGCTCCTGCCGTCTCGGGAGCAGTCGATGAGACCGCTCCGGAACCTCGGGTTGTTCTTTTTGCTTGCGGCGCTGTGGGGGTTTTCGTTCCCCGCTATCAGCGCTGGGCTCGAAGCACTGCCGCCGCTGCTGTTTGCGGCGCTGCGATACGATGTCGGCGGCGTCGTCTTGCTCGCGTTCCTCGCCGCCCGCGGCGCAGATTGGCGTCCTCGAACCGGCGAAGACGCCCTTGCCATCCTGATTGCCGGTGCGTTCCTGATTGCCGGCAACAGCCTGCTCTTTGTCGGCCAACAGACCGTCCCCAGCGGCGTCGCCGCCATCATCTATGCACTCATTCCGGTGTTGACGACCGCGCTGGCGGCCGTCCTGCTGCCGGCTGAACCGCTGTCGGCGCGGCGTATCGTCGGCGTCGCCCTCGGTCTCGTTGGTGTCGCCGTCATCGCACGCCCCGACCCGGAGGGACTCCTTTCGGCACAGCTTGTCGGCGTTGCCTTCGTCGTCGCGGCGGCGCTCAGCGTTGCGCTCGGCAGCGTTCTCCTCCGTCGTCGCACGCCGACGGTCGGCGTCGCGCCGATGACCGCATGGGCGATGGTCGTCGGAGGGCTCTTGCTCCACGCCGGGAGCTTCGTCGCCGGCGAGCGGCTGGCGCATGCGACACCGTCGGCGGTCGCCGTCGTGTCAGTTGTCTATTTAGCAGTGTTTGCCAGCGCTGTCGGCTACGTCGTCTACTTCACGCTCTTAGAGCGGTTCGGACCGCTGGAAATCAACCTCGTTTCCTACGTCGTGCCGGTGGTTGCGACGCTCGGCGGCATCGCACTGCTCGGAGAAACGCTCACTGCCGGAATGGTCGCCGGCTTCGTCCTCATCGCCAGCGGCTTCGTCGTCATCAAGGCGCGGACGATAGCCGACGAACTCGGGCGGTGAGCCCGCGCTGGGGGCTTCTTACTGGAAGCCGATTCGGCCGCCGCTCTGGCGTCTGCCGTCGGGGGTGCCGCCGCGGAACTCCTCTTCGATTTGCTCGTAGTAGTTGCGGATGTCGTCGGTGATTGTCGGTCGGACCGACTCGACCGCCTCCCGGAAGTGACGCATCTCGACTGCTTCGGCGTCGTCGTCTTCGCGGAGCGCCTCGATAGCGGCCTCGCGGGTAATCGACTCCAGGTCGGAGCCGACGTAGCCGTCGGTCATTTCGGCCAGCTCCCGGAGGCTCACATCCGGCGCAAGCGGCGTATCACCGGTGTGGATGCGGAGGATTTTCTCCCGGCCGTCGAGGTCCGGCTCGCCGACCATCACGAGGCGGTCGAAGCGGCCGCTACGGATGAGCGCCGGGTCTATCATGTCCGGTCGGTTCGTCGCGCCGATGACCATCACGTCGTCCATCTCTTCGAGGCCGTCGAGTTCGGTCAACAGTTGGTTGACCACGCGCTCGGAGACGTTCGAGCCGACCTCGCCGCCCCGACCGGGCGCAAGCGAGTCCAGTTCGTCGAAGAAGATAATCGTCGGCGAGACCTGCCGGGCCTTCCGGAAGGTCTGGCGGATGGCCTTTTCGCTTTCGCCGACCCACTTCGAGAGCAGCTGTGGCCCCCGAACCGAGATGAAGTTGGCGTTCGTCTCGTTGGCGACGGCCTTCGCCATCAGGGTCTTCCCGGTGCCGGGTGGGCCGTACAACAGCACCCCCGACGGCGGCTCGATGCCCATCCGCGAGAACTTCTCGCCGGCGTTCATCGGCCATTCGACGGACTCTTGGACCTGCTCTTTGGCTTCTGTCAGGCCACCCACGTCGTCCCAAGAGACTTTCGGCAGCTCGACCAGCACCTCCCGCATCGCGGAGGGGTCGACCTCGTTGAGCGCGCCGCGGAAGTCCTGGCGCTTGATTATCATCCGGTCGATGAGGCTCGGCGGGATGTCCTCCTCGTCGAGGTCGATTTCCGGGAGGTACCGCCGGAGCGCCTTCATCGCGGCCTCCTTCGTCAGGCTCTCGATGTCCGCGCCGACGAAGCCGTGGGTTTCGTCGGCCATCTTGTCGAGGTCGACGTCGTCGGCAAGCGGCATCCCACGGGTGTGAATCTGGAGAATCTCCTTCCGGCCGGTCTCGTCGGGGACGCCGATTTCGATTTCACGGTCGAAGCGCCCGGGGCGACGGAGCGCCGGGTCGACGGAGTCGACGCGGTTCGTCGCCGCGATGACGATGACCTGCCCGCGGGATTCGAGGCCGTCCATCATCGTCAGCAGTTGGGCGACAACACGACGTTCGACCTCGCCGGTGACGTCCTCCCGTTTGGGGGCGATGGAGTCGAGTTCGTCGATGAAGATGATAGACGGCGACTCCTCGGTAGCGTCCTCGAATATCTCCCGGAGCTGCTGTTCGGATTCGCCGTAGTACTTCGAGATAATCTCTGGGCCGGCAATCGAGAAGAAGCTGGCCGAGGTTTCGTTGGCGACGGCCTTCGCCAGCAGCGTCTTCCCGGTTCCGGGCGGGCCGTGCAACAGCACCCCCTGCGGCGGCTCGATGCCGAGCTTCTTGAATATCTGGGGGTGCTTCATCGGCAGCTCGACCATCTCGCGGACGCGCTGAATCTCGTTTTGCAGGCCGCCGATGTCCTCGTAGGTGATGCCACCGCCGGTCTTTTCGAAGCCGGAAATCGGCTCCTCGCGGAGTTCGACCTCGGTGTCTTCGGTGATGAGGCAGACGCCGTCGGGGTCGGTTTCGACGGCGATGAGCGGAATCGCCTGCCCCGGCGACCGCATGAACGGGTGGTTGGTCGAACTCATCACGGGCACGATGTCGCGTTCGACGACCGGCCGCTTGAGAATCTGCCGTTTGACCATCCCGGCAGCGTCGCTGCCGAACTGGACGGAGGCGTCCTCCGGCGGCGCGAGCACGAGCTTGTCGGCCTTGGTCGCATCGGCCTTCCGAATCGTCACCCGCTCGCCGATACCGACATCGGCGTTCTGACGGGTGAAGCCGTCAATGCGGACCGTGTCGGTGTTCCAGTCCTGCCGGTCAGCCCGCCAGACCTTCGCCGCGGTCGTCTCCGCGCCCTCGATTTCGATGATATCCCCGGGCGACAGTTTGAGATGCAAAAGCGTATCGGGGTCGAGGCGGGCGATGCCCCGTCCCGAATCGTTCGGGTACGCTTTTGCGACTTCGAGTTGGACCTCGTTCATCCTGATGTGTTGAGTCAGGACGCACCGGAGATATGCTTTTTGCTCACATGGCCTCGATAACGCTTCGGCAAGGCTGCGCTCGTGGTTCGTCAGCGATTTGCGCCGGCGCGTCCGACCGGCTGCTATGGACGAGATTGCCTCCCCGCCCGTCGAGGAGCCAACACCGCCCGAAGACGTCTCGCTTCGCGTTGCAACGACGAGGGACGCGGCTGCTATCGCTGACATCTACCGTCCCTACATTGAATCGACGGCCGCCACGTTCAGAGAGGAGCCGCTGGAGCCGTCTGATGTTGCCGACGAAATCGACGAGCCGACGTACCCGTGGTTTGTCGCCGAGCGCGACGGGCGCGTTATCGGCTACGCTCACGCTGGCGAACTGCGGAAACGGGCCGCCTACCGGTGGGCGACCGAGCTGACAGTCTACCTCCGAGAGTCGGCACACGGAGCCGGCGTCGGCTCGGCGCTGTACCGGCTGCTCTTGCGAACTCTCGCTCGACAAGGATTCGTCTCCGCCTACGGCGTCGTGACACTGCCGAATCAGTCGAGCGTCGCCCTCCACGAGTCGCTGGGGTTCGAGCGGAACGCTACGTTCCCCGCGGTCGGCTACAAACTCGGCGGCTGGCACGACGTGGCGTGGTACGAGCGGCAACTCCGTGAGCGACCACCGGAGCCGTCCGAGCCAACGCCGTTCGAGGACTGTCGGTCGACACCGTGGCTGTCGGCGCTGCTCGGCCGCGACGGGTGACCGGTACTCCGACATTGTTTTGCCGGTCCGGTCGGTAGCGGTTGGCGAATGATAGACCGGCTGGCAAGACAGCTTCGAAAGGAAGAACGAGACCTGCTCGTTTTGGAGATTATCCTCCAGCAGCATCCCATCGGCATCGAGCGAATCGCCGAGGAGGCCGGCCTCGACGAACACAAGACCCGCCACTCGATGCGGATGCTCGAAGACGACGACCTCATCGAGCCGACGCCACAGGGGGCGGTCCCAACCGACGGTGTCGAGGAGCGTATCGGGAGGATACACGGTGGAATCGATAGCCTCATCGACCGGATGGAGGAACTCAAGCAGTACGGGAACCAGTAGCGGCCAGCGGTCGGGGGCCGGGGTGCCAGCCGCCCGTGTCCCCGACAGCCCGCATCGACCCCCTTCACATCGGACCGAGACCGTTCGGAACCGGAACACTCGAAACCATCCAGGCCTTATCTCTCCCCATGTCGACTCCGGCCCTCGGCGAGCGCGTCCCGGACTGGGCGCTCGGCTCGCTGCTTCTGGCAGGGACGATTTCCATCGCCGGCATCACTGACTATTTTCTGACGCGGGCCGGCTACGAGATGGTCGGCACCGTTATCTGGACACTCGCTTACGGGGCTGCCTTCGCAGTTGTCTGGTTCGTCTGGCTTCGGCACATCGACCTCACCGGCCCCGAGAGCGGCTGAACGGCGCTTGTAGCTACGAGCCCAGAATTTCGTCGTACCGTGCGCCGGTCTGCTTCAGTGTCTCCGTCGAATAGAGTCGCTCGTGGTCGTATGGCAGCGCCTCGTCGGCCAACTCGTCGATTTTCTCGTCGACCGCGTCGGGGTCGCGGCCGTGAATCATCGTAAAGAGGTTGTACGGCCAGTCTTGGTCGGGCCGCCGTGGGCGGTTGTAACACAGCGTCACGTACGGCAGCTCGCCGACCGCCTCGCCCCGAGTGTCTAAGTCTTCGTCGGGAACGTCCCAGACAACCATGCAGTTGGCGTCAAAGCCGGTGACGATGTGGTTGACGACACAGCCGATGCGCTTGATACAGCCGTCTGCTCGGAGCGCCTCGATCGACTCACAGACCGAAGCAACGGGTGCGTCGACAGCCGCCGCGACATCTCGGTAGGGCGTCTCCGTCAGCGGAAGCCCGTCCTGAATCTCCAGCAGGATGGCCTCGTCAAGCGGTGAGAGGTCGGCGGCGGCCGTCTCCGAGATTCGTGTCGCATCAGCGGTTGTCTCGGAGACTGATTCGCGGGCAAAGCGGTCGCCGTTCACGACCGGGAACTCGAGGTCGATGTAGAAGTCCGTCAGCATCGGGAGGTTCAGGACCTCACAGCCGGTCTCGGCCGCTATCTCTTCGAGGATGGCGTTCCGCGTCTCCAGCGAGCCGGCGGTAACCACAAACCACATGTTCCACTCGTGGTCGCGGCGGTAGTTGTGGTTGACCTGCCGGTAGCCGTTGATGGTTTCTGCGACCTCTTCGAACCGGTCGTCGGGGGCGCTGACGGCAGCCAGCGTCGACGCGCCGATGACCGGGGGATTGAGAACGGCACCGAACCGCCTGAAGATGCCTTGCTCGTAGAGGTCTTCGACGCGCGTCAGCGCTTCCGATTCCGTGATGCCGAGGTCGTCCGCAACAGTCCGGAAGGGACGCTCGGTGACCGGAAAGCCTGACTGGTAGCCATCGATGAGCGCCGCGTCGATATCGTCGATGCCGGCGCGCCAGTCGTCGTCGGTCGCTGGCGTACTCATTGCTGTACGTTGGCTGTCCGAGGGTTAAATTCCGTCGGTCGCGGTGGGGTTGCGTTGCCGAATGGGAGACGTTTTTGCCGTCGGCTCCCGAACCACGGGTATGGCAGCTACATCGGAGACGTACGGCGAGTGGCCGCTCAAGCGGCTGATGACAGAGGTCGTCGGGTCCGGACACAAGTCCGCCGACGACATGACTCGCGAGCAGGCGTCCGACGCGTTCCGTCGCATCCTTGATGGCGAACCCGACGAGACGACGCTCGGTGCCTTCTGGCTCGCCAACCGTTGGAAGCGCAACACGCCCGAGGAACTGGCGGCGTACGTCGATGTCATGGACGAGGGTATCGAAAGCGCTGCGCCGGAGTGTGACCCTGTTGATTGCGGTGCGAACTACGACGGCAAGGGCCGAAGCGCTCTCCTCGGTGTCGCTTCGGGGCTTGTCGCCGCTGCAGCGGGTACACCGGTCGTCGTTCACTCCGGTGACCGTGTCCCGACGCAAAAACAGGACGCCTACAAGCACGTCCTCGATGAACTGGGCGTCCGAACGGAACTTGCTCCGGCGGAGTCGGCCTCAATGACTGATACGGTCGGCTTCGGCTTCTACTACCAGCCGAACTTTGCTCCCGAAGTCGCCGGCCTCGAAGACCGGCGCGACCAGATGGGGGTTCGGACCTTCGTCAACACCATCGAGACGCTTGCCAATCCGGCCGACGCGTCCGTCCACCTCGGCTCGTTTTACCACCTGCCCTATGCGAAGCGACTCATCAACACCTTCGACGCCGCCGAGACGGCAACCGTCGACCGCGTAGTGATGTTCCAGGGAATGGAAGGATACGACGATGTCCGGCCGGGGTCGACGAAGGTCGCCGTCTGGAACGAGGGCAAAGACATCGATGACTTCGACATCGAGACGCCGAATTACGGAATGGACTTCGAGGGCGAGGACCTCGCTGTCGACGATGTTGCCGCCGATTCGGCGGCCATCACCGAGTCGGTGCTCGCTGGCGAGCGAACCGACGAGTTCGCCGACGCGGTGGCAGTCAACGCGGCGCTGCGCATCTACGCCGGCGGCGATGCCGACGACATCGATGCCGGACTTGACGCCGCCCGCGAGGCGCTCGAATCCGGCGCTGCGGCCGAGCGGCTCTCGACGCTACAGTCCTTCTGACGCGAGCCAAAACACATACCGCTATTTTTTGAGCGAGTAGGCGATGACCGAGAGTCCGGCGAGGACGAACAGGCTCTCGATGAGTACGCCGACACCGAGGCTGACATCGAGCAGTTCGAAGGTGAATCCGCCGAGAAGGACGCCGACACCGACAAGCGCCAGCCCGACCGACAGCTGAAAGAGAGTTTCGTCCCCCGTACGCTGGTAGGCGCTGTAGGCGAGATACGTCACGATGCCGCCCAAAACGAGGATGAGCGTCTTCACGACCGCGATAGCGAACTGCACTTCTATGTCGACACTTGCATGTACCATTGTCATAGCTCCTTTTGGACTTCCGACCACAGTTCCGCGAGCCGCTCGTCGGCCCGCCTTGCGGGCCGTTCTATTTCGGCGTTGAGGGATGATTCCTCCCGGGTTATTATTACTTCCTCGAAGTCGACGTGATAACGTGACGCGTGGCTCCCGTCGTCGCTGATTTCAGTCCCCTCTCTGATGAGCGTGGCTTCCGAGAGCAGGTCGACTTTCCGGTAGAGCGTCGACCGCGGGATGTCACACCGGTCGAGTAACTCCCGGGCCGTCCGGGGCTCGTCGAGCTCGGCGAGTATCGCCCGACAGTCGTCGTCGTGTAACGCCTCCAACACCGCCTCGGTGTCTGGGGCGTCGTCGTCAGCCAACGGGTCCCGGACCATACGTTCGGACTACCGGAAGCATGCTAAACAGGGTTGTGGTTCATGATTTCTCGGGGATTTTAGCTGGTATCTGGCCATCGAAATCCGTTCAGGCAGCATAGAGAAGGGTTCATTTCTACGGGGACGAACAGGTCCTATGGACACGGACCGTCGAGCAATATTAGCAGCAATCGGAGTGCTTGTCGCTGGAGGCTGTCTCGACCGCGATAACGAGGACCAACAGACGTCCGGGACGCCCGCTGGCGACGACGGGAGCCGGCAGTCTTTTGCGACACCCACCCCAGATGCGGATATGAGCGATGATGCTTCGGTCTCCGACCCCGAGAACCCGACCGCGACGATAGCGACGACCCACGGCGACATCACCGTCGAACTCTTCGAGCAGCGCGCCCCGCGAACCGTCGAGAACTTCATCGGTCTTGCGACGGGGGCCAACGATTACGAGGGAACCGACATCGAGCCCGGAACCGGCGCGTGGGAAGACCCCGAAACCGGTGAAAAGCGGATTGACCCACTCTACGACGATGTGCCCTTCCACCGCGTCATTGAGGACTTCATGATTCAGGGCGGTGACCCGACCGGAACCGGCCGCGGCGGCCCCGGCTACCAGTTCGACGACGAGTTCCACGACGAGCTGTCCCACGACGGCCCCGGTATCCTCTCGATGGCGAACTCCGGCCCCGACACGAACGGGAGCCAGTTCTTCATCACGCTGGACGCACAGCCGCATCTCGACGGCCGACACGCGGTCTTCGGCCAGGTCATCGACGGGATGGATGTCGTCGAAGAGGTCGGCTCGCTGCCGACCGGCCGAAACGACGACCCGCAGGAAGACGTCAGTATCGAATCCGTCGACGTCGACCAATAGCGCCGCTAGCTATCTTTTCTGACCGCATACTGCAGAACCCCGAGCGCTGTGCGACCGTCCCGAAGGTCGCCGACAGCCGCGCGGTCGCGGAGGTCGTCGAATGAGGCTGTTTCGACGGTGATAGACTCGTTGTCGTCGAGTTGCTGTTCGGCCGTCGGCCGACAGCCATGGGCGACGACGTAGTGAAACACCGAGTCGAACAGCCCGTTTGCCGGCTCATAGGTACCGAGCTGTTCTATCGCGTCAGCCTCATAGCCCGTCTCCTCGGCCAGCTCACGGTGTGCCGCTGCGATGACATCTTCGTCGTCAGTTTCGAGGCCACCAGCCGGGAGCCCATAGCTGACCCGGCCGACCGCCTGTCGCCACTCCTCGATAACGACCACGTCACCGTCCGGCCGGAACGGGAGTATCACAACTGACGGTGGCTCGGAGACGTAGTGGAACTCCGTCTCGGTGCCGTTCGGCAGCCGCACATCGTCGCGTATGACATCGAAGCCGGGACAGGTGTAGTCACGTTCCGAAGCAAGTGTCTCCCAAGCGAGCGCGTCCTTGTCCATGCGTGCTGTTCGTCCGGAAACGACAAAACCTGTGTGCTGTTCGTCCGGAAACGACAAAACCTACGTGCCATCCGTCGGCCGCTCCTCGAAATATAGGTGGGTGTGGTTGTTACAGCCGGGGTTGAACCGCGCTCCACAGTCGGGGCAGCTATCGACGCCGAGATACTCCTGTACAGCGAGTTCGGTCCCACAGACTCCACAGAGTACAGCCTTCTCGTCCCGGCGTCCGAGCGGCCACCGGCTCCGTTCGTGGTCCGTACATTCCTCGTGACACCGGTGACAGGCGTAGTAGGTCGCACAGCAGGCGAACTTGATGGCGACGACGTCGCGCTCGGTTCCGTAGTGGGCACAGCGCGTTTCGCCGTCGAGCCCGACGCCCCGTACCTCGTAGCCGTGAACGCGCACGATGTTATCGTCGTGCGGCCTCGTGATATATCCCGCGGCAGCCCCGCCACCGACTCAGTTTTAAATAGCCGGTGATGCGTGGCTCAATCGTTAGTTGTCTGTAGGAGATATCTCCGTATAGGCGCCGACCACCGACCCCCCCATCGCAACCCACCCACCGTGCTGTGGCCGTCGGCGCCTTCGTCGGCTGCGGGGTCCCCCCGCTCGCGGCCGGCGATGCCACCACAACCCACGCCTGCGGCGTTTCCCCCCACCATTCCGCCGCGGGCGCCTTTCGGCTGTACGCCTCGTCTCCGACCGCGATTCTCCCTGCGGTCTGGTGTGGACGCTGCCGTACGCTCCGTCCGGGCTCTCCCGGACGGGTTTATTGGCTCCGAGCGCTGCTGGCCCGTTCAGCTATCCGTCGCGTACAGATAGAGTGCACAGACAACGAGTACCGCCTCAGCGGCCTTCGTGATGACTGCTAACGGATTGATTTCTCCCTGCATGTAGAAGGCCTCGACACCCCAGCCTTGCACCGGGAAAAGCGCCAGAATCGTTACGAGTGAGTACAGCGCCGCCACGATGAACAGCTCTTTTCGCCAGTACTTGCTCAAGTAGAGCCCAATACCGCCGAGGAACCCGAGCCCGTTGAGCACGAACAGGATACCGAGTGTCTGACTGAACTGTATCGCGTTTGTCGCCGCAACGAGGTGCAAAACGCCCGTCACGAGCGCCATCACGATGGCGATGTAGCCGACTGGATTGCCCGGCTTCCTGAACACCGACGCGCTGCTGGTTGTGGATGTTGCACCCATATCCACGATGTTCTGCCGGAGGTCATAAAAAGGACTGTGGTGCGTTTGACGAATTGGGCCTATGCAGTAAACGGAGCGGCCGCTACCGACGAGTACGCTGGCTACTGAACCACAAGCGACGCGGCCGTCAATCCACTCAGAAGGACCAACAGTACCACGAATCCGTACACGAACAACCCGTACGACTCCGGCTTGCGCTCTGCTGTCTCCGGTCCGAACCGGCGGTACAGCCCCAAGAACCCGAATATGAGCGCCGAAAGGAGGCTGAAGAGGCCGCCCTGCTCGAACGCAGTCGGGTCCGGATGCAACACCCACTGAAGAAAGAAGACCGCGGCAGCGTAGACGAATCCGTAGGTGACAACTCGGGCGGGGTCCATGGCCGACGTTTGGAGGACTCACCAATGGGCTTTGTGACCGCGGAAGCGAGCTATCGGAGCGCGAGCCGCGTCGCCGTCGCCTTCCATGTCAGGACGACGGGACACCCAGCATCCAACCCGAGTCGGTCGGCGCTTTCGTCGGTCACAAGCGCCCGGAACGGAACGTCCGAGACGGCCACCGTCACCTCAAGGACGGTCTCACCGTGTTCAACGGCGGTTACGGTCCCTTGATAACGGTTCCGTGCGCTCGTCGCGTCCGGTCCGGGGCTGTCTGCGGGGTCCTGAAGGGTAACAGCATCAGCACCGATTCGTACCTGTACGTCATCGCCGGCTGTCACATCGGGGTGGAGCCCGCGGACCGTTCCGATCTCTGTCTCAACATCAGCAAGTTCGCCAAGAACCGCCGTGACCGTCCCATTGAGCACCGTCTCCGGAACCGTATCTGTGGCCGTAAGGGCGGTCTGCAGCCGGTCGTAGCGGCGCAACAGCGCCCCCGCGTTCTCGGTCAGCCGGCTGCCTCCACCGCCGCTGCCTCCACGCCGTCGCTCAACGAGGTCGCCGAACGCTGACTCCAGTGTCTCGATTCGGGAGAGCTGGCGTGCTCGCGACCGGCCGAGGTTCGACGAGGCGCGCGCTACGGACCCCGTCTCATTGATTTCCCGGAGTAGGGTGGCATCGTCCGCGTCGAACTCGACACCCTCTGCGACGAGGGCAGCCTCCCCCTGTCCGTTCGTCCGATTCATCAACGGCGGGTAGCCGCGGGGGGCAGTTGAGTGTTCGCCCGTCATCGTCAGTACACCAACTCTCCGTTGATGAACTTCCGGGCGCGGGCGTCGTCGGGGTCAGAGAACACCCGCTCGGTTGGTCCGGCCTCGATGACCTGCCCATCGAGGAGGACGACTATCCGGTCTGCGATACGTCGAGCCTGATGCATGTCGTGCGTTGCGACGGCGACACCCAGTCCTCGCGAGCGCGCAGCGTCGACCGCCTCCTCGATGACCGCCGTGTTCCGCGGGTCCAGATCGGAGGTCGGTTCGTCGAGCAACAGGAAGTCCGGGTCGTAAGCGAGTGCACGGGCGAAAGCGACTCGCTGGGCCTCCCCGCCTGAAAGCGACGACGCGGACTGGCTGGCCGCGTCGGCTAGCCCAACGATGTCCAGCGCCTCGAAAACAGATTCCTGTCGCTTCCGGCCTCCGAGCCACGACCGGAGTCGCTCCCGCCAGCTACGGCGCACCGAGAGCCCGTAGCGGACGTTCCGCCGAACGGTCGTATCGAAGAGGTTCGCTTTCTGAAAGACCATCCCGATGCGGCGACGCGCAGCGAGCCGCTGGCGTTCGGATTGCCGCCACACATCGGTCCCGTCGAGACCGATGGTCCCATCGTCTGGCTCGGAAAATAGCGCCAGCAGCCGCAGCAGCGTCGTCTTTCCGGTTCCGGATGGGCCGATTATCGCGACTGTCTCACCCCGGTCGACAGCCAGCGTCACCGATTCCAGAACTGCCGTCCCGTCGAAGCCGTGAGAGACACCGGCGACGGCCAATCCGCGTTCGGCGAGCGTGTCGCCGCCACGTCTCGATTCGCTTTGCGTTCCGGGCTGTTGGCGTGCCGGGCTGGAAATCCCTCGCAGCGTCGATAGCAGCGTCATATCCGACCGCCCCCGAGTCTGAGAACGAGTCCGTTGATAACCAACACGAGCGCGACGAGGATGCCGCCGAGGACCAATGCGGCTTCGAATCGCCCTTGCCGGGCTTCAAGCTGAATCGCCGTCGTCAGCGTTCGGGTGATGGCTGTCCCATCAGCCCCTGCGATGTTGCCGCCGACGATGAGCACCGAGCCGACCTCGCTGATGGCCCGTCCAAGCCCCGCGAGAACGCCGGTCGCGATTCCGTACCGGGCCTCTTTGACCGTGACGAGGGCGATATCCATCTTCGTCGCACCCATCGCGTAGGCGGCATCCCGGACCCCGTCGCCGACGCTCGTGACCGCGGCGAGGCTGACGCCCGTAATGACCGGTGTTGCCAGAACTATCTGTGAAAGAATCATCGCCTCCTTCGTGTAGACGAGTCCCAGACCTCCAAGCGGCCCCTGATTCGAGACGGCAAACAGGACCAGCAGACCGACAACCACGCTCGGAAAGCCCATCCCGGTGTTGATAACGGCGACCACGACCCCCTTCCCCGGGAAGTCAGCGAAGCCGACACCGAGCGCTATCGGGATGCTGATGAGCGTGCTGAGTACCACAGCGGTGAGGCTCACATACAGCGAGACGTAGATGATGCTGGTAATGTAGTGGCGCTCGAACGGAAGGTCGCCGACGACAGGCAACGCGTCGGCGACCGCAAGCAGCGAGAGCCCCCCAAGCGACATGCAACTACTCCTCCGTGGGCTGCCAGCCCTCGGGGACGTACTGCTGGAAATTCGGTTCCTCAGCGACCGCTCGCGGGAAAAACAGCTGTTCGCCGGCAACAGTGTACTCTTCGATTACCGCCTGCCCCTCGGGTGAGGTCAGGAAGCCGATGTAGGCCATCGCGAGGTCGTAGTTGACAGCGTCGTGGACGGCCGGATTGACAGCAATAACACCGTACGGATTCGCCAACAGCTCCGGGCCGCCTTCTATCGGCCCCTCGACCTGAATGGAGAGCTCCAGCTGTGATCGCTGAGCGATGTACGTCCCACGGTCAGCCAGCGCGTACGCGGGCGTCTGGTTTGCCTGATTCAGCACCACGCCCATCCCCGCGCCCGCCTCACGGTACCACTCTCCGGCAGGGTCGGCCTCGGCGGCCTCCCAGATAGCCAGTTCCTTGGCGTGGGTCCCGGAGTTGTCTCCGCGGGAGACAAACGCCGAAGCCGTCTCAGCGATGGTCGCAAACGCCGCTGTCACATCCTCTAAGTCGGCAATCCCGGCCGGGTCGTCGTCCGGACCAACGACGACGAAATCGTTGAACATCAGGTCGCGGCGGTTGATACCGTGGCCGTCAGCGATGAACTCGTCTTCGAGCGACCGGGCGTGGACCATCACGACATCGGCATCGCCTCGCCGCCCTGTCGCGAGTGCCTCTCCCGTCCCTTGGTCAAGTGTCCTGACGGAAACGCCATACCGGTCCTCGAAAGCGAGGGTTACCGCATCGAGCAGCCCGGTGTCGTAGGTGCTGGTCGTCGTCGCCAGTGTCAGCGTCTCGTCGGCAATACCGACGTTAGCGCGGTCGCTGTCGGCACAGCCAGCGGTGAATGCTGTGGTGAGGCCGGCCCCCCCGGCGAGGAACTCGCGTCGTTGCATCGACAACGATACAACGCTCTGCGGCAACGCACTTAGCTTTTTACACGATGATGTAACTGATTGTGGTTGCTACCGACGCAGGACGGAACCCAACCGGAGACCACCCCGCCCGTGGCTTCGGAGATGGAACCTCAGTTCGTGCCATCCCCCCGCTGACATCCGGACGCGCCACTAACGTATATAGAAAGCCGAGCATGCTCGTCTCCAGTTGTCCTACGCGCAGCAATTGAGGCGTGGTGAGACAGCCTTCTTCCGAACGTATTTGAATAATAACGCAGGGAACGGCCCACGTGCGCGAAACGATAGAGGAACGAAGGATAAACGGCTGTAAAGCTACGCTGGTATTCGACACCGGTGGTCCGGTTGGGAGCAATCACCTGCTGATCGTCAAACCGGTCGATACCGAAGCGGACTGGCTGATAAACCGGTGGTTCTATACTAGAAGAACAAGGGTGAGTACCCCGCGCCACCGTGCGCGGGGGTGAAGCCCGACACTGGGTCAACCTATCAACCACAGACAATACCTTTACAAGACCGCAGTACGACGATTATTGTATGCAGAAGTCGCTGACCAAAACACTCGTCTTCCAACTCGACCCCGATGAGTCTGGTCAGCAACTTCTGGACGACGCCTTCCTCGAAGCCCGGCGCGTGTACAACGAAACCATCCGCCGGACAAAGAACGGTGACGACTGGGACGAGATTCGGCAGGACTTGGAATCCGACGCCGATCTCGTAAACAATACCGCGCAACTCGTCGTGCAGAAATCGCTGGAAGCGATGGAGAACTACTACGAGTACGACGACTACAACCAACCCAGTCACACGAAAGACGGCGCGTACCCACTTCGGTCAAACTACGAGGAAGGCTACAACCTGTTCCTCGAAGACGACTCAATCCGCTACCGAATCAGTGCGAAGCCGTACAACCCAGTGAAGGGTACGCTTCAGGGGTCGCTAGACGTGCTCAAACAACTCCGAACGGCCATCGAGTCCGAGACGTGGCGAGTCGGGACGGCGGAAGCGATGAAACGGAACGGGAACTACGAACTCCACATCAACATCACTCACACCGAGGCTGAAGTCCGAGACAAACAGGACTCACGCACAGTTGTTGGAGTGGACATCAACGAGGACTGCGTTGCACTCGCTTCACTCCACGAAGACGACATTGTTAACTCAGTTGTCATCGACTACCCGGAAATCAAGGAAGAACGTCATCGGTACTTCACGATGCGGAAACGGATGCAGAACAGCGGGAAGTCGTCGTTCGACCGAGCGTTCGAGCAACAAGAAGAACGATTCGTTCACGACCAACTCCACAAAGTCTCTCGACAAGTCGTGGAATGGGTGCCACGGTTCGAGAACCCCGTCATCGTCTTTGAAGACCTCAAAGAGATGCGGGACTCGATTGATTATGGCACCCGGATGAACCGCCGCCTTCACAGTCTCCCATTCCGTAAACTTCGAGAGTTCATCACGTACAAAGCCGCGTTCCAAGGCATTCCGAGCGAGGAGATTAACCCCGAGTACACGAGTCAGGCGTGTTCGCTCACCGAGTGTGAGCATACGACTCGTGCAAACCGAAACAAGAAGCGATTCAAGTGCGTGGAGTGTGGGCGGCAAGACCACGCCGACCGGAACGCGGCTATCAACATCGCCAAGAAAGGGTTGGAAAAACTGAATCGAAATGTGCCTGCTCTCAACAGCCTTCCACAAGTTCGGAAGGTGCGACGGCAGGCATCGGGCTGTGTGAACCAGCCGACCGTGACCCACGACACCGCTACAGGTCATCAAGCCGATGGTGTCGTGGGTGTGTCAGACTAATCCACGGGAAGCCACGGGCCACCGCGCCCGTGGCAGTTCACTTTGACGAACAAGCCGAGGCGTACATGTGGAACGTTGCCGAGAAGGTCTGTACTGACGAGGAATACCGACAGCGGTCAGTCGAAGAGACAGCAGACTGGAAGCGCGTCGCCAACCTGTACGAACCACTCGCCCGCAGACTCTATCAGGAACTATCTCGCTCTGAGCGGAGTGAGTTCCCGATTATGAACGACAACTCCCGGGCCGATTCGGAGACGTTGGAATCGCTCTGTGAAGAGCTATTTGAGGAGACGAAAGCCATCGTACGGCACGGAAAGGACCAGCACCCAGAGACGATTTACGAGGAGAAAAGAGCCGAACTACAGCAGTGGCTCGGAAACAAATCCACATAGCAGCGGGCGCTCAGGTGCGCTGGGAACGCTCGGAGGCCCACCGATGACTCCCGTAGATAGTTGAAATGTACGCCCGGAACACTAACGTCCGACATCACCCCAAGCGGCGTGCCGTGGTCAGTCGGCTAACCCTCGTGCCGGGCGGGTGGCTGCGCCACCGTCCGCTGTCGCACACCTGGGTTCTCCGAGCGGTCATCGCTGCCCCAAGGGGGCGACTCAGTCGGGGACTAATGGTGTGCAGGCGAAGAAAGGTCCGCCAGCGGTAATCGTCTTTCGGCTCGGCTGTTCTAGAACGGCGGGAGGTTGAAGCCGTCGTACTCTCGGGTCGGTCGGACACCGATGCCGTGGAGGTCACTCTCGTCGTTGTCGGGGTCCGGCTGGACGGTCGTGACGATATCGTGGGTGTCGGTGTCGATAACGGCGAACCCGGGGTTGACGCCGGTTGCAGCGTGGGGGTCACCCGACTGCGGCTCGGGGCCGCGGAGAGTCACGAACATATACTCGCCGTCGGGCGAGCCCCAGAAGATGTCCGGGGCGTCGCGCTCGTCGGGGTCAGGTGCCGTTGCCGGCCCGAAGGCGTCGATTTCGTCGACGACTTCGTGGGTGTCGGGGTCGACGACAACACCGTCGTTTGTTTCGCGGTTCAGCACCCACAGCTCTTCGCCGTCCGGAGTGAACCAGAAGCCGTGTGCGTCGACGCCGCGGGTCGACTCGTTGTGGATGACTTCGTCGTTTTCGGTGTCGAGGACGTAGTACTCGCCGACAGCCTCGTCTTCCTGCTCTTCGATGACGTTGCCGTCATCGTCGGTCGGTGTCGGGTTACCGGCCGTGAGATAGAACGTATCCTCGGTGACGTGGGGCATCGTTCCACAGTTGGTCGGGAGCTCTTCGTGGGGGAATGCGGTGTCGACTTCGAACTCCTCGTGGTCGACGATGACGAGCGAGCCGTCATCGTAGGCCGGCCCCATCGTGTGAATCGAGCGGCCGCTCTTATCGTAGGAGTGACAAATCGGCGACCCGGATTCGATACCGGCTTCTTGGACCGTTTCGTCTTCGAGAACTTCGATTTCGTCGACGATCTCGAACTCTTCGTTCTCGAGGTCGACATCGACGCGAACGATTTCACTCTCGCCGATGACATCGACGTGGATGTACTCGTCGTTCGGGCCGAACCCGGCGAAGTGCGACCCGGCACCGGTTTCTAGGTTGGCAACGAGTTCTCGGTCCTCGGCTCGGTAGATGAGGGTCCGCGCACCCGTGGTACACGGGATGGCGACGTACTCGTAATCCGACGAGTAGTCGGCCATGTGCGGCACGTGGCCGCCTTCCGCACCAGTGTCGATTTCGTCGAGGAGGTCGTACTCCTCACCGGAGTCGTCCGCCGGCTCGTAGATGTAAACCGTGTCCGTCCCCTGGTCGGCAGCCCAGATCTCGTAGCCTGCCTCGAAGACGTCCGCTTCTTCCTCTTCGGTCTCAGTCGGCGTTTCGTCGTCTTCGGGCGTCTCTTCAGGTTCCGGCTCGGGGTCTTCATCAGCACAGCCGGCAATGGTAATCGCACCTACTGCCGCTCCAGATGCGATGAACCGGCGTCGAGTTGTTCGCTTCATCCTGTAACTGCCTCTCTTCCACACGGGGAAAAAGTTGACGGTGCGGCTCGAAATCAGTACTGAAAGGCCGCAAAACGCCGCAATTCTGTAATCTTGACGACTGTCGCAAATACCAGAAAATAATGCTGGTAGCTATGACGTAAACTTTCGTACAGTTTTGGCTTCATAGGGGCTTATAGGGCCACTGTATGGTGGTATGGCAAATTGCGGGCTGTCACCGGTTACGGTAGCCGATAATCGAGGGGACAGCTATTTGCAGGGCCATCGGCTACTGACAGTTGATGAAATTCCGGGAGCGAGACGGTCTCTCTCGCCGCGAGTACGTACGCGCGATGGTCGCGGCTGGCGGTGCTGCGGGACTCGCCGCGTGTCTCGAGGCGTTCGATGACGGAGATACCGGAGGCAACGGAGGCGACGAGGAGCCGACAGTGCCGTCCGGTGACCCGGAGGCACGGTCTTCCCGACAGCACGCGTGGGACGAAACGCTCCCGACCGACGATGACGGTAATCTCGTCGCGCCGGAACACCACGTCCTCTTGCCGCTCTCGCTTGCGACCGACATCGACGACGACGCCAGAACGCAGGTCGAAACCGCGTTCCAGTCGCTGGAACGTGCCTACGAGTACAGCCCGGAGGGCCTGCTCTTCGCCGTCGGCTACTCACACGCTTACTTCGACGAGCGGGTCGACAGCGACCCGCCGATTCCGGAACCGACGGCGTTGACCTCGATGGAGACGCCGGAGTTCGACACCTTCGACGCTGTCATCCATCTGGCGAGCAACCACCCGCACGTTGTCCTTGAGGCCGAAGAGGCGCTCGTAGGCGATGTCGACGCGCCGAACGGCACGCCGATGGAAGCGACGCTGTCAGGTGTTTTCGAGCCTGCGGAGCCGCGGCGCACCGGTTTCCTCGGACCGGGGCTGCCGACCCAGCACACCGACCTCGACGGGGTTCCGGACTCCATACCCGAGGATGCGCCCTTCTTTATGGGCTTTCGGTCCGGCTTCACGGAGAGTCAGGCTCCGGAAGACCGAGTCACAATACAGGACGGTCCGTTTGCGGGCGGAACGACGATGCACATCTCGTCGCTCGGTCTCCAACTGCGGACGTGGTTCGAGCAGGACAGCCATTTCCAGCGCGTCGCCAAGATGTTCAGCCCCGAACACGCCCACAACGAGTCGGTGGGAGAAATCGGCGAGCGACTCGGCACCGAAACCGGCGTCGCCGGTGACATCGCCGAGGCAACCGAGTCCCATGCCCGAAATCAGGGAATGGTTGGACACGCACAGAAGGCCGCCCGCGCCCGCGACGAAGACGGAACGCCACCGCTGCT
This sequence comes from Natronomonas pharaonis DSM 2160, assembly GCF_000026045.1. NCBI lineage: Archaea > Methanobacteriati > Methanobacteriota > Halobacteria > Halobacteriales > Natronomonadaceae > Natronomonas > Natronomonas pharaonis. The sequence continues at coordinate 1,459,129 of NC_007426.1, read as the reverse complement.
GCGCCGTGATTTCAACACCGTCGACGGCGACCAGCCGGGGGTTCACTTCGTTTCACTTCAGCGGACGGTCGACGAGTTCGTCGAGGTCCGCGACGCGATGACCGGAGCCGATCTGGCTGGCGACGGCGTCGGCCAGCGACTCAACAACGGCATCCTCCAGTACATCTTCGTCCGGCGGCGCGGGAACTTCATCGTGCCGCCGCGCGAGGACCGCTCGCTTCCCAGCCTGTAGCCCACGACAGCTTTTGACCCAATATAGTAGTACGATGACACGATACACGAGACGACGACTGCTTGGCTCAAGTGCACTGGCCGCACTCGGCGCGTTCGCCGGCTGTACGGCCGAGCAGCCCGACGACCCCGAAGAGGACAGCCCCGAAGAACCGGACGACGGCGAACCCGAAGACCAGCCGGATGCCGTTCCGAACATTCCGCAGGTCGACGACCCGCCGAACGCCGTTTACAAACCGACCCACCGGGAGGCGATGCGGCACCTGCCGGCCGTTGAGGCCGGCGACTACCGTCTTTCCCCGATGGTGACCTATCCCCACTCGTTTTGGCTTATCACCGGTGAGGAGAGTGAGGAAGTCATCCCGGAGCAGGCCCGCGGTGTTCATCTGATGGTGACGCTGTGGGACGCTGAAACCGGCCGCGTGCTGCCGACCGACGCCGGTGCCGAGATGCGGGTGCTGCGCGACGGCAACATCGTCGACCAGCGCGCGCCGTGGCCGATGATTTCCCAGACGATGGGCTTTCACTTCGGTGACAACGTGCCGCTGCCGGCCGACGACACCTACACGGTCGAGGTCGACATCAACCCGATTCAGGCCCGACGAACCGGCGACTTCGACGGCCGGTTCGAAGAGCCGGCGACGATGAGCTTCGAGTTCGAGTACGACGACGACTTCCGCGAACAGGTCATCGGCGGTGTCGAATACCTCGACCAAGACGAGTGGGGGCAGCGAGGTGCGCTCGCACCGCCGATGGAACATGGTCACGACGACCATAGCGACCACGACAGTCACAACGACCACAACGACCACGGCAGCCACAACGGCCACAGCGACCATAACGACCACAACGGCCACAACAGCCACGATGGCCACCAGATGCCGTTTTCCGCACTTCCCGAGGCCGACGAATACCCCGGCGTCGACCTCGGTGTCCACGAGAGCGGCGACGCCCGGTTCGTCGTCCGGCATCTCGAAGCGTCGCGGTTCGCCGACGATGGGTACCTGCTCGTCTCGCCGCGAACGCCGTACAACAGGGTCCCGCTGGCTGATATGGCGCTCTCAACCGAGGGGCCGGTTGAAACGACCCTCGAACAGACTCTCGACAGCGAACTCGGCCTGCACTACGGCGCGGCAATCGACCGCCCCGACAGCCCCTTCGAGCTGGTGGTCGAGTCGCCGCCGCAGGTCTCCCGGCACGCCGGCTACGAGACCGCGTTCCTCGATATGCCGTCGATGACGGTGGGTGAGGACTGATGCGGCGTCTCGTCGCTGTCGTCGGCTGCCTGGCCGTCGCCGTTGCGGCGCTTGCCGGCGGTGCAGCGGCGGCTGACAGCCCCGGACTGGTCTACTTCGAACCGGACGAGACCGAAGCTACTGCCGGCGAGACGGTCGATATCGACGCCGAGATACGAGTCATAAGCGTTTATGACAACGAGGCAGTCGAGTCCTTCGAGTACACGGTCGAGTACGACCCCGAACTGCTGTCTGTCGACGACATCGAGGAGGGACCGTGGCTGTCCGGCGGCAACGAGACCACGGTGGCTTTCGAGACCGACATCGATGAAGAAGCAGGTGCTGTTACGGTCAGCCAGGCCAGACAGCCGCCTGCAGGCGGTGTTATCGGTGAAGGAACGACGGCAACGATAACGTTCGCCGTCGCTGCGGATGCGCCGGCAACGAACACGACGGTCGCATACACCGACGCTAGCGCCCAGATGCTCGAATACCCGCTGCCGGTCATCGAGACCGACGCGAGTATCGAAATCAGCGATGACGGCGGGACAACGAACGATGAAGCAGAAGACGGGCCAGCGGTTACGAACGATGCCGACGACGCCGACGACCCGGCTCCCGAAGACCAGGCCGGCTTCGGCGTTGTCGTGGCCATCGCCGCATTGTTCTCGGTGGTGCTGTTCGGCCGGCGGCGTTATCGGATGCTGTAGTCGCTTTCTCGGACCTGTGCATACCCGCCGTTCCGGAACGTGAACGCCCGGTATTTGTACTCCGCAAACAGCTTCGTTCCGGACCACCCCGCATAGATCGCCTCGTGCGGCGTGAAGCCGTCCTCCGAGGTGAGGCCGTCAACGAGCGAAAAGAGGTGGTCCCAGTCGTCCGGCTCGTACCCCCGGACCATGTCGGCGAAGACGCAGTTCCGGCGAACCTCCGAGCCGATGGCGTCGTGCCAGGCGGCGTTGTAGCTGCCGAGAGCTTCAGTCGCCGCCAGTTCCCCGGCGAGCTTCCCGGTCCGGACGGCGACGTGGTCGCCGCCCTCGTGGAAGGCCGAGGTCGCACCCATTGCGCCGCCGACGATGGCCACGTTGGCGTCGGTTGGTGACTCGATGGGCCGTGTCGAAGAAATGGGATACGTCTCCGTACCGTTCGACTTCCCGCGGTCTTCGAGTATCGGGAAGTCAGCGAGCTCATACTCCGGGTAAACGGTCTCCAACAGTCGCTCGATATACGTCCCGCCCTGCGGCAGCCGCTCGTCGTCCGGTTGGAGTAGCGGATACGCACTTCGGTTGTCGATGTCGTCAATGTCGAGACCGATGGGCATCGTCAGCCCGACTCGGGCGACCGTTCCGTCGTTGGGGAACACCCATGGGTAGGCGGTGTGGCCCGGCATATGCCCCCACCAGAACTTGATGCGGTCGTCCTCGAAGAGTTCGGCCGGGAACTCCCGATACTCCTGGTAGGCAATGTGGTTCGCCCGGCGTGTTTCGAGTCCTTCCGTCTTCGAGTCCGGAAGCCACGACCCAATGACGCCGTCGGTGACCGTCCGCTGTGGCCCGTCAGCAAGGATGAGATAGTCGGCGACGAATTCGGTGCCGTCACGGAGGGTAACGGTATGGGTTGGCCGACCGGAGAGGTCGGACTCGATATCGCCGACAGCCTCGCCGACCCGGTAGGTCGCGCCGGCCGCTTCGGCACGCTCGCGGAGCCAGTCATCGAAGCGGGCGCGGTGCATCGTGAATCCGAAGTTCGGATAGCTTGCGTCGATGCTCGTGTCAGTCAGCTCAAGCCGGTCCTCGGGGCCGATGAACTCTGCGGCGTTTAGCTCTCGGTGTTTGACGTGGTCTGGGACCGGCTCACCGAGGTCCATGATGTCGACCCAGTAATCGAGGATTCCGGCCGCGTCCGTTGAGTCGGGGCCGAGGCCGTCACGGTCGGCGCGGGGGACGCCCTTCTCGATGACGACGGCGTCGGCACCGTTCGTGGCGGCCGCGTGGCCGGCAGCCGAGCCGGCGGGGCCGCCGCCCACGATGGCGACATCTACCTGTTGCATATTTGTCCCGGCGAGCCGGCGTATCATAAAACAATTGAACCGACGTGGACCAGTGCCCGGAGGGTGGCTCGGAGCTGTTGGAGGCTGCCGATGAACACAGTACCGTCCCCGCTTCAACGGGAGCGTCACCCCATGGCGTCGACGACAGTCCCGCACGTCGATAGGCTATGTATCGGCCCGGAGCTCCAATACGCGCCGTATCAGTTACCGTCAGCTTCAGCGAACTGCCGCTCAAGCAGCGTCACCAACAGGTACGCGGCCAGCCGTGCTGTATTCCCCGTCGGGTCATGGGTCGGTGCGACCTCCATGAGGTCGGCCGCGCCGACGGCGTCGTGGGCACCGAGCACGTCCATAACTGCCAGCGCCTGTGAGGCGGTCAGCCCACCCGGCTCAGGCGTTCCCGTTCCCGGTGCCGCTGCGGGGTCAACGGCATCGATGTCGAACGTGACGTAAACCGCATCAGTGTCTGCCGCCGCTGCTGTTACCGCGTCCTCGATGACCGGGCGAACCCCCCGCCGTTCGACATCTCGCATCGTGTACACCGACAGTCCGTTCTCGTCTGCGAACTCGAAGAAGTCAGGCGACTCGTAGCCGCGAAGACCGACCTGTGCGATGTGGTCGAAGTCAGTATATGCCGTTTGCGCGATATGGTGGGTGGTCGACCCGTGGAAGTGCTCGCCGAAGGCGGCGCTTCCATCGACGGTGTCCGAGTGGGCGTCTATCTGAACGAGTCCAATTCGGCTGTGGTCGCTCGCCGCCGCGAAGCCCTGAAACGCCGGATACGTGCAGTAGTGGTCGCCGCCGATGACCACCGGCATCGTCCCCCGGGCTGTGACCGTGGCGACATGCGCGGCGATCGAGTCGGCAGTCCGTTCGCGGTCCATCGGGAAAACGGGAACATCGCCGCAGTCGACGATGTCGAGAGCCGAAAACGATACCTGCTGTTCCGTTCGGACGTTGGTCAAGCCGCCTTTGTATCCGGAGAGGTAGGCAAGCCAGCCGCTTGCCCGACGGACGGCTCGCGGACCGAACCGGGCGCCGGGGCGGTTGCTCACCGCACCGTCGTATGGCACCCCCAGCACCGCCGCGTCCGCCCCGCCGGCTGCTTCGACGGCAGTCGGACCGCTCTTCAGGAACGTGTCGAAGCCGGCGTAGGCGAGTTCAACGCCGCTTTCGACGTGCTCTGCCCGGGAGGCTGCTGCCCGGCTGTCCCCGGGCTGGGTCACGCTGTGGCACCTCCACTACGGTACGGTTTCGGAGTGTGCATGCTAGTCGGTCGTCGCGCCACGGTAAAACGTTCAGTCCTTCTGTGTCCGGATATCCGCCGAGAGCCCCTGTGCCATCTCGATGTCCCTTGCGTTATTGAGCGTCCATGCCGTCCTGTCGGTAACTGCCTCGATCACCTCGCGCGCGGACGGATAGCCGTTCCCGGACTTGCCGACGCCGCCGAACGGGAGCTGGACCTCAGCGCCAATACACGGCAGGTTCGCGTATGCGAGGCCGACGTCGGCGTGGTCACGGTAGTAGTGTATTTGCCGGTAATCTTCCGAGATGACAGCCCCCGCGAGTCCGTAGTCCGTATCGTTGTGAATTTCGACGGCGCGTTCGATACCGCCGTCGTATTCCAGCAGCGCGACGTGCGGGCCGAAGACCTCCTCGCTCGTACACCGCAGGTCGGCATCGGGGGCAGCCTCGTAGACGAACGGCCCGACCCAGTGGCCGTCATCGTGGCCCTCCGGAACGGCCTCGCTGTCGAGTGCAGTCCGGTCAACGAGGACGTTTACACCTTCGTCTCTGGCCAGCTGGTTGTACGTCGCGACGTTCTCGTAGTGGTCGGCCTCAATGAGCGGTCCCATGAACGTTTCCTCGGAAAGCGGGTCACCGACAGCCACCGTCCTCGCTATCTCGACGAACCGCTCTTTGAACGCCTCGTAGATGTCGGTGTGGACCACGAGTCGCTCCGAGGAGACACATCGCTGGCCGGTCGTTTTGAACGCGGACATCACCGCTGCGTGGACCGCGATATCGAGGTCGGCGTGTTCCGTAATCACCACGGCGTTTTTGCCGCCCATCTCGCAGGCGGCACGCTTGCCAGGGGCGGTGGCGACCTGTTCGGCGATCTCGTGGCCGACCTCGGCGGAGCCGGTAAACAGCACGGTGTCGACGCGGTCGTCGTCGACGAGCGCGGCCCCGGCGTCGCCGAACCCCTGTACCATGTTGAAAACGCCGTCGGGAACACCGGCATCGTCGAACAGCTCAGCGACGGCCTCCCCGCATCGCGGCGTCTGTTCGGCGGGCTTCCAGACGACGGTGTTGCCCTCGACAAGCGCGACCGCCATATGCCAGAACGGAATCGCGACGGGGAAGTTCCACGGCGTGATACAGGCGGTGACGCCGCGGGGCTTGCGGCGCATGTACGAATCCTTTGAGGAAATCTCCGAGGGGACCACGTCGCCTTTTGGATGGCGTGCGTCCCCCGCAGCCCACTCCACCATATGCCACGCTTCGGCCACGTCCGCTTTCCCCTCCGATATCTCCTTGCCGCACTCCTTTGTGACTACTTCGCCGAGTTCCTCATGCCGTTCCTGCAGCCGATGATAGATTTCCCACAGGTGCTCGGCGCGGTCGATACGCGACAGCGTCCGCCACGCTTCGAAGGCATCGGCGGCCGCGGCAACAGCGCGGCTGACATCAGTGTCGGTGCCGCGACGAAACGTCCCCACCACCTCTCCAGTTGCCGGGTTCTTGCTCTCGAATGTCTCCGTTCCGTCTCCATCAGTCCACCCGCCGTCGATGTACTGTTCAGATACAGACATAGCTTGGACGCTCCTGCCGGACCCGTATCCGGCCACTAGTCCACATACGGTAACATGCATCATACAACTTTCGCTCCGTCGGCTCCCGTCACGTTCCGCCATGTGCCGTGGAACCGCGGCATACATGCCGTGCCGCGCCGTGTCTCGGGTAATAAGCCCTCCGCGAACAGTCACAGTAACAGACCTCTCCGGCGAGTACGGACAGGCCCTTATCAACACACTCGATACCGCTGACGGGGCAGTCGCGTACGGCCTCGTGTTCGCCTTCGCGGTCCTTTTCGGGTCCCCGCGGCGGAGCGTCGCTGTTTGGATGACCGCGGGCCTCCTTTTGTGGGCCGTCGCTTTTGGCGCTCTCACAGCCGGTGGGCTCTCAATGCTTGGTACCAACGCAGCCGAGGCGCTTGCCGTGGCTGGCTGACTGGTGGCTTCTCGGTTCGGCTCGGACTACTCGTGCGGTGTGGTGTCTCTTCTGCAAGTAAATACGCGAGATTTCCAAACCCCGCCTTTCCGCATTTGGTTAACTGATTGTGGTTTCTAGTGTCGGTATCCGTTCACTAGCGTTTTTATACTGAATCCCCAAGCAACGGGTGATGAGTTCCGAGGAAGACCACCTCAAAGATACGGACACGGAAGCCCGCTTCGAGTTCAAAAAGGAGGAGAGTTCCGCCTTCAAGACCGAGAAGGGCCTCACCGAAGAGACCATCCGCGTCATCTCCGAGGACAAAGACGAACCCGAGTGGATGCTCGAACGGCGACTTCGAGCGCTCGAACAGTTCCAGCAGATGCCCATGCCTACCGACTGGCCCGGACAACCCGATCTCTCCGAGGTCGACATCGATGAGATCGTTCCGTACATCCGGCCCGATATCGAGGCCCGCGGCGGGGCCGAAGAGTGGGAGGACCTGCCCGAAGAAATTCAGGACACCTTCGACAAACTCGGGATTCCTGAAGCCGAGAAAAACGCCCTCTCCGGCGTCGGCGCACAGTACGAGTCCGAAGTCGTCTACCAGAACATGCAGGAACGCTGGGAGGAAAAGGGCGTCATCTTCTGCAACATGGACAAGGCGGTTCAGGAACATCCTGAACTGGTCCGTGAGTACTTCATGACCAAATGCGTCCCGCCGAGCGACAACAAGTTCGCCGCACTCCACGGCGCTATCTGGTCCGGCGGCTCCTTCGTCTACATCCCCGAGGGCGTCACCGTCGAAATGCCCGTCCAGGCGTACTTCCGCATGAACAGTGAAGGGATGGGCCAGTTCGAGCACACGCTGATCATCGCCGAGGAGAACTCGGAAGTCCACTACATCGAGGGCTGTTCAGCGCCCAAATACTCGGCGTTCAACCTTCATTCGGGCGGCGTCGAAGTCTTCGTCAAAGAAGGTGCCCACGTCCAGTATTCAACCGTCCAAAACTGGTCGAAAAACACCTACAACCTCAACACCAAACGCGCCATCGCCGAACGCGATGCGACCATGGAGTGGGTGTCAGGGTCGATGGGCTCGAAAGCCACAATGTTGTACCCGTCGACGATTCTGAAAGGCCCCGGAGCGACGGACAACCACATCACCATCGCCTTCGCCGGCGAAGGCCAAAACATCGACACGGGGGCAAAGGTCTACCACAACGCACCCAACACGAAGTCAACCGTCGAATCGAAGTCGGTCGCAAAGGACGGCGGTCGAACGAACTACCGCGGGCTGGTCCACATCGCCGACGGAGCGGAAAACTCCTCGACGGCCGTCGAGTGTGACGCCCTGATGTTCGACAACGAATCGACCTCCGACACGATGCCGTACATGGAGATCGAGGAGTCGAAAGTCGATGTCGCCCACGAGGCGACAGTCGGCAAAATCGGCGACGAGGACGTCTTCTACCTCCAGTCGCGCGGCCTCGACGACGACGACGCAAAACAGATGATCGTCTCCGGGTTCATCGAACCCATCACCGAAGAACTCCCCATCGAGTACGCCGTCGAACTCAACCGACTCATCGAACTCGAAATGGAGGGCTCGCTCGGGTAGCTCAGCCGTATACGTGAAAATAAAAGTGCCAACCATGCCGACCGACCAACCGCAGTATCGGACCACGCCCCGCAGACCGCCGGAGCAGAACAGCCCCAGAGCGGCCGCAAAGCGGTGCCGTCGGGAAGCGGGACGTGAGGTGACAGACCATGTATAGCCTCCGGCTGGACTGTTACCGGTGCGGTACCGAGTACGGGTACGTCGGTGCGATGCCCCATCCGGGCCAATGTCCGGCGTGTGACTCGCCCTGCGTTCCGCCGGCGGGAACGCTCACCGTCACCGACAGCCTCCGCTGGGAGAGCGCAAACGGGTTAGCGAAGGTCTGGATACGGACCCTCGACGAACGGGACCGGCCGTTTGAGTTTGAAATCGCAGCAAACGGCTCCCGAGGTAAGCTAGCGGGGCTCAAAATCGACGGTATCAAAATCGATCCGAACGCGGCCACCGCGCTCGAGCGGCTTCCGGAAGCGGTCGCCGACGAGATAGACGAACTCGGCATCACCGAGCTCGATACGGCAACCAGAGAGGTTTCAAAATAAGACAATGAGTTCGAACGTACGTTTTACTGATTTCAAGTCAGACAAGCAGCCGACGTGGTGTCCCGGGTGCGGTGATTTCGGGACGATGAACGGGATGATGAAGGCGCTGGCGGAAACCGGCAACGACCCGGACAACACGTTTGTTGTCGCGGGTATCGGCTGCTCCGGTAAGATTGGGACCTACATGCATTCGTATGCGTTGCACGGCGTCCACGGTCGCGCCCTGCCGGTCGGGACGGGCGTCAAGATGGCCAATCCGGAGCTTGAGGTGATGGTTGCTGGCGGCGACGGTGACGGCTACTCGATTGGGGCCGGCCACTTCATCCACGCCGTCCGCCGAAACGTCGACATGACCTACGTGGTCATGGACAACCGCATTTACGGGTTGACGAAGGGCCAGGCGTCGCCGACATCGCGTGAGGACTTCGAGACCTCGACGTCGCCGGACGGGACCAACCAGCAGCCGGTGAATCCGCTGGCGCTGGCGCTTGCAGCAGGCGGGACCTTCATCGCCCAGTCCTTTTCGTCGGACTCCCAGCGCCACGCCGAACTCGTCCAAGAGGCCATCGAGCACGACGGCTTCGGCTTCGTGAACGTCTACTCGCCGTGTGTGACGTTCAACGACGTCGATACCTACGACTACTTCCGGGATGCAATCGTCGATGTCGGCGACGAGGACGTCGACCACGACCCTTCGGATTACGACGAGGCCAAAGAGCTCATCCTTGACCGCGAAAAGGAATACCAAGGCGTGCTGTATCAGGATGAGAGTTCGGTGCCGTTCGAGGTCCGCGAAGGCGTCGACGAGCCGATGGTCGACATCCCCGACGGTGCCCCAGAAGACGCCACCGACCTCGTCCGCGAATTCTACTAACCGCAGCATCGGGGTGGGGGCGGACGGTTACGGTTTGCGGTTGGGGTGCAGGTGCTGTTTTTGCTGACCAGGACGGATGCTGCCCGAAGGGTTCGTTGCATTCTTCGCACAATACCATGCCCGAAATGGTGAATCTATACCGCCAATGGGGGCTTCAAAAGCATCTGACGCAATCAAAGCCATCCCTCGCTAGGTCAAAATTGTGGGTGTAGCGCAATACTTTTGTACCAGTACTCCAAAGACAGTATTGCATGTCAACCGAAACATCGAGCACAATCCAATTCGATTACGAGTGGGAGTACTCCCCAAGCGTCTCGGGCCTTCTCGGTGGCTTTACCCTTGTTGCGGTCTTTGGGTGGCTGATTACCGTCGCCCTTACTGCCATCCACTTTTTCGCTATCCCCGCAATCCCGGCTGATGCGCAGGTGCAGGGGAGCATCGAAGTTATCACCAGCCAGTGGGCGTACGTCCTTGGCGTGCCGCTGGCGACGCTGGGTAGTTTCTACTACATCACCACCATCGGCCTCGCCCTCTGGTGGTTCGACACGCGCCATCCGCTGATAATCAAGGTTTTGACGCCGATTACTGCGTCCGGCGTGCTGTTTTCGGCGTACTTCGTCTACCTGCAGCTGGTGCCTATCGGCGCTATCTGTCCGTTCTGTATGATGTCGGCTGCGGCAACAGTCATTCTGTTCGGTCTTGAGCTGGTTGTCCTCTCACAGAGCCGGACGCCGTCGCTTTCCAGCATGAGCGGCGATATCGGCCGTGTCCTCCGTGATACGAACTACGCGCTGGTTGTCTTCCCGGTTCTCGTGGGGGTTGCCACCATCTTCGGCCTCTACATGGTGACGATGCTACCGCTTCCGGACGTGGTTCCGTTCGTCTAGACGGAGCGATATCGTTGGAAGCAGTAGCGTGCCGCTTTTCGTGTCAGTAGGACGGTGACTCTTCTCGGACCCCGTCGCGTTTGTTCACGACCCGCGCCCACACGAAGAGCGCGTCGGAGAGGCGGTTCAGGTACGCCACAGCCGCATCGTTGACCGGCTCATCGGAGGCCAAAGCGACCGCGCGCCGCTCGGCGCGACGACAGACAGAACGCGCGTGGTGGAGTTTTGCCCCGGTGTCGCTGCCGCCCGGAAGAATGAAGCTCTCCAGAGGGTCGAGTTCGTCGTCGAAGTCGTCCATCCACGACTCGAGCCGCTCGACGTGGTCGGCTTCGATATGCGGCGCGTCGGGGTCGTCGGCATCGGGATTAGCGAAGTCGGCCTGAATGATGTGGAGATGGTTTTGGACCGCGGCGAGTTTCTCGTCGACATCGTCGTGGCCCGACGGACGGACCATCCCGACGAGGCTGTTTACCTCGTCGACAGTGCCGTAGGCTTCGATGCGGGCGCTGGTCTTTGACACCCGCGACATGTCGCGGAGGTCAGTCATCCCCTCGTCGCCACGACCGGTGTATATCTTCATACGCTTCCGGTTGGGCGGCCGGGCGCATATAACAGACGGCTCCGGCGACCTTCGGGGCTCACTCGTCGGGGGCGGGAGTAATAAAGAAGTACGCGAAGACGGCGAAGGCAGCGCCGAGGCCGAGGCCCCACTGGACGCCGACTCGGAACTCGCCGATGAGAAGGCCACCAAGGGCGGTCAGCAAGAATGCGGCTGCGAAGAACGTCGCCGCGCGAGTACTGTCGTCCTGAACGAGACTGCTCATTACCACGGACTACCGGCTGCTCGCTGGTAAACCAACCGTTTCAAAAAGATACGCATCCGGACGCGTTGGGGCCGTTAGAAGCCCTTACCCTGCAGCTCGCGCGCGATAATCATCTTCTGGATTTCCGTCGTGCCCTCGTAAATCTGGGTAATCTTGGCGTCGCGGAAGAACCGCTCGGCGTCGAAGTCGTCGACGTAGCCGGAGCCGCCGTGGATCTGGACACACTCGTTTGCGTTCTCGACGGCGACGCGGGAGGCGTACTCCTTGGCCATCGAGGCGAGCTTCGTCAGCTGGCCGTCGGCGTTGTCGACCGACCACGCGGACTTGTAGGTGAGGTTCCGGGCGGCCTCGACGTTCGTGTGCATGTCAGCGAGCTTGTGCTGGATGGCCTGGAAGTCGCCGATCGGGCGACCGAACTGCTCGCGTTCCTGCGCGTATTCGAGGGCGCGCTCGGCGGCACCCTTTGCGATGCCGACGCCCTGTGCGGCGACGCCGGTACGGGTTTCGTCGAAGAACTGCATCTGCTGGAGGAAGCCCATGCCTTCGGTTCCGACGAGGTTCTCCTCGGGGACGCGAACGTCGTCGAGAATGAGCTCGGCCGTGTCGGAGGCACGGATACCCAGCTTGCCGGTGATCTTGTCGGCCTCGAAGCCGTCCCGGTCGGACTCGACGATGATCTGCGAGAAGCCGTTGTAGCGGCCCTCGGCGTCAGGGTCCGTTTTACAGAGGACGACGAAGAAGTCGCCGACGGAACCGTTGGTAATCCACATCTTGTTGCCGTTGATGACCCACTCGTCGCCGTCTTTCTCGGCGCGCGTGCTCACGCTGGAGACGTCGGAGCCGGTGTCCGGCTCGGAGATGGCCGCACCACAGATGGCATCACCGGTGGCGATGGGGGCGAGGTACTCTTCTTTTTGCTCTTCGGTACCGTACTCGATGATGGCTTCGGTCCCGAAACCGGTCGAACAGAGACACAGGCCGATACCGGGGTCGGCAGCGAACAGCTCCTCGACAATGATGGCCGTGTCGAGAACCTCGTAGCCGGCACCGCCGTAGTCGAGCGGAATCTGGGGCGCGAGCAGGCCGTTCTCGGCGGCCTTTTCGACGACTTCCCATGGGTACTTTTCTTCGCGGTCGTACTCTTTGGCGACCGGGATAATCTCCTCTTCGGCGAAGTCCTGGACGGTCTTTTTCAGCTGCTGTTGTTCGTCGCTTAGCTCGAAGTCCATACCCGTCTGTTCGGCCGCAGATATAAAATAGCCACTATTCCTAACGACGTTTGCCTGTTTTCCCTCGTATACTTACAATGGTAAGGGTATTTATCCGAGTTTATCCAAAAAGGAGTTTCCTCACTCGATGTCGACGTACTCGTCTTCCCAGTCGCGTCGGGCTTCGATTTCGCGGCGGCCGCGTCGGGTGAGCGTATAGAAGTTCGTCCGGCGGTCGCGTTGGCCCTTCTCGACAAGCCCCTTCTCGACGAGCGTATCGAGGTTCGGGTAGAGCCGGCCGTGGTGAATCTCCTTTTCGTAGTAATCTTCGAGTTCTTCCTTGATGGCGAGGCCGTGGGGTTCTTCTCGGCCGGCGATGACGTACAGCAGGTCTCGCTGGAATCCTGTTAGGTCGTACATCGGTAAGTTCTGTTTATCCGTTACTATCGCATTAGGTTAAATATATCGGAGTAGCCGCTTTCCGGAGGCGAGCGAATAGCGCGCCCGTAATACCGACTGCCGCGTGCCATCTCTATCGGCCGTTACAGATATATGTCCGTTTGTTTATCACCACGTCAGTGTGTTCCAGTCACATTCCATACGATTATAAATGCATCCGCCCCTACAGAACACTATGGAAGAAGTACTCTTCAAGACCGAGAAGCGTCAGTCACGGGCCGACATCGCGTCGATGCTACGGACGGTTGCAGACAAACTCGATGATGGGGGCGACCTTACCCTCTCGGCAGGCGACGAGTCGGTAACACTCGACGTTCCCAGCCAGCCGACGTTCGAAATCAAGGCTGAACGGGAGACCGAGGGCTCAGAGACCGAACTGAGCGTTGAGTTCGAGATCGAGTGGGACGAGAACGGCGACAGCACCGACGGTGACATCGAAATTGCCTGACGGACGCGTTGCTGTCTAATATTGTTCAGCGAGAGAGGAAAGCGACCCGGCCGGATGAAAAGGGCCGGCCGGGCGCTTGCCGCCCTGAATTGGTCCCCGCTGACGCTTCGGCCCTCCAAGCGAAGCGTCACCTGAAACAAACGGTCGACAGAATATAAACCCAACGACTTTTCTCCCGGGTTGCGGGATGGTGACGTATTATATATACTCCTCTTCAAGCACCCAGCCGAGCGCCCGCTTGTAGTACGTGAACATCTGTCTGACGCCCTCGTGGTTCATGTCTTCGTCGTCCAGCTCCTCCTTCAGAAACTCGTACTGCTCGCGGATTTCCTCTTCGTCTCGCATACCTATTTGTTCGGGACGCAGTACAGGAAAAGTTTCGAGTCGCGGCAATTCCACCGGCAGCGGCATCGGGGAAGTTTTGTCCCGCGACGCCCCAGTAGCGGATATGAAGGTCCGTGGCCGTCGTGAGTGCAAGGCGTGTGGGACGCGATGGTCCTACTACGACACCGGCGACACAGCGTGTCCGTCCTGCGGGAGTCTCCACAGTGTCGGTACCGACGACGAGCGAAAGCTCCACACGGCCACCGCGGCAACCCTGGATTTGACACCGGTGCGGGAGGCCGTTGACGATGTTCCCCTTCGACGACTCGCCACCCGCGCCATCGAACGCACTCGCGAGTTCACTCGCGGGTACGGTTTCATCGACGGTGGCTCGCTGCAACCGCTTGACGAGACGTACTTGGCAGCCATGGAGCTTCGCTACGTCGCTGGCGAACTCGAACGCCGCTTTGACCCGACCGACGAGGAGACGCTGTACCTCACAACGCTCTTCAAAGCCGACAAGGGTGTCCGGCCGGATGTCGGCGATGTCCCGTCAGAACTGCGGGCGATGCGTGGGCTCGCCTACGCGGACGCCGTCGACGCCTACCGGTCGGACCTCAAGGCGTATCTCGACGACCAGCCCGACCCCGTGGTCGGCGGACACGTCGAGCGACTCGCCGACCGGGTCCGGCGGATACAGGCCCTCGACGGCGACGTACCTTCCCGACAGGCCGAATCACTCGTCGCTGTCGCCCGTGACATCGGGCGATACATCGCCGACGGTGACGAAAACGCCCTCGCCAGGGCCGACGAACGGCTCGATACCGACCCGACACGGGCCGAAGAGTTCTGACCTGAACGGCCGCCTCGCTTGTCCGGCCGAAGCGGGAGACTTGTCACGCGTGCGGCCCAAGGAGTAGTATGCGACTCTGTGACGCGACCGTCGACGAGGCAGCACGGCTCCCGGACCGGACGTACACCGCCGACCAGCGCGTCGAAGCCGGCCGCGCGCTCGATAGGCTCGGTGTCCCGCTCGTTCGAGCCGGACGGCCGGCGCACGACGAAACCGACGCGGAGGTCGTTCGGCGGCTTGCCGACACGCTCAGTGCTGACACCGTCGCTGTCGCGCCACCGGATTACGAGGCGGTCGAGGACGCCCTCGAAACGGAGGCAGACATCATCGACGTGTTCGTCCCGGTCGCCGGCCCGCGGCTTGAGGCTGCGTTCGGCGGGTCGAGCGAAGCGGCACTTGACGCCGCCGAAGACGCCGTGCTCCGTGCCCGAGAAGGTGGCGCGACGGCACATCTGACTCTCATCGACGCGTTCCGCGCCGAGATTCCAGCCATCGCCGGCGTCTTTGGCCGCTTCGATTGTCATATCGTCCTTGACGACGCCAGCGGTGGCCGGACCCCACCGTTTGTCGCCGGCTTCCTCCGAACGCTGGCGGACGCAAGCGCCGACCTGACCCGCGCTGGCGTCCGGTTTAGAGACGATGTCGGCTGCGGGACGGCAAACGCCATCGTCGCGGCCGAGACTGGCATCGACCGTGTCGATGCAAGTGTCGCCGGAGTTGGGGCGCGTGCTGGCCTCGCGGCGACCGAAGAACTCGTCGTCGCAACGGCGGCTGGCGGTGGTGATGCCGGCGTCACGACGGAGGCGGCGATGCCGGCCTTCGAGGCCGTCTGCTCGGCGCTAGACATTCAGGTCGGGGATAGAAAGGCGATTCTCGGCGATGCAGCGACGGCCACAGCACCGACTGCCGACGATGTGGCACCCAGCGCGTTCGACCCTGCTGACTTCGGCGGAGACTGACAGCGACCACGAACGTTCGGAGCGACAACAGTCAGACACCGAGTGCCGTCCGTGCAGCCCACATCAGCGCGGCCGACACGACCGGTATCGTCAGGTTGTCGTCGACGACGTACCCGCCGACCACCGGTTTGACCCCGTCCGCGATGGCTGCCCCGACCGCCCCGGCGACGGCCGCAGCCGCCGACACGAACGGGTACGCGAGCGCGAAGCTCACGAGGAACATCCCGGCGAAGACACGCGGACGGGCGACGCGTCGGAACTCATTGCCGGACAACATTCCACTTACCGGGTCCGCAAGCGTCAACATAAACAGGGCCGGGACGGCCACGGTCGGCTCGAAGACGAAAACGACTATCGTGGCACCGAGGACGTAGAGCGCGTAGCCGGCAACGGTCTCCTGTTCGTATTCGCGGGTGAGCTGGTCGTAGATGGCGTGCTCGAGTCCGCCGTAGAGTCTGGCCACCTCAAGAACGGCTGTCGCAACGAGCCCGACGACAGCGAGCAGCTGCACGACCTGCCACGTGATGAGACCGGCGCCGATGGCATGGTTGTCGAGCAGGTACACACCGGGAACGGCGGCTCCGGAAGCGTGGACCAGCCGACGGCGAATCTCGAAGGGCATATCGCCGCCGTCGGCGCCCGGTATCTTATAAGGTCCGTTGTCTCCCGATAGGGCCTAGCCCGAACGGTTTTCTGGCCGGCGATACAACGCCACCCTGATGGACGGCGAGGAGCTCGACATCGGCGAAAACACCGCGTGGGTTGCCATCGCCGTCGTGGCCGTCGCCACCCTCGGCGGCGCAGTCCTCCTCGCCGAGTGGCCGTTGTGGGGGGTACAGCCGGATGCCGACGATGAGCCGCATCTGGTCGAGCCGGCCGACGGCGGCACCGAGTTGTGGCCCTACACCTCCCGTGCGATGGACCACAGCACGCGCACACTCGGCATCAACGTCGTCTTCCACGGCGACCCCGGAGACGTTCGAACCGCACTTGAGGAGCGCTCAGCGTTACGCTGGGAGGAAGAGCAAGTCCATGAAGGAGACGCCGACAGCGACACCGTCTCCCCCGACCGCATCGAAGTCGACCCCGAAGCCGACGACATTGCGGACATCATCTCGTGGGAGCCAGCAGAGGGCTCCGTTCGCTACAGTTACTTCGAGGTCGACGGTGACGGCCAGTGGGTCGATGAGTCCTACGAGCTCCACTCCGGGACGTATCTCGGCGAGCGCCTCCACATCCGTGCCTACGACGAACCCCAACAGGAGTGGACCGCGGTACAGATACACGAAGAACACTGGGACTGGTTCCGGCTCCGCCACACCGTCACCGGAATCAGCGACTCCCAACGGGAACTCGAACGCGACTTCATGGACCAGCCGGGCGTTGACGAAGTGGTCCGGCTTCCCTTCGAGAACGAGACCGCAGACAGCGACGGCTGGGTGACGAACATCTATTTCGCAGGCGCTGTGCTTCCGTTCCTGCTGTTCGGCGTTGTCTCCCGCGCGACGGCCGCCAGACGCCAGACGGCACAGTTCCTGCGCGAGCATCGCAGAGCCATCGCCCTCGGCGCCACGCTTTTTGCGCTCTATACGGCCGTCCGCTGGCTCGGTATCGCCGGCGAGCTACTCTTCGACGGCGTCTCGCCAAAAGTCGTCGCGGCGCCGCTGTATCTCGCGTTGGCTGTCGGCATCCCAGCGGTCGCCTACCGGTTCGGCCGTGGGTCGGATACGACGTGGGCCTTCTCGTTTGCCGTTCTCGGGCTCGGCGCAGCGCTCATTGTCGACTTCGTTGCGATGGGGGTGTCCGTGTTGCCGCTACGGTACATTCTTCACCGCGCCGCGGTGCTGTTGGCGGTCGGTCTTATCGCCGTTGGTGGCGCACTCGCCATCGACGATAGACGACCGGCACCGCTCTCGGCCGGGCTCGCCTGCTGGGCACTGGCGCTTCTGCTCCCCGTCTTCGGGTATATTTGAGCAGCGGTCGGCTCGAAGACAGATTCATTGCGAAGGCGGCGCTTTTCGGGCTCCACGCGTTTCGACATCGCTTTGTTCGACACACCGATATGCCGTCCCGTGCAGCGGTTACTACGAAGTGTTGGCGTCGCGCCGCTCGCAGCGGCTGCTATCAGCGTCGGAATCGCTGGCGTCGGCAGCGCAGTGACGACACCGCCGACCCCACTGTCGGCTGTCGGCGGCGTCGTGCTGGCTTCGCTCGTCATCGCTGTTGGCTACGTCTCCGCCCACGAGGTTGGAACAGAGCTGTTTCCCCAGCATCGGATTCGGCTTGGAGTGGCTGATGGAGCCGACTTCGTGGCCGTCGTCGTCGGTGGCGTACTCACACGCTGGCTGGCAGTCGAGGCCGCGCTCGGGGTCGTCGTCGCGTCGGCGCTTGTCGGTTTGGTGGCGTGGCTCGTCGTTCCCGAGCGCGCGGCGGCCGCCTACTGTGGCTCGTTTGTCGGCATGGCTGCTCCAGCGGTGCTTCCCGGCTACGCGACAGTCGCGGCCGCAGGCGGTGTCGCCGGGACCGTCTTTATCCTCGCCGCTGGCGTCTACAGCGGCTTCGGCGGCAAGCTCGGCGCGACGGCCTTCGTCGGCTGTACGGCCGTCGTTTTGGGTACTGGTGCGGTGCCTACATCCGAGCCGGTCCCGCACGTGGGCACCGCGGTGGGTTTGACGGCCGTTGCTGTTGTCGCAGCAGTCCTGACGTACGTGCTGAGTGTCCGGCTTGCGTACGGCCCGGTCGCCGCATCCGCCGCTGTTGGTCTCGCTGCCGGCGGTCTCGCACCGGTTGTCTTCGCTGAGGGGACACCCGTCGCCGCGGTCGCCTTCTGTGCATCGTTTACCGGGATGGTTGCCGAGTCGCGGCTCCCCGGGGAGCCGCTTGTCGGCGTCGCTGGGCTCGCAACCGGCATTTTCTTCGTTGCGACGACGCCGTACTTCGGCGGCTTCGGCGGGAAGCTCGGCGCAATCGCATTCGTCGGCTGTCTCGCCACGTACGGCCTCGCCGTGCTGTCGCCGTGGCATTGCATCTCTCCCCGGCGACGGAGAAGTTTATAAACGTCGGCGCACCAGTAACGGCAGGAATGACTCCTGGGCAGTCGATGCGCCGCCGTGCGTTCCTCGCGGCGGCGTCGACAGGCACGGCGGCGGCTACCGCCGGCTGTGTCCGGGAGTTGCGAAACCTCGTCGGTCGCCAGCGGGCGCGGCAACTCAGCCTCACTATCGCCCATCCACCCGCTGCCGATGACCCGTATGCCGTGCGCATTGCCAACCGGCTCGCGGACAACCTCGCCCGCTCCGGCATCGATACCGTCCTCGACCCGATGGCCGATGACGTGCTGCTCCGTGAGATTCTCGTCAACCACGACTTCGACATCTACGTCGCTCGCTATCCGGGCGAAGGCGACCCTGACCAACTCCGGTCGCTGTTGTACTCGACGTACGCCGAGGAAGCCGGCTGGCAGAACCCGGTCGGTTTCAGCGACATCGCAATGGACGAGACGCTGGACAGACAGCGGACCGAAACCGGCGACGAACGCGTCGAGACTGTTCGGGAGATTCAGCGACAAGTCGTCGACGAACAGCCGTTTACTGTCGTCGCCTATCCGGACCGCATCGCGGGAGTCAGAACGGACCGGTACACCGATTGGCCCGACGGTGGCCTCACGCTCCCGGCCGATTATCTCACACTTCGCCGCCTCGCAGATGTCGACACCGTCGAACTGCTCCTCCGTGACAACCGGGCCACTCACAATCGGAACCCGCTCTCCGCAGAGCACCGAAACCAGGGCGACATTATCGGTCTCCTGTATGACCCGTTGGTCAGACAGACCCGTACCGGTCCGATTCCGTGGCTTGCCCGGGATATCGACTGGACGGAGCACGACGGTAGCTTAGTGGCCGCTGCCGACCTGCGGGCCGCAACGTGGCACGACGGCCACCCTGTCGTTCCCGACGATGTGGCGTTCACATACAGGTTCCTCAGCGATACCTCACTTGACACCTTCGAGACACCTGTTCCGACACCGTGGCGTCGTGGTTGTGTCTCGCTTATAGACCACATCGAAACCAATGCCCCAGAGGGTGAGTTGCGAATACAGTTCACAACTAGCAACAGAGACCTAGCACGGAGAGCACTAACAGTGCCGGTACTGCCCGAACACGTCTGGCACTCCCGAAGCGATGCTGCTGACCTCGCCGGGATTGACATCGTCGGTGGCACGACGGAGGCGCTTGTCACCGCGAACGAGGCGGCCGTCGGCAGCGGCCCGCTGGAGCTCGCCGCCGCGACTGTTGATGAATCTCTCGAGCTGTCCGTCTTCGACGACCACTTCCTGTACGGCGGCGACACCGACGGTATCCCTGACCGGCTTGCCGGGGAGCCACCGTTCGAGCGACTCCGGTTCACCGTCGCCCCATCGCACGATGCGGCGGTAGAGCTCCTCAGTGCCGGGTCCGCCGACGCGACCGCCGACGGTCTGCAAGCCGATGTCGTCTCACGGGTACAGCGCGATGAGTCGCTGTCGCTCCGTATCGCCCGCTCCAACCAGTTCTACCACATCGGGTACAACTGCCGGCGGGCACCGACATCCGACCCACACTTCCGTCGGGCCGTCGCCAGACACATCGACCGCGCTGACATCGTCGCCGAATCGATGGGTGGATACGCTGACCCGTCCGAGGTTCCCTTTACCGGCGAGTGGGTACCCAACGATCTCCGGTGGGACGGGCAGGCGAGCCTGTCGTTCTTCGGCGAGGACGGTGAAATCAACGCCGAGGCAGCCCGCGAAGCCTTCCAAGACGC
This sequence comes from Natronomonas pharaonis DSM 2160, assembly GCF_000026045.1. Lineage (NCBI taxonomy): Archaea > Methanobacteriati > Methanobacteriota > Halobacteria > Halobacteriales > Natronomonadaceae > Natronomonas > Natronomonas pharaonis. The sequence goes on along the minus strand of NC_007426.1, from coordinate 1,438,598 downwards.
CGGCTATCAGTACGACGATGGACAGCTCGTCAGGAGGTCGTAGCTGCCGTGCTGTTTCCGTTCGTCATCGGCCGTCTGGCCGCGGTGGTGTTGCTGTTGCTCCTCGCTGGGACCGTTTTGTTTGTGGGTCGCGAGCGTCTCGCGTTGACCCGGCGTGAACTCCGGACGCGAATCGCTGCCGTCGCACCGTATGCGGGGCTACTCGCCGTCGTACTCGTCGCCAACAAGGTCGCACGCGATGTCGGCCCCGACGTGTCGCTGCTCATCGGCGTCGGCATCACCGGCCAGTTAGAGCGGATCGACCGACAGATACTGTGGCCGCTGTTTCGCGAGGAAACGCCCCAGTTTGTCGTCTGGCTGCAGTCGATGGCGACACAGGAACTCACCGCGTACTTTTCGTTCATCTACGTCTATGGCTACGTCTTCCTGCTCGTTTTTCCGCTCGTAGCCTACTTCGCTTTGCCACGGCCTGAACCGCTCCGCCGGACCATCGTCGCCTACTGTGCCAACTACGTCATCGGCGTCGTCTGTTACGTCCTGTTTATCGCCTACGGGCCGCGGAACATCATCGTCGAACAGGCCGACGGACTGCTTTATAGCCAGTACGCCCAGTACCAGTTCGTGACGACGGCTGTCAACGACGAAACGAACGTCTTTCCGTCGCTACACACATCGATGGCTGTCACAGCGGCGCTGCTGGCGTGGACGACACGCGATGAGTATCCGCTGTGGGTGCCGGTAGCGGCGTTGCTCGCCGTCAGTGTCGCCATCTCAACGATGTACCTCGGTATTCACTGGGCGACCGACGTGGTGTTCGGCATCGCGCTCGCGTGGGTGAGCGTCGAACTCGGCAAGCGATACGAGGAGACGCCGCCGACGCTCGGCCGGCTCAAGGCCGGAGCCGGACGAGTGTGGCGTGCTATTCCAGTGTCTCGCCGATAACCGACCGCAGCGAGGCGATGTCCGCCGCGCTGTAGGAGAGTGTTTCGTCGCCGACCGACAGCTCAAGTCGGCCGCTGTCTGTCGCGTGGCCGATGTGTTCTACCGGCGCGACGCCGTCGAGCCGTTCTTTGACGGCCTCAGGGTCGGTCGTCTCAACGACGACGCGGCCAACGGCTTCGGAGAACAGCACCGAAAGCGCGTCGGGACTGCCTGCAAGGTCCACGTCGGCCCCAGCGTCGCCGACGAGTTCGGCCAGTGCCACCGCCAGCCCACCGTGGCTCACGTCGTGGGTCGCATGCGTACTATCGAGGTCGGCGATGTCTGCTACCGCCTCGATGAACGCTGCAGGGGAATCGGGGAGAGCGGGGAACTGGTCGCTGCCGCCGAACTGGGCCAAGAGTTCCGAGCCACCCAGCTCGAGGTCGCCACCGTCGCCGACGACCAGCAGGTCGCCGTCGCCGGATAGCGCCGCCGGCGGAGCGTCGTATCCGGGTTTGGTGCCGGTCATCGCCAGCGTCGGCGTCGGCGGAATCGGCCCCGACGGCGAGTCGTTGTACAGCGAGACGTTGCCGCCGACGACCGGAACATCGAGTGTCGAACACATGTCTGCCAGCCCGTTGACGATACCCCGGAAGCCGCCGTACACGTCCGGTTTCTCCGGGTTGCCGCCGTTGAGACAGTCGACTGCAGCAAGCGGCAGCGCGCCCTTGGCGGCGATGTTGGTCGCATTCTCGAGGGCGACCGCGCGGGCACCATCGTAGGGAGCCGTATCGGTCCAGTTGGGGTCTGCCCCCGACGAGAAGGCGAGGCCGACGCCGGCTTCCCGGACCGCCATCAGCGCGGCGTCGTCGCCCGGCTTGAGCGCCGTTCGGGTCCCGACCTCGTGGTCGTACTGACGGTAGACCCATTCCTTCGAGGCGGTGTTCGGAGCCGCGACAACGGCTTCGAAGGCCGTCTCAAGGTCAGGGCTCGGTCGGTCCCGGTCCGGCTGTGTCGGTTCAACGTGGTCGAGGTCGTTCATCGGCGCGCCGTCGGCCAGATACTCGGCATCACAGTCGACGACCGTCTCGCCGTCGAAAGTACAGACGTAGTTGCCGTCGGTGACGTCTCCGATGACCGAGCAGCCGAGGTCGTACTTGTCGGCGACGGCCGCGACCGCATCGACATCTTCGGGGCGGACCTCATAGCACATCCGCTCTTGGGACTCGGCGAGCAGGATTTCGAGGGCGTTCATGTTCGGCTCGCGCTGGTGGACCCGGTCGAGTTCGATGTGAGCGCCGAGGCCACCCTTGGCGACGAGTTCGGAAGACGCGCCGCCGAGACCGGCCGCGCCGAGGTCCCGGGCCGCGCGAACGAGGCTATCGTCGACGAGTTCCTCGTTGGCCTCGATAAGTCGTTTTTCAGCATACGGGTCGCCGACCTGCACGGCTGGGCGGTCCTCCGTCTCTGCGTCCTCGTCGAGGTCCTCGCTGGCGAAGGACGCACCGCCAAGCCCGTCTCGGCCGGTCGCGTTTCCGAACAGAACCAGCTTGTTCCCCGGCGTCTGTGCTTCGGCAGTCACTAGCCGCTCGTCGTCAGTCAGCCCGACGCAGGCGACGTTGACCAGCGGGTTCCCCTCGTAATCGTCGTGGAAGGCGACGGAGCCGGTCACTGTCGGGACGCCGATACAGTTGCCGTAGTGGGAGATGCCCTCGACGACACCCTCGAAGAGATACTTCGAGTGCTCGCGGTCGAAGTCGCCGAAATAGAGGCTGTCAGCCAGCGCAATCGGATATGCGCCCATCGACATCGTATCCCGGACGATGCCGCCGACACCGGTCGCGGCCCCGTCGAAGGGGTCAACGTAGGACGGGTGGTTGTGGCTCTCGATACCCATCGTGATGTAGGTGTCGCTGTTTTCGCCGGTTTCGGGGTCCGGCAGCGCGACGACGGCAGCGTCGTCGCCGGGGCCGACGACGACGCGGTCGCCCTCGCTTTCGAAGGCCGAAAGCAGCGGCTGCGACGAGCGGTACGCACAGTGTTCGCTCCAGAGGTTCTCGAACAGCGCTTCCTCGGCGGGCGTGGGCTCTCGACCCAGTTCCTCGGTGACGAGTTCGCGGTCCGACGGCGAGAGGCTCATTCATCTGTATGCTTCCTTCCCCCGAATAAATCGCTTTCCATGTCCACGTTCGTGTATATGTAGGAACCTTTGGCCGCCATCCACTCGGGCGGCCGCTTGACAGACGGCGACAACCGGGCTGCTTTTTTATGCCGGCCGCGAACGGCTATCCGTGCTGTCGGTCGAGCTTCACGCCCACTCATCGCTGTCCTACGACGGCCGCGACCCCGTCGAACTGCTCTTAGAGCAGGCCGAAGCGGTCGGCCTCGATGCGCTCGCGGTCACCGACCACGACGAAATCGACGCTTCCTTAGCGGCTGCGTCGAAGGCCGCAGACTACGGATTGGTTGGTATCCCCGGTATGGAGGTTTCCAGTGCCGCAGGCCACATTCTCGCACTCGGCGTCGAGGAACTCGTTCCCGCCGGCCTGAGTTACGATGAGACGCTTGACCGTATCCGCGACCAGGGTGGAATTGCCGTCGTTCCCCACCCGTTCCAGACGTCCCGCCACGGCGTTGCCCCGCATATCACTGACGCCCAGTTGGCGGCTGCCGACGCCATCGAGGTCTACAACTCCCGGCTCTTTACCGGCCGTGCAAACCGGCAGGCCGAGCGGTTCGCCGAACGGTACGACGTGCCGATGACTGCCGGCAGTGATGCGCACATCGCCGAGATGGTGGGGCAAGCCGTTACCGAAGTCGACGCCTACCATCGCAGCGCCGAAGGAATTTTGGACGCCATCGCCGAGGGACGAACGAGCGTCGTCGGCAAACGGACGCCGTGGGCGATTAGCATCCAACAGTTCGGCGGCGGTGTTACCCGCCGCATTGCCGGATTACTGCCATGGTAGACGAGCCGATGCAGGGGACGGCTGTCGAGGCCGTCCGCGAGTGCCTCGAAACAAAAGCCCCGCTGGCTGGGACCTGCGGGTTCGCTGGTGAACTCGATGGGGGCGTCGTCCGGGATGTCCTCGGCCGCTATCCGGCCTTTACCGAGCCCGAGACTCCCTCAGCGTGGAGCCCTGACCCAACCGACCTCTCCGAGCCGGAGCCGGTCCCCGCCGGCTGTATCCGGACCGCCGACGGCGACAGACAGGTGTGGTCGCTCCCCGACCCGGAGCCGGTCGCGGATACCGACCGTGCCGTTTCGGCAGTCGCCGACGCTATCGACGCCGCAATCGACAGCGTCGACGGCGCGCCAGCGGTCGCCTTTTCCGGCGGCATTGATTCGTCGCTGCTCGCGGCCGGCCTCGACGGCCCGCTGTACGTTGGCGGCTTCGAGGGCAGCCACGACATTACGGCAGCCCGTTCGGCGGCCGACCTGCTCGACCGGCGGGTCCGGGTTGTCGAATTCACTCACGCCGACCTCGAACGGGCGACGCCGACGGTCGTCGAGGCGACCGGGCGCTCGAACCCCATGGATGTCCAGCTTGCGCTGTCGCTGTATCTCATCGCCGAGGCGGTCGCTGAGGACGGCCACGACCGGCTCGCGCTCGGACAGGGGGCCGACGAGCTGTTCGGCGGCTACGCGAAAGTGGCGAAAGCCCCTGCGGACCCCCGCGTCGACGCCGACACCGTTCGTGGCGCACGCCGGGAGGTCGTCGGGTCACTGCCGTCACAGCTCGAACGGGACGTGCTGGCAGTGCGGGCCGCGGGCATCGAGCCCGTGACGCCGCTGCTGTGTGATGGCGTGGTTTCGGCAGCGCTCCGGCTTCCGGCCGAGCTACTCGTCGCGGGTGATACCCGGAAGGTGGCTCTCCGCCGTGCGGCCGAAACCGTCCCCGACGGCGGCGTGCCGGCTGACATCCGCGACCGCGAAAAGAAGGCGCTCCAGTACGGGAGCCTCCTCGCCCGGGAGTTCGACCGGCTTGCCCGACAGGCCGGCTTCAAGCGCCGGATGGACAACCACCTCGGCAAGTATATCGAGGACCGCTGTCAGGACGCCTGAACTAGCGTACTACTCCGGCGGGCAGAACAGCACCGGGCGGTCGCTGTTCAGCATCACCGACTGGGAGACGCTGCCGAACACTGCCTTGCCGGCCGGCGACCGCTTGCGGCCCGACAGACAGATAACATCCGCGTCCTCGTCGGCAGCGTACGTGACAATCTTGTCCGCAGGGTCGCCGCTCGTCTCCGCCAGCGTCACGTCGACACCCGCCGCCTCCAGTACGTCACGGGCCTCCCGGGCCGGGCCGAACTGGCTTATCGTCGCCCCCTCGACGTTGTCAGTGAACACGTGCAGGACCGTCACATCCAGCGCATCCGTGTCCCAGTCGAGGTCAGTGACCTGCTCGGCTGCCGTCCGCGCCCGCTCCTCGTCGTCGTCGATAACCAGTACGATGTGGGTCATGACAACTGCCGGCTACGCGGCCATCGCATTAAGTTATAGTGGTCAATTTCATCCACGAGCGGCCGAACCCTGCCGCCGTCCGCGTTCGGGACAACGCTTTTCGAGTTCGGCCGGACAGGGCAATGCAGAACAATGCCGACAGTCCAAACGCTCGATGACATAGAGGGACAGCCGCACACCAACGTCTTCCCGGACGCGGAGCCGAAAACAATCAGGCTGCATCTGGCGGCCGACGAGTCCGTTCCGGAGCATACACATCCGGGACGGGAATATCGTACTCCACCTGCTCGACGGACGGCTCGAACTGGCGCTCGACGACGAGACGCATACGCTGGCAGCGGGCGATGTCGCCCGTTTCGAAGGCGAACGCGAGATATCTCCGACGGCCCTCGAGGAAAGCACCGCGCTCATTGTGCTTGCTCCACGGAGTGAGTGAAACGGCATCGGCGTCCTCCCGAATACGTTCGGCAATATCGGTAGCGAGCTCGGACCGAAACGTCTCAGTATGGCTGGCTTCCCGTCCCCGTTCGGCGGTAGCGACGAATCGACCTTCGACAGCGAAGACGAGTTCGTCCCGGAGCACCTGCCGGAGCCGGGACCGTTTCTCGACGCCCACGACGTGCTGACCGGCGACCGACACGTGGCGTTTCATGACGTGACCGAGACGGTGTTCGAGGAACGGACAGTGTACGACATGACCTTCGGATACAACCTCGCGCGGCTGAATCTCGATACCCGCCATCCTGGTGCCGGCTATCGATACGCCGTCGAAGCCGACGACGAGACGGTCCTGCGGGCGGAGTTCACGCCGACGACCGATTTCTGTCCGCAGACGGATACGCTCACCGTCGGCTCGTTTCGGGCTTGGAACGGCCTTGACGACCACCACGGCTACGACCTTGTGCGGGTACGCGTTGTGTCAAGCCACCACCAAATCGAGGCTGTAAACCAGAAGCTCGAATCGCTCGAAGCGGAGTTTCTCGAAACGGGCGAGGTGCCTGCCGGCGACGGGACATCGGAACCGACGGACAATACAGCCGCTGCCGGTCCGGCGGTGGGCGGCCCCAACGGACCCGTTCCCGAGCGAGACGATGACGATGGTCCGGAAACGCCGTTTTGACGAACGCGGCTACTCGTAGTCGACGAGCGACCGAACCGAGTTCGACACCACAAGCGTGCTCGAAAGCGCCATGGCGGCGGCCGCAAGTAGCGGGTTGAGAACGCCGGTAACAGCCATCGGAATCGCCAGCCCGTTGTAGACGAACGCCCAGCCGAGGTTCTGTCGGATGCGGCTGTTCGTCCGCTCGGCGATGTGGAACGTCTCCTCGATGGCGTGGAGGTCATCACGGACAATGACGGCGTCGGCGGCGTCAGTCGCTAGCTTCGTGCCGCTGGCGAGCGCGATACCGAGGTCGGCCGCTGCGAGCGCCGGCGCGTCGTTGCTGCCGTCGCCGACCATTGCCACGGAGCCGTCGCCGCGAAGCCGGCGAACGGTTTCGGCTTTCGCCTCGGGGGGCACCCCGGCGAACACCTCGTCAACGCCGTCAACAGAACGGAATCGGTCTGCGGCAGCCCCCTCATCGCCGGTAAGGACGACAACCGACCGGTTGCGTGACAGCGACTCGACGGCTTCACGCCACTCTGGGCGTGGTGTGTCCCCGACGACGATGACGCCGCGGCAGCGGCCGCCCCAGCCGACTGCCACCGGTACGTCACCGTTGGCTCTGGTCGCCTCGATGTGGTCGGAATACCGTTCCTCGACCGACAGGCCGTTGTGCCGTAGCAAATCGGGGTGGCCGACGACGACCGTCTCGTCGTCCACGGGCGCGACGACACCGCGGGAGTGCCGTTCGAAGCCGTCGGCGTCAGCGATGGCTGCGTCGGCGGACCGGTCGCTACCGGAGTCGGTCGGTGATTCTTCGACAACACCACCATCGGCCGCCATATCTCCGGCTGCATCGTATTCGACGATAGCTTCGGCGATGGGGTGCTCGGAGAGTGCTTCGACGGCCGCAGCCCGCTCGACGACGGGTTCGGCGTCGTCCGCGTGGACGTCCGTAACCGCCATCGACCCCTGCGTGAGCGTGCCGGTCTTGTCGAGGACGACCGTTTCGATGTCTGCCGCTTCCTCAAAGACGGTCTCGGTGGCGACCACGATACCACGCTCGGTGGCAGCGCCGACACCGGAGGCGATAGCCAGCGGCGTCGCCAACCCGAGCGCGCACGGACAGGAAACGATAAGAACGGTCAATCCGACCAAGAGGGCGGCCGTGACAGGGTTGCCAGCGACGAGCATCCACGCAGTGATGACCGTCGCGACCACGATGACGAGCGGGACGAAAATCGTCGCCAGTCGGTCGGCGAGCCGCTGGACGCCCGGGGAGCGGCTCTGTATCGACCACAGCAGCTCAACAAGTCGGTCCAGCGTACTCTCGGCCCCCTCGTCGACCGCAACAACGAGCGGGGCGTCGGTGACGACGGTACCCCCTGCAACGCCGTCGCCCGGCCGTTTCGTCACGGGGTGGGACTCGCCGGTGATGAGCGACTCGTCGACGGCGGCTGACCCCTCGACGACTTCAGCGTCGAGCGGGACCCGCTCGCCCGGTCGGACGAGCAGCCGGTCGCCGGCCGCCACCTCCGAGACAGGGACGGTCTCGCCGTTCTCACGGCGGGCTTTGTCGACCTGCTGTTCGGTCAACTCCGACAGCAGCCCGACTGCCCGCTGCTTGATGCGGCTCTCGTAGTAGCCCCCAGCCGTCACCACGAGGATGACGGCGACGGAGACGTCGAAGTACAGGTCCGTACGCCCGACGAGCATCGCGAGCGTGCTGTAGGCGTAGGCACTGCAGGCCGCAAGCGTCACCAGCAGGTCCATGTTCGGCGCGCCGGCTCTGAGGCTGACGTACGCGCCGCGGATAATCGGCCAGCCGGTGTAGAACAGGACAAACGACGTCATTAGCCAGATATTGGCGAAGACGTACAGGCCGACGTATCCATCGAGGTCGACAACCGGGTCGTAGCCGAAGTATGTCGGATACAAAAAGAGGACATACCACATCATCACCATCATCCCGAAGAAGCCGCCACCGGCGAGGAACTTCGCGACCGCGTTGGTCTCGTCGCCGTGCCGTCCGTCCGCCCGCTCGCCGGCCTCGTAGCCGTAGCCGGAGAGCTGTTCGGGAAGCGCTGACTCGTCGACCGCTTCCGGGTCGTAGTTAACCCGGACAGTGTCGGTCGCATAGCTTGCCTCGACGCTGTAGACGCCGTCGAGGGCCTCGGCCCGCCCTTCGAGGAATGCTTCACAGGTGGTACAGTGCATTCCGTCGACGGCGAAAAAGGCGGCCTCGCCACGGTCGTCGCTCTCGTCGGGGGCGTCCCCGCCGACTCGGTTCCGGACCGCTGCCGCGGCCTCCTGGTCGAGGTCGCCGAGTGACCGCTGGACCTCCAGACAGCCCCGACAGCAGAACTCCCCTTCGGTGTCGGCACCAGCAACTGGCGACGCGGGGAGCGGGAGGTCACAGAGCCGACAGGTGTCGTCGGTGTCGAGGGCGGGGTCGGAGTCGAAGTCGAAGTCGGGGTCTGACATAGTCTGTTAGAGCGGCTGGTAGAACGGTATCGGGGGGTGTGGAAGGTGAATGCCGAAGGCGAGCATCAGCCCGTGCTGAATCGGTATGTACCCCAGGACGATGAACGCCACGCCGAGCAGCCGGTGGAGGCGAACCCTGCTTGAGGTGCTGAGCGAGCCCAGCGCCGTGCCGTAGACAAAGAGGGTCGGTATCGTTCCGAGGCCGAGTACGGCAAGCGAGAGCGCACCGCGGACCGGGTCACCGAGCGCAAACGCGTACAGATAGGCGGGATAGATAATCGGGCACGGCAACAGTCCGTGCAGCGCTCCGAGCCCGAGGATGCCCGGCGAGTTCGCGAGCCGGTCGATACGGCTTGTGAGCAGCCCCGAAACCCATCCGAAGAACGTCCCGATAACGGGAACGCCGTGTGGCACGCCGGACTGGCCCCTGAGGTAGTAGAGGCCGCTGGCGACGATGGCGATACCGACAAGTAGCCCGACACCGCCTCTGACTGAGTCCCCGACCGCGGTGACAGCGTCCGTCGAGGCGAAAGCGAGCGCTCCGATGAGACCGAACAGTCCCCCGATGAGGGCGTAGCTCCCTGCCCGCCCGAGATTGAACAGGGCATGCTGTCGGACTTCGTATAACGTTAGCGCGTTCGCGCGTCGCGTTCCCGCCTGCGGATTGAACCGGTCGGCGTAGGCGGTCACGAGCGGACCACACATTCCGAGACAGTGTGCCCCGGCGAGCAGGCCGATGACCAGAAACACCAGCAGGTCGACGTGTTCGGTCGGCAGCGTCGTCGAGTGGTCATGAGCCTGCGCGAGAACCGAGGCGAGCGGCAGCGCCACCGCCTGCATCACCTAGACGGCCGCTCCGCTGTCGCCGTGATGGCCGCCCTCAACTGGTGACATCGCTATGTACAGCACGGCAAGCGTCAATAGCACGTTGACGGTCGAGAACGCTGCTGCAGTCGCCGAAAGCGTATACCCGTACAGCGCGACCGGAATGAGCGCCAGCGCGCCGACGGCGGCGGCTTGACGTGGCGAAAGCGCGTCGATTGGCATGCAGGCGACTTGGGAGTAGTGACCCATAAAACGTTGGCCCTGTCTCAGTGCGCTGGAAAGAGGGGGTTAACAAATAAAACACCTCGCTATAATCCCCGTATATGGGTACGGACGTAGAACGAGAAATCGGACACGACGAGTACGACCCCAAGGGAACGCTCGCGCTCATCGCGATATACTTCCTGCTCATCGCGGGGCTGTGGATATTCACGTATTTCGTTGAGTTCCTCGGCAACGAGATGACCGTCGTGGGGGTGGTGTTGTGAACATCCACACCTACGAGAAGTTCTGGCTGGCCGCGGCGATGGTTCTCATCGTTGGCTTCATCGCGACAATCACCTACGGTTCGGTGGGCATCGGTATCGCGATGGTCGACGACGAGCAAGACACCGTCAACCCCGACAACCTTGACGAACATCCGGGCTTTGCTGACCCTGGCGTCGAGCAAGTCGGCGAAAACGAATACGAGGTCCATATCATCGCTGTGCAGTATGCGTATTTCCCGGGCGATTTCGAGGTGCCCGCTGACAGCGAAGTAACGTTCCACGTCACGAGCGAAGACGTGATACACAGCTTCAGCGTCGTTGGTACAAACGCGAACACGATGGTCATCCCCGGCGAAGTCGCCTCGCTGACCGTCGAGATGCCGGATGTCGACGAGCCAACGGAATACGGCATCCTCTGTAACGAGTACTGTGGCCCGGGCCACCACGACATGGAGGCGCTGATGACCGTCGTTCCTGAAGACGAATTCGAACTGGAGGACGACGAATGAGCACGTACATTGAGCAGTTCCCCGAAGAAGCACGCATCGTTCGGCTAGCGTTTTTCAGCTCGTTTGCTGCCCTCGCTGTTGGCGCAGCGCTAGGGCTTGTACAGGTACTCCACCGAACCGACATCGTCCGATTCATCGACTCCGCTAAGTATTACGACGTGCTGACGCTCCACGGCGTGTTGCTTGTAATAACGTTTACCATCTTCTTCCTTGTGGGCATCTTCACGTGGGCCATCACGACCAGCCTCGATAGGAGCCTCGGAAATATCAGGTTCACGCAGGCGTGGTATGGCCTGATGGTCGTTGGGACCGTGTTGGCGGCCCTCCCGATGATCGGTGGCCTCATCGATTCCGTAGAGATGAGCGCCGGCGTCCTGTTTACGTTCTACGCGCCGATGCAGGCACACCCGCTGTTCTACCTCGGGCTCGCGATTTTCATCGTCGGCACATGGCTTGCCGGCGTTGATTGGTTCACGACATGGTGGAGCTGGAAGCAGGACAACCCCGGCGAGCGGATTCCGCTGCCGACCTTTATGGTTTTGACGACGATGATATTCTGGTATCTCTCCAGCCTCGGTGTCGCCGCATCCGTTCTCCTGTTTCTGTTGCCGTGGTCGGTTGGCATCATCGACCAAGTGAACGCGCTCCTGACTCGAACGCTGTTCTGGTATTTCGGCCACGCAGTCGTCTACTTCTGGCTGATGCCGGCCTACATGATGTGGTACATCATGCTGCCGAAGATCTCCGGCGGCAAGCTGTTCAGTGACCCGCTTGCTCGCGTGGTCTTCGTGCTGTTCTTGGTGCTTTCGACGCCGACTGGTATTCACCACCAGTACCTCGACCCCGGCATTGCGGAAGGGTTCAAATTCATGGCGATGGTCAACACCATGTTCCTGCTGTTGCCGAGCTTACTGACGGCGTTTACCGTCGTCGCCAGTATGGAGCATGGGGCCCGCCAGCGCGGTGGCTCGGGCTACTTCGGCTGGCTCCGAGCGCTCCCGTGGCGTGACCCGGTCTTTACCGGCATGGCGCTTGCCGGGCTGATGTTCGCCGCCGCCGCGTTCTCCGGGATGGTCAACGCCGGGATGAACATCAACTACCTCGTCCACAACACGTGGTGGGTCGTCGGTCACTTCCACCTGACCGTCGGTACTGCCGTCGCGCTGACCATCATGGCTGTCTCCTACTGGTTCCTCCCACAGGTGACCGGCAAGAAGCTCTGGGGCAAATCGGTCGCGCTCGCTCAGGTCGTCCTCTGGTTTGTCGGCATGACGTTCATGTCGAACGCGATGCACCGCTCCGGGCTGGCCGGCATGCCGCGACGGACCGCAGAACCCCAATACCGGAACTTCGAGTTCGAAATGGCAGCCGGTTCACTTGGCGAACTCAACGCGCAGGTCATCCTCGGCGGTATCCTGCTGTTCGTTTCGACGCTGCTGTTCGTCCTCGTTGTCGTCATGACTGTTCTCGGCGACAAGGCAGAACCCGGGACGCTACCGGCAAACGAGTACGCCGACACGCTCTCCGGTCCCGAGGACTCGCCGAAAGTTCTCGACAACCTGAAGCTGTGGACCGCCATCGCGGTCATCCTCGTCATCCTGGCGTACGCGCTTCCGCTGGCTTCCATCATCAGCCGCGGCGGCGTCTTCGGCCCGGGTGTCGGAACCTACCCGATGGTCGTCGAGACATTGCAGGTTATCGCCCAGACAGCCGCTGACACCGTCGTCGGGGTGACACACTGATGCGGGTCAGTCGGGCCGGTCTGCTGGTGGCGATTGCGTTTTTGGTCCCGGTAATCGTCGAACTCCGGACCGCACTCGTGTGGGTCGGCATCGACCTCACAGTGCTGCAGACCGTCCTGCTGGCGCTGTTTGCAGTCGCGGCGCTCCTCGCGTGGGCTGTCGCTCCAGACGTTCGCGGCTCCGATGACGACGACTCGGAGTCACCATCAAGACCCGAGACTCCAAACCGGACCAGCGGCGACTGACACCGCCGCCAAGGCGCTTTTGATGACCTTCCGGTTTTGACCGCCTAGAGGCGTGAAGTATACCCGTCCGTAGCGCCTCCCTCCGCTCATGACGCGGCGGGTCACCGTATCGCTCGACGACGACACGGCAGCGGCTCTCGAACAACTTGACGACGAGACCGGTGCTGGTCAAAGCGAAATCGTCCGCCGTGCCCTCTCGTTTTATGCAGCCAACTACGAGGCCGCAACCGGCCGCCAAAGCGACGCGCTCGAACAGTACTACCGGATGCTTTCGTCCGGCGAACACGTCCTGTTGGATATCGACTTCCTCCATGCCTTTCTTGAACACCTTTATGCCGGCGGCGACCCCGACGCGGAGTTCGTCGCTGCTGCCGACCGTGTCTCAGACTACCATGCAAGCGAGTACGCCTCCCGGTTTGAGTCAGTCGGCGAACTGCTTGAGTGGTTGTCGTTCTGCGGCTTTCTCGATGTCCGCCACGAGGACGACGGCGTCTACCATGCCGTCTTTCCGTCCGAGGCCATTCAGTGGTTCATGACCCGGTTCATTGAGCGAAGCACGACGGATTTACCGGGTGACATCGAGACCGAACGCGGCGTCTCGAAGCTCATTGTTACCGAGCGGGAAACCTGAGCGCGCCAGTCGCGTTCCCCCACAGCAGCGTTCATACTGATTCATAAGCAGATGTGTGCCATAGCATATCGATTGATAGCTGTATGAACAACTCTCAACAATACTTTTGGGCATTTCGGCGGGGGTTGTGAGTAGATATCGAACATGGGGCTGTTAGCACGATTGAAGGCCATCGGACCGGGAGCGCTGGTCGCAGCGGCGTTTGTCGGTCCCGGTACGGTCACGACGGCAAGCGTCATCGGCGCGGAGTACGCGTATCTCCTCGTGTGGACCATCGCGTTCTCGATTCTTGCGACGATGGTGTTACAGGAGATGAGCGCGCGTCTCGGCCTGATAACTCGGGACGGACTCGGCGAGGCGCTTCGAAACGAGTTCTCAAACCCGCTGGCAAAGTGGGCGACTGTTGGACTTGTGGTGAGTGCCATCGGTATCGGCACCGCCGCGTTCCAGACCGGCAACATCGTCGGTGGTGCGGCCGGGCTGGCGACGATTACCGGCGTTAGCGAGAACGTCTGGGGGCCGGCTATCGGCCTCGTCGCGGCCGCTCTGCTGTGGAGTGGCAACTACAAGCTCATCGAACGCGTCTTTATTGCTCTCGTTGCTGTGATGGGCGTCGCGTTCATCCTCAATGCCATCATCGTCCGCCCCGACCTCGGGGCGCTTGGCGGTGGGTTGGTGCCGACGATTCCGGATGGGTCGGCCTATCTCATCGTCGGGCTTATCGGCACGACCGTCGTCGGCTACAACCTCTTCCTGCATGCGAGCACCGTTCAGGAACGTTGGGATGATAAAAGCGACCTCGCGGAGTGTCGAACAGACACCATTGCGATGGTTGCTGTCGGCGGAATTATTACGACGGCAATCGTTGTCACCGCCGCCGCGGTGTTTCCGCCAGGAACCGAAATCGACGATGTCGGCGAAATGGCAAACCAACTCGAGCCGGTCTTTGGCGGGTACGCGCTCACGTTCTTCGCTGTGGGGTTGTTCGCAGCCGGCTTCACCAGTGCGATGAGCGCTCCGCTCGCCGGTGCGTACGCGACTGCTGGCGCACTCGGTTGGGAGCGGGACCTCACCTCGATGCGGTTCCGCGCCATCTGGATGACGATTCTCGGCGTCGGCATCGTCGGCTCGGCGATGGACCTCAACCCGGTCAGCGTCATTGTCTTCGCACAGGTTGCCAACGGCCTCCTGCTGCCCATACTGGCGGTCTTCCTCATCTACGCGATGAACAACGATGACCTGCTCGGCGAGTACACGAACAGTCGGCTGCAGAATATCCTCGGCGGGCTTGTCACCCTCGTTGTCGTTGGCATCGGTCTGCAAACGCTCTACGACGTACTCGTGCTCTAATATGGCTGACTCACCCACCCATCGGACAGACGAACAGTCCACCGAGACGCGAATCGGCGTCGACGTCGGCGGGACGTTCACCGATGTCGTGCTCTCGGTCGATGATGCCCTCGTCACCGCGAAGGTGCCGACGACCGACAACCAAAGCGTCGGCGTTCTCGACGGCATCGAGAAGGCCTGCGAGCGGGCCGGCATCGACCCGAGCGAGCTCGACGCCTTCGCCCACGCAATGACGGTTTCGGTCAACGCATTGCTCGAACGGGACGGTGCTGAGACCGCGCTCGTGACGACGGCGGGATTTAGAGACGTGCTCGAAATCGGCCGGCAGGACCGACCCGACCTGTATGACCTCGATGCCGAGAAGCCGGCCCCGCTCGTTCCGCGACGGCGGCGGTTCGAGGTCGACGAACGGACGACGCCGGATGGCATCGAGCGTACGGTCGACCCCGACGATGTCCGCGACCTCGCGGCGACACTGCGTGACCGCGATGTCGAGAGCGTCGCCGTCTGTCTGCTGCACGCCTACGCCGACCCGACAAACGAGCAGGTCGTCGCCGAGACGCTCCGCGACGAGCTTGATGTGCCGGTGTCGGCCTCCCACGAGGTGTTGGCGGAGTTCCGAGAGTTCGAACGCACCTCGACGACGGCCGCTGATGCCTACGTCCGGCCGGCAATCGAGGGCTACATCGGCCGCCTTGTCGACGAGGCCGCCGATGCTGGTGTTCCAGCCCCCCGGATTATGCAAGCCAACGGCGGTATCGCTGACCCGGAGACGGTACAGGAACACGCCGTAACAACGACGATGTCCGGGCCAGCAGCCGGCGTCGTCGGGGCGGCGGCGACGGTCGACGACAGCGACGTTACCGGGCTTGTCACCTTTGATATGGGCGGGACGTCCAGCGATGTCAGCCTTGTTCGAGACGGCGAAGCTGAACGGACGACCGACTCAGAAATCGCCGGCGTGCCGATTCGAACGCCGATGGTCGATGTCAACACCGTCGGCGCGGGCGGCGGCTCGGTAGCGTGGGTCGACGCCGGCGGCGCACTCCGGGTGGGGCCGCAATCGTCGGGCGCACAGCCCGGCCCTGCCTGTTACGGCCGTGGCGGAACGAAGCCGACAGTCACCGACGCGAACGTCGTTCTCGGCTACATCGGCCCCGAGACGGAGCTCGGCGGCGAGATGACGCTCGACGTTGCGGCCGCCCACGACGCGCTCGAACGGCTGGCAGACGAGGCCGGGCTGGATGGTGCGCTGGAGGCTGCACAGGGCGTCTACCGCGTCGCTAACGCGACGATGACGCGGACAATCCGCTCGGTGACAGTCGAACGCGGCCACGACCCGCGGTCGTTCGCGCTCGTGGCGTTCGGCGGTGCGGGGCCGATGCATGCCGCCTCGCTGGCCGAGTCGCTCGATATCGACCGCGTGGTCGTCCCGCGACCCGGTGGCGTGCTCTCGGCGTACGGGCTGTTGGCGGCCGACGAGAGCTACGATGCGGTTCGAACTGTCGGGGTCGACCTCGCGACCGCCGACCCCTCCCGCATCGAGACGGTCTATGACGGTCTTATCGAGGATGTCCTTGCGGATGCCTCCGACCCCGACGAGGCTGTCGTCGAACGCGCCGCCGACTGCCGGTATAACGGTCAGAGCTTCGAGCTGACCGTCCCGGTCGACGAGACGTTCGACGCCACCGCGGTCGAAGAGCGGTTCCACGACGCCCACGAGCGGGCCTACGGCTACGCGATGGATGAGGAGATATCGGTTGTCAACCTCCGGGCGACAGCGACACGACCGGGAACTGAACCGACCGTCCGCCACGAAGGGGCGGGTGACCCGCTCGTCGGCAGCCGGCAAGCCCACTTCCCCGGATTCGGCACAAGAGAGACGACCATCTACGACCGCGACCGGCTCGAACCGGGGACGACTATCTCCGGGCCGGCGGTCCTCGAACAGGCCGAAAGCACCACTGTCGTCCCGCCGACGTGGGCCGGCGACGTGCTTGAAGACGGGACGCTCGTGATGACACACGAAGGGGGTGAGAACTGATGTCCGACGCTGAAGCTGACGCCGATGTCGACCCCGTGACCTTGGAGGTACTTCGGAACCAGCTTGAGAGCATCGCCGAGGAGATGGGACAGACGCTCATCCGGGGAGCCTACTCCCCGAACATCAAGGAACGCCGCGACTGCTCGACGGCGCTTTTCGACGCCGAAGGCCGGATGGTCGCACAGGCCGAGCACATCCCCGTCCACCTCGGCGCGATGCCGGCGGCGGTTGCGGCGGTACTGGACCACGACCCACAGCCCGGTGATGTCTTCGTGCTCAACGACCCATTCACCGGCGGGACCCACCTGCCGGACGTGACGATGGTCTCGCCGCTTGCCCCCGACGGTGACATCGTCGGCTACGCCGTTTCGCGGGCACACCACGCCGACGTTGGCGGAATGACGCCCGGGAGCATGCCAGCGGGCGCGCGGGAAATCTATCAGGAGGGCCTGCGGCTGCCGCCGACGAGGCTCGTTGCGGACGGCGACATCCGCGACGATGTCCAGTCGCTCGTGCTCGCGAACGTCCGCAATGCCCGCGAGCGCCGTGCCGACCTTCGCGCACAGCTTGCGGCCAACGAACGCGCCGCCGAGCGGCTCGAATCGCTCTTTGAGGAACACGGCCGCGGGACGGTGCTTGCGGGCTTCGACGCCGTCATCGACTACTCCAGAGAGCGGATGGAACGCGAAATCGAGTCGCTGCCGGACGGCACCTACGAAGCGGCCGATGTTCTCGAAGGCGACGGCGTCACCGACGAAGACATCGATATTGCCGTCGAAGTGACAGTCGACGGGGGAGCGGTCGAACTCGACTTTTCCGGGACCGACGGCCAGTTGGCTGGAAACCTCAACGCGCCGCTTGCGGTGGCAAAAAGCGCCGTTTACTTCGTCGTCCGCTGTGTCACCGACCCCGAGATTCCGCCCAACCACGGCTGTTATGAGCCGGTTTCCGTTTCGGTCCCCGACGAATCGCTTCTGGACCCCGAGCCGCCCGCGGCTGTCGTCGGCGGCAACGTCGAGACGAGCCAACGGGTGACCGATGTGGTCTTTGCGGCGTTTGCCGAGGCTGCCCCTGAGCGCGTGCCGGCGGCTGGACAGGGGACGATGAACAACCTGACAATCGGCGCACGCGATGGCTCGTTCACCTATTATGAGACCATCGGCGGTGGCTTCGGCGGTCGCCCCGACAAAGACGGAATGGACGGCGTGCAGGTCGGGATGACGAACACGCTCAACACGCCTGTCGAATCCATCGAGACGGAGTACCCCCTTCGGGTCGACCGGTATGCCTTCCGACCCGACAGCGGTGGCCGGGGAAAACACCGGGGCGGTCTCGGTCTCGAACGGGCACTGACCGTCGAGACCGATGCAACCGTCTCGTTGCTGACAGAACGTCGCCGACACGCCCCGAGCGGCATTGCTGGTGGCGGGGACGGCGCACCCGGCGAGAACCTGCTTGACGGCGAGCCGGTGGCAGCAAAAACAACCGTCGATGTCGAAGCCGGCACGACCGTGACGGTCCGCACGCCCGGCGGCGGCGGCCACGGCGACCCTGACGGCCGCGACCCAGCGGCTCTCGAACAGGACTGCACTGACGGCAAGCGGACCGACGACGGGCGCTGACCACCGGTATCGTCGTTCCCCACCGTCAGCAAGGATATATTCGTGGTCGCGCTTTTCCAACGCTAATATAATTGAGGGTGTTCATGTTACCCTCGTCACTCACGCTGCCCACGGCCATCCGTCAACGTATCTCTTCGACCATCTCCGTACCGTTTTCGAAGACAGCGACACCGCCATCGATTGGGCGTTCGTCGACCAGTGTGGCTGCGGCGGCTACGTGACCCGGGTCGACGTCGAGGCCTGACTCGGGACATATTCGGCAGAGAACGGAGACGGCGACACGCCCAATCGACAGTATGGCCGCAATTCCGGACGCTATCGACGCCGACCGCGGGCCGCCGATGGCGGTCCCACTGCAGCACTTCGTCGTCGCGCTCGTGTTTTTGCTTGCTGGAACAGTCGCCGGTGCCGCCGGACAGTTTGGTCTACTCGCCGGGATGGAACACGTCGCGTTCGTTCACCTGCTGTTTGTCGGGTGGGTCTGTATCACCATTCTCGGCGCAATGACGCAGTTCGTCCCGGTGTGGTCCGGTCTTGACCTCCACTCGCGGCGGTTGGCAAACGTGCAACTGCTGTTTGTCACTGTCGGGCTTGCTGGCCTCGTCGCCGCGCTGTTTTCGGGAGCCGTTGCGTGGCTCGCCGCCACCGGAACCGTGCTAGCAGTCGGTATCTGGCTGTTTGTCTATAACATCGGCCGGACGCTCGCCGCCGCTCGTCCGTGGGATGTGACCGAACGACATTTCGCGTTCGCGCTCGGCTGTTTCGTGGCGGTGACCATGCTGGCGCTGCCGCTTGCAGTGGGCTTCAGCCGCCCGGTGTTCACCAGTCTGCCGGTCACCCACGAATCAGTGCGGATGGCTCACGCTTCCGTCGCTGTCTTCGGAGCCGTGCTGGCGACGGTGCTGGGTGCTTTATATCAACTCGCGACAATGTCCACACAGACCGAACTCCACGGTATAGACACGACCGTCCGCCGTGCCGAGACGGTCGCCTACCCGGTCGGTGTGACCGCACTTGTCGTCGGCCGGCTGTTTGAAACCGTCCTGCTTGCCCGCCTTGGCGGCGTTCTCGTGGCCGGCTGTATCATTGCCGTCGGTTTTGTCGTCGCCCGGCGGCTCTACGAAACACAGGTCGACCAGACGCCGATGCTCTCGCGGTACGCTGTCGTTGCCGTGGCAATGGTCATATGGGGGCTGCTCGCGCTGCCAGCGTGGGCAGTCGCCCCCCTCGCTGCCGGCACGCTGTACGGGGCCGAGGGGACCTTTTATTTGCTCGCGTTCGGCGTTGTCGGCTTCGTCGTCTTCGGGACGCTGTACCACATCGTGCCCTTTCTCATCTGGGTTGACCGCTACAGCGGCCAGTTGGGGCTTGCCGATGTGCCGATGATAGACGACCTTTACTCGGACCGGCTCGCTGTCGTTGATTTCACGCTCCTTTCGGGTGGGGTGGTCGCCCTCGTCATTGCTGATAGCCTCGCGGTGCCGTCGTCGGTGCGCTTTTTCGGTAGCCTGCTGGTCCTTGCCGGCGGTGCCGTCTTCGTTGCTAACATCACCCTCGTTGTCCGCCGTCACAACCCCGGCGGTGTTCGCGGGCTGGTCAGTGACACCGGCTCTGCAGCCGGGTCGCCGGAGCAGTCGGACTGACTGCCGGTATCGAACATCGGCCCCGCCTTTCCGTAGCCCCTCGACCTGCCCAAAAGCCTCACCAGCGGACCGCCCAGTTTCCCCGGCCGAACATAATCGGAACAACACCAACCGATGAGGCACCCCGAAAACCGAATATGGCACCAGACACGGCTGCCGAAACTGTCCTTGACGTACGGGACATCGAGGGGGAACCGTTCGACGACATCATGGCGGCGCTTACTGAACTCGGAGCCGACGAAACGCTGCTGCTGATAAACAGCTTCGAGCCGAAACCGCTGTACGGCGTGCTCGAAGAACGGGGGTTCATTTACGATACGTCCCAAACCGACGGGACATGGCGTATCGAAATCGAACAGGCCTGACTCAGTGGAAACCGCGGCCGACATTGTCGTCCTCAATGAGGTCGTCAAGCTCCTTCGAGAGCACCTCTTCGGCCTCTTCGAAGGTGTCTGTGAGGTCATCGAGTTCGTCCGGCCGGTCGTACATGTCGTACTCCATCGGCCCGAACGCTGGGCTGTCGAGGGCGCCCATCACGTCCTCGAACAGTGCATCTCCGGTCGTCGGAGCCTCAGCGTGTGTTTCGATGACGGTTTCGAGCTCTTTGGCCCGTTCCGTGGCCTCGTCTGTGTCTTCGAAGGCCTGATTGACGCCGAAACGGCCGCCGCTTTCCTCCCCGGGGAACAGCGGGTCGAGCTCGTCGTCGACTTTGCGAGCGACCCGCGACCCGACACCCTGTACCTCGTAGGGGTTCTTGGCGAACGTCTTGAGTTGGAACACGCCGACCGACGGGTGGCCGAGGAACATGTCCTCGCCGACACCGCCGCGGCGGTCGCCGGCGACGGCGCGCCAGCCGCTCGGTTCGGCGTCCGATTCGACGACGTCTTCGAGGATTTCCTGCCAGTCGCGGACGCGCATACGTGACCTTCGGGCAGTTGGAAAAATGAAGGTATCGGTGGCGGCGCTTCCGGGCACCGACAGCGTTTTTTTGACGACGACGCACGGACAGATGTGAACGTACGCGGCCCGGTCCTCGAAGTCGACGACCCGAAATCCGTCGAGACGAGCCACGGCACAAGCCAGTTGGCGGAGGTCGTCATCCGGCCGGAACGGGGTGCTGCCTCCCCGACGACAGTGACGTTGTGGGGCAAGTGGACGGAAACCGTCGAGTACCTTGCGGTCGGGATGGAACTGCTGGCGACCGACCTCGACGAGCGCACCTTCGACGGCGACACGCAGTACTCGACGACCGGCGAGTCGGCGGTCGTCGTCGAGCCGGATTTTCTGGTCGATGTGACCGACATTCGCGGGTGGGTCCAGTGTCCGCGGATGTACTATCTCAACAAACTCACCGGCTTGCCGCTGAAATACCCGGTGCTCAAGGGGACCGTCGTCCACGAGGTGTTCGGCGACCTGCTCCGGGGGCGGGACCTCGAATCGAGCATCGAATCGCGGGTCGCCGAGGCGGCACTCGACATCGGTTTGCTCGGCGAGACGGCCGACGCGGTCGCCGATGACGTACGGCAGAACGCGGCGGCGATTCAAGGATGGCTCCAGCAGGGGCGGTTCGGCGAGGATTCGTGGCGCTCCGAACAGACGCTTATCTCCGAGCGGTTCGGTATTAAAGGCCGGGCGGACGCCGTCAGGCGCGGAATGCCCGTCGAACTGAAGACCGGAAAGAACCTCAAGCGGTCGCCACGGTTTCAGGACAAGGTGCAGGCGGCCTGTTATGGGCTGTTGCTCGCCGATGACATCGCCGACCCGCCCGACACTGGGACGCTGTTGTACACGAAAAACAGCGCCCTCGACCGGAGCGAGGAAAGCGGCGACCTCTCGCCGGCCAAGGAGTTCTCTATCGGCCCCGGCTTCCTGAAATACGTCCTCCGGGTGCGAAACGAGATTGCGGCCGCCGAGTACGATATGTCGGTGCCGACCGGGTTCGAGGCCGACGCGAACTGTGACTACTGTTTCGAGCAGGACACCTGCATGGTCGTTTCCGGCCGCCTCGACCAAGAATCGAAGGCCGGCCAGCTTGGCGAGCCGCTGCCGGAACCCGAACGGGCGTATTTCGAACGGCTCTACCGGGCCATCGAGGAGGAGCGGCGTGAGGTCCACGCCGAATACCGGAAGCTGTGGGAGCAGTCGGCTGCGGAACGGGCCGACGACGACCGGGCGCTCGTCGACCTTGACCCGCTCGGCCGGGAGCCGCTCGATGGCGGCCGCTGGGCGCTCAGCGCCCGCCGAACGAGCGACGCGGTCTCGAAGATACGGGAGGGCGACCGCGTGCTGGCGAGCGACGGCCACCCGACACAGGGCACCGCAGAACTGGCGACGGTTCGACACCTCGACGACGAAATCGTCGTCGTCGCCGACGAGCCGTTCGAACTCCGCCGTATCGACGTCTACCCCTCGGAACTCGGCGTCGACCGGCAGCTGACGGCGCTGCACGACGCCGTCCTTCGTGGCGACCCCGACCGGAAGGACGTGCTCTTCGGCCGCCGGGAGCCGTCGTTCGTCGGGGACCACCGACCCATCATCGACAACAACGAGTCCCAAAACGAGGCTGTAAACCGCGCGCTCGCGGCGGAGGACTTTGCGCTGATTCACGGGCCGCCGGGGACCGGGAAAACCTACACGCTCGCACAGACCGTGCAGGCACTCGTCGCCCGCGGCGACCGGGTACTGCTGTCGGCGTTCACAAACCGCGCCGTCGACAACGCCATTGAGGCCCTCGAAGCGCAGGGCTTTACCGACGTGCTCCGGTGGGGCTCGGAGTCGGGGGTCCGCGATGACATGCAGTCCTACCGCTTCGACCGGACCGGCGACCCCCGCGAGCGGGCGGCAGCGCTCCGGGACGCACAGGTCGTCGCAGCGACGACAGCCGCCTGCGGTTCGCGGGCGCTCAAACAGCAGCAGTTCGACGTGGCTGTCATCGACGAAGCGGGACAGCTCACCGAGCCAGGGACGTTCCTCGCGACCAACCGTGCCGACCGCTTCGTCCTCGTCGGCGACCACGAGCAGCTCCCGCCGGTGGTTCGGGCCGAAAACGACCTGCAAACGTCGCTTTTCGAACAGCTCATCGACGACTATCCCGACGCGGCCGTGATGCTCGACCGCCAGTACCGGATGAGCCAGCGGATTCAGTACTTCGCCAGCCGGGAGTTCTACGACGGACAGCTCCGACCCGCGAACGCCGAGGTGGCCAGCCAGCGGCTCGCCGACCTCGACGGCGTGGATGTCTCTACGCTGCCGTCGGCGCTCCGCGATGCCGTCTCCTTTGTCGACCCCGGCGGAAGCGCCGATGGCAACACAAACCCGACGGAAGCAGACCGTGTCGCCGACATCGTCTCGGCGTATCTCGATGCCGGCGTCGACCCGGACGACATCGGTGTCATCGCGCCGTTTCGGGCACAAGTCGCGGAGCTGTCCCGCCGCATCGACGAGGTAACCGTCGATACGGTCGACCGGTTTCAGGGCTCTTCGAAGGAGGTTATCATCGTCTCGTTCGTGGCGACCGGTGAGCTTTCGAGCCCGATATTCGAGGACTACCGACGGGTCAACGTGGCGCTCACGCGGGCGAAGAAAGCGCTGGTTCTCGTGGGCGATGCGACGGCATTGCGGAGTGTCCCCTTCTACGAGCGAATGTTGGAGTGGGCCGGCTGACGCTCAGAGATGGTCGGTTTGACATCCTCCCACGGCTTCAGCCGTGGGATTCCTCCGGTGGGGATGTTGGCTATGCCGTACCAACGGAGGCAAGTTTCCCGTCTTGGGAATCGGTACTCTGGTTTGTGCGCTTCTCGTTGGGACGTGCCCTTTCGGGAGAGTGTGGTATCTCCGACCAGTTGTGGTCGTCCCACTTGAGACGCACGGGCCGTGCCATCGACCCAACGGGTTTGCCAGTCTGTCGTTCGAGGAACGTGCGAGACGCGCACAGGTCGGCGTGGGCTTCGTGACCGCACGGACACCGGAACACATCGCCGTCCCGGTCGGTATCGTCCTGTTCGCCACACGCCGGGCACGTCCGGGTAGTATCGGCTTCTGACCGCACCTCGACGGTGATGCCGTATTCCTCAGCGGTGTGCGATAGGCGCTCGATGAACGCCCGGAACGCCCAAAACTGGTGGGTCTTTGCGTTCACCTCGGCGCACCAATGCGTCGAGAGAACGTCCGTGAGGTCGCCCACGTACACGGTATCGACACCTTCGGCGTAGAGCCGTTCCATCAGGTCTCGAACCAGTGCATCCTGTGCGTGGTCGCGCCGTCGCGTCCGTTTGCGATACAACCGCCGTATCCGCTGACTACTGTATCGGCCCTCTCGGAGTTTCGACTGTAAACGGGCGATTTCTCGCGTTGTCTCGCGGAAGTGGGCGAACAGGCCCCGGCCTTCGTACAAGTATTGCTCGCCGGTTGTGGTGGTACAGGCGACGAGATTGTTTGCGCCCACGTCCAGTGCGGCTTCGTGGGAAGCCAGTGGTGAATCCTGTCGAGAATCAGGCACGGTGACAGGTTGAAAGGCCCTGAACGTGTCGTCAGTCTCGCCGTACTGTATCTCCAAACGCCCCTGTTCGCCGTCCCATTTCGGGTCGCCAGCAACTTCGAGGCGGAGACGGTCGTGGTAGCCAAGCCCGTACTCGTCTTTGAGGTCTTGGCCGACTGGTATCTCGACTCGTGACCGTTCGCCGGTATCCAGCGTGTAGAGGTCGTGGCGGATGAACGTGCGGAGTTCCCTGCCGTCGTCTTCGTTACCCCAGTAGCCCGGCGGGGCGGTGTCCTCGCCGTTCTCACGGGCGGCGAAAAATGACTGCCACGCCGATTTGTTCTTCCGAATTACCTGCTGTGCGGTCGCAGAACCGAGAACACCGACGTACTGTTTCCGGTAGTCTGCGGTATCCCACACGGATTCGCCGTCGAAGAATTGCTGGCGGCGCTCGTAATTCAACTCGTTCCACAGACTCGCAGAGGCGTCCAACAGGTCCAGCAGTAGCCGCTCGTCGTCGTCAGAGAGCGGGCGTACCGCGAACGTGTTGGTTCGCCTCATGACAACAGATTATTATACTTTTAGTCTTAAAGTCTTTTCGTATGCGACCAAACATCGACATTTCGCACACGCTCGGCGGGCGAATCAAAGACTACGCAGAAGCGAACGGATTAGACTTATCGGAAGCCTATACGGAAGTGTTAGAGGCCGGTCTGGAAGCGGTGGAACATCCAGACGAACCGTAGCGCGTGGATTGTGTGGTTGTGCTGTCGCTCGGACCCACCCCTGAAGGGGTGGGCTTCCGCTCGCTACGTGTCAACGCCCATGATGTCGGCCGCCTCCGCTGGCGTCGCCGGCTCACGACCGACCGTACGCGCGAGGTCGGCCGCTTCGGCGACGAGTTCGGGATTTGTCGCCATCTCGCCGTCCGGGAGATAGAAGTTGTCTTCGAGACCGACCCGGACGTTGCCGCCCATCGAGAGCGCGGCGGCAACGAGTTGCCACTGGTGTTCGGAGATGCCGATGACCTGCCATGTCGCATCGTCGGGGAGCTGTCGGACCTGATGGGCGAGGTTCTCGACTGTCGCCGGGATACCGCCGAGAACGCCCATGATGAGCGAAAAATGCAGTGGGTGGTCGAGCGTTCCGTCTTCGAGGAACGGCCGGACGTTGCCGATGTGGCCGGTGTCGAAACACTCCAGTTCGGGGGTGACGCCGTGTTCGTTCATCGCGGCGAGCATCGTCTCGATTTCGCCGAACGAGTTCTCGAAGACCATATCGAAGACGAAATCGCCGCGGGACTCGCTGTATTTGGCGTAGTTCATCGACCCCATGTTGAGCGCCGCGATGTCGGGAGCGACGGATTCGATGTAGTCGACGCGTGATTCGACCGGCTCGTGGAGCGCGCCCGTCGAGAAGTTGATAAGGATGTCCGTTCGGTCGCGGACCGCCTCGTATATTTCGCGGTAGACCTCCGTCTCGAAGGTCGGTGACCCGTTTTCCGTCCGGGCGTGAATGTGTGCGACCGCTGCGCCGGCCTCGCGGGCGGCGGCGGCGTCATCGGCTATCTCCGCCGGCGTGTACGGAATATGCTCACACT
Source organism: Natronomonas pharaonis DSM 2160 (assembly GCF_000026045.1). Classification (NCBI taxonomy): domain Archaea; kingdom Methanobacteriati; phylum Methanobacteriota; class Halobacteria; order Halobacteriales; family Natronomonadaceae; genus Natronomonas; species Natronomonas pharaonis. The sequence continues at coordinate 1,412,447 of NC_007426.1, read as the reverse complement.
GGTCTCTCGTCGTGAGTGCACCGGTGAGCGCGGCGCTGATGACCGCCTTTTCGGGGTCGTTACCTTTCGTCGAATCCTGTTCGAGCGGCATCGTCACACCCCCTCCGTTCGTCGGTCCCAACCCGGCTCGGAATCTGTGAGGTAGCCGTTGATGCCCGACTCGGCGTCGTCGCTCATCGCCACGAGCGTCACGACCTCGTGCATGTAATCGAGCGCTTCCCGGAAGCCCATCTCTCGCTGGTTGTAGAAGGCCTCCTTGCCGAGTTCGACCGCTGCGGGCGATGCCGCAGTGAGGTCGTCGACTGTCGTGTCGATGGCGGCCTCGAACTCATCCGCCGGCACCACTGCCGTCGTTAGACCAATATCGTGGGCCGTCGCAGCGTCGATGTGTTCGCCGGTGAACAGTAGCTTGAACGCCCGCTTTTCGGTGACTGTTCGCATAATCGGTACGAGCGCCTGGGCCGGAAAGAGGCCGATATCGACCTCCGGTAGCCCGAACGTTGTATCGTCGGCAGCGATGACAACATCACAGGCGGCCGCAAGCCCCATCCCGCCGGCGAGACAGTACCCTTCGACGGCGGCGACGGTTAGTGCCGGTGCGTCGACGGCGGCCTCGATGAGCCGTCGCATCCCGGCAAATCCCTCCCGGTACGCCATCGAGCCGGACCCGATAGCCGCGGCCATCGACTCGATGTCGCCGCCGGCACAGAAGGTACCACCTGCTCCGCGAAGAACGACGACTCGGGCCGGCGTCTCCGCCGCGAGGTCGAAGGCAGCGGTCAACCCCTCGATGACGGCGTCGTTCAGCGCGTTCTGTCGCTCGGGGCGCTCTATCGTCGCCCGAATTACGAGGTCGTCTTCCGAGACGCGGACGGCGACGGCCTCGGTCGAGGCGGCGTCGTGTCGTTCCATACTACCCGACTGTGTCCGTCACTCACAATCATGGTTTCGGACAGCGACGAACGCGTCCGCTGTTAAACAGACCGTCAGGAAACGGCGTTGAACATAACGCAGTTGTAATGAGGTTTATAATACCGAATCACAAATCCAACGGGTATGGCGACCGACCCGATTGATTACGGAGCACTCGACGAGGGGCGGGGTTGTAACTACTGGGAGTTGGACCCGACGCTGCAGTTCGAGGCAGAGCGCATCTACCCGGACGACGACTTCGAGTGGGCCGAAGAGGTCCTTTCGGAGTTCGGCGACGTGCTCGGCCACCGGATGGCCGACACCGCTGACAGAATCGACAAGGAGGGCCACGAGCTATGCTCGTTCGACAAGTTCGGCGAGCGACGCAACGAGGTCGAATACCATCCGCTCATCGAGGAACAGGAACGAATCACCTACGAGGAGTTCGGCGTTACGCACGATGCCTTCCATGCGCCGCCGGGACGGGACGAACCGGTCGGGCTGTCGCATACATTGATGATGCAGACGCTGCTTTCCTACGTTGACGCCGGGTTCTGCTGTCCTGTCTCGATGACGACCGGCGCGGCCATCGTCCTCGATAAGTTCGACGACGGGGAGCTCTCGTCGTACTTCGAGGGGCTGACCGCCCGCGACCTCGATACACACATCGAAGGGGCGATGTTCCTGACCGAAGAGCAGGGCGGCTCCGACGTGGGCGCAAACGAGACCCGAGCCGAGCCGGTCGAGGCCGACGACTCTGTCGCGGCTGCCGACATCGACCGCGACCGCATCTACCGGCTCCACGGCGAGAAGTGGTTCTGCTCGAACATCGACGCTGAGGGGGCACTAGCGCTCGCCCGAACGCCGGGCGCGCCCGAAGGTGTCGATGGACTGTCGCTGTTTCTCGTTCCCCGAACCAAGCCGGACGGCGAGGTAAACGAGGCGCACTTCCGCCGGCTGAAGGACAAACTCGGGACCATCTCGGTGCCGACCGGCGAAATACAGTTCGAAGGGGCCGAAGCCTACCTCGTCGGCGAGGAGGGCCGCGGGTTCAAATACATGTCCGAGATGATGAACTTCGAGCGGCTCACAAACGCCACCGGCGCACTCGGTGTCATGGGACGGGGACTACTTGAGGCGAAGGTCCGGGCCGCACAGCGGGAGGCCTTCGGCGATGCAATCGACGAGTACCCGCTACTCCGCCGTGACCTCGTGGACATGAGCGTCGATTATGAGGCCGCCGCTGCCTTCTCCTTTGAGGCGGCTCGGACGCTCGATGAGCGTGAACGACAGGGCGACGACTCGGATGCCTACCAGCTGATGCGGCTTTTCATCCCCGTCGCGAAGTACAAGACGGCGCGGATGTCGGTCGACATGAGCTCCTATGCGATGGAGATTCTCGGCGGCAACGGCTACGTCCGCGAGCACACCACCGAGCGACTGCTCCGGGACGCGCAGGTGTTGCCCATCTGGGAAGGACCCTCGAACATCCTTGCGCTTGACGTGCTGCGGGCATTCAACCGCGAAGACGCCCACGAGGCGCTGGTCCCCTACCTGCAGGCGAAGCTCGATGCCGTCGAGCATCCGGCGCTGGAGCCGCTGGCCGGAACCGTCGAGGAGCGGTTCGTCGAGCTACAGAACGCGCTCGCCTCGCTGGCAACCGAGGACGGCGACTACGCACAGTACCACGCAAAGCGGCTGGCCGACCTCGTCTTCGATGTTGTCTCGGGAGCGCTCCTGCTGGAGGAAGCCCAAGAACAGATAGATGCCGACGGAAACGGCCGGAAAGCTCTCGTCGCCACGCGGTTCATCGAAACCCGGTTCGAGGACGACGAGGCCTACGGCGTCACCTCCGGCGAACGGTTCGCGATGGACGACGAGACCTTCGCCGCTATCGCCAAATACGCATCCGTCGAGCCCGAGACGCTGGTCGATGCACCCACAGCCGACGACTGACGCTGCCGGACGCACCGGTTCGAAGTGGAGCCCCCCGAGCCGCCGGGCGAGAGCGCGGCGTCGTTGCCTACGTCGACAGATACCGGACGGCGCTGCCGGGAGGCGTTGATGGTCGAACGTCGCGACGACCCGTATCGACGGGACGCTGGCAACCGACGCAGACGACGCCGGTGGGCGAAGGTCGGCATTACCGTGCTCGTTGGGCTCTCGGCCGGCCTCATGACGACACAGGGAGAGGCCTCACTTGCGGTCGTGCTCTGGGCCATCGGCGGCGGGCTGCTCGCCGGAGCGGCGCTCGCGTGGTATTTGCTGTAGCGGCCGTTTGACCCATCATCATTTTAATATGCGTCTTTGCCCTACACGCAGTCGAGAGATGTCCTCCCACGCCTCGACCCGTCGGCGGCTGCTCGTTGCCCTCGGTTCCGGCATCGCAGTCGGTGCTGCCGGGTGCAGCGAAGCCGAAGAGCTGCTTGACGACGCCCCCAACGACGAGCCCGACCCCGAGAACGGAGACACGCCGACGGATGTCGACGGCGAGGACACACCGGACCCCGACCCCGAGAACGGAGACACGCCGGACGACACGGAAGACCCAGAGACGCCCGAGGAGCCAGACCTACAGACGCGCGAAGAGGAGCTTCCGGAGCTGATTCGGGAGACGATACAGTCGAGCCGCGGATACATCCAAGAGGCGATTTCGGTCTACGCTGCCGGGGGCGAGTTCGATAGCACGGAGCCGCCGCTGCTTTCGGTTCCCCTCGTCGACCCCGTCGACCGAATCGATGTCCAGCGCGAGCTCGACGACGCCGACGCACGGCTCGAAAGTGCCGTCAGCCGGGCAGACAGACAGAACGTCGACGATGAGCCGTTCCAGCGGCTCGTCGAGTTGCTAGAAGCCGAAATCAGTTTCCTCTTTGTCGCCGCCGAAACCCACGCGGCGCTGGCAGACGGCTTCGAACTCGTCGAGGAGACTGTCGACCTAGCCGACCAGAACGCCTACGGGCTGGCCGATGACCGACACGACGAACTCGGTGAGCTACTGGCAGCGACAACAGCAGACGCCGAGGTGGCCGCCGCTCGGGCCGACCCCATCGTCGCCGCCACCGACGAGGAACGCGAGGCGCTGGAGAGCCCGCACCACCCCGAACTCGCTTCGCGGCTCGAAGCGGGCGCTGAAGCGCTTTCGGAGTATCACGACACCTTCGAGAGCTTCGCGGAGACGCTCTCGACGCTCGATGACGCCGCGACGGCCAGCGACGACGACGAAGCGCTGGCGCTGTCACAAATCGCTATCGACGACCTCGAAACGGTCGAGTCGGAACTGGAAGCCGTGGATATCCCGGCCGGCGTCGAGCCGCTGCATACGGACTTGGAGGGGTACATCAACGAACGACTCGAAGAGGCACGCGAGATTCGCGACGAGGCCGCGGCCGCGCTGGACTGAGAGCCACCGTTCACGGGCTGTCGGCGGCTGCGGGAGCCGACTCGGCCATCGATTTGAAGTTCTCAAAAACCACCGCAGCGGTCACGTCGCCGAACGACCACCGGCCCGACTCCCAGCCGAAGTCCTCGGTCAGCCGCGGCTCAAGCGCGGCGGTGATTTCGGGATGGAACTGGACGGTCCACAGCGGTGCCGACTGGTGTCGACTCGCGAAGATGTCCGCGTGTGGCGCTGTTGCGATGGATTCCATCCCATCGCCGAGGGCTGTCACCGCGTCGCCGTGGAGCGCTGGAACGACGGGAGCGACACCCTCGAACAAGGGCTGGTGGTCGAGGTCGGCCTCGACGAGCCCTGCGGTCATCCCGACGTGTTCTACCGTTCCACCGAGGGCGGCGTTGGCTATCTGGTGGCCGAAGCACACCCCAAGCGTTGGTACCGACCGCTCGACGAGCCGTCTGACGAGCGCCTGCTGGTCATCGACCCACGGATACTGCTCCGGCTCGTAGACGGCAGCCGTACTGCCCGTCAGCACGACGGCGGCCGCTGAATCGACCGGCACCCGCTCGCCAGCCGGGTAGTCGATTTCGGTCGCTGTCGGGAACCGCGAGGCCAAGGCGTCGCAATGGTAGGTGCGTTCCTCGTCGGGTTCGCTTTTTACGACGTATATCTCTTTGCCGTCGAATTTAGTTCGCATATGTTTCCGTATCACTGTCTACATCGAACGCACTTTATGTTCCCGCCGCCGACAACGGTCGCCGCAGTCAGTCCAAAAGCGAGCAGCTTTATATATTGTCGTCTGAACGCCCGAACATGGACGGTCTCACCGCACGACGACAGCGGACGGCACATCCGAAGTTCCGCCGTGTCGCGGCACCAGCGGCGGCGCTTGTGGGCGTCAACATCCTGCTGATGTATCTCGTCGCAGCGACGCCGCTTGCGGTCGCCAACGACCTGCTCTTTCAGGTTCCGATACTCGGCCTGCTCGTCTACGGTGCGGCGCTGACCGGCGGCAGCATTCTCGCCGAGCGGGGCCTCGAATCGGGGTCGATGGAACTCGCGGCCGTCGGCGTCGTCCTGCTGCAGGTCGCCTACGCGCTCTTCGGCGGCGGTATCATCGCCGGCCTTGGTGGGGGTACACGTGGGGTCGCTCTCGGCATCGCGTTCGTGGTGACGCTGGCGATGACCATCGGCATCGCTGCCTACGTCTATCGCCGCGGCGGCAGCTACGACCACTGGGGACGGTGGGCGCTCGGCGCGTTCATCCTCGGGGCCCTGCTTGTCGCCGTTGGCTCGGCCATTCCGGCCGTGCTGCTTGGCGGATTCGTCGCCATCTTCGCCGGCTTCACGCTCCGCCTCGGCTACGAAATCTGGCAGGTTAGCGCCAACTACGCCCCCGATAAGTCGCTCCGGCACGCGGTCGGCATCTACGTGGCGTTTACGGGTGTCTTCGTCCACGTCCTCCAGATAGTCGCCCGGCAGTTCCTGCAGGAGTGATGTCGGGAGCTGAATAATCACCTATTAGCCCTTCGGGTACAACCCCTCCAGTATCGAATGCAACAGTACCACGACCTCGTTTCGGATGTCCTCGCCGGCGGGACCCACAAGCCGAACCGGACCGGCGTCGACACTATCGCTTCTTTCAGCCACCACTACGAAGTCGACCTCGGAGCGGGCTTTCCGCTTTTGACGACAAAACGGATGGACGGCTATCGCTGGAACTCGCTCATCCACGAGCTACTGTGGTATCTCTCGGGCGAAGAACACATTCGCACGCTGCGCGAGGAGACAAAAATATGGGACGCGTGGGCCGACGACGAGGGCCATCTCGACACCGCTTACGGGCGGTTTTGGCGTCGGTTCCCGGTTCCGGACGAGCCGGCGCGGCTGCCCGGCGAGAGCTGGCCCGACGACAGCCACCGCTGGACGACGACCGAAACGACGCCCGACGGCACCGAACGACAGGTGTTCGACCAGCTCGCGTACGTGCTCGATACGCTCGAAGAGAACCCACACTCCCGGCGGCTCGTCGTCAACGCGTGGCATCCGGCCAACGCCGCTGTCTCAACGCTGCCGCCGTGCCACTACACCTTTGTCTTCAACGTACAGGGCGACCAGTTGAACGTCCATCTCACCCAGCGGTCCGGCGACATCGCGCTGGGGGTCCCGTTCAACCTCGCCGCGTACTCGCTTTTGGCACACGCCGTCGCCAACCGGACTGCGTTCGAGGTCGGCTCCTTCGGTCACACCATCGTTGACGCACATATTTACTGCGGTGCCGGCGACCGCGGCGCATGGTATGCCGACAAGCTCCCAGCACTACAGGACCGCCTCAACGACATCGACGACCGCGAGGAGTACGTTGATGTCCGCGAGTGGCTCGAATCGGAGGCTCCGGCCGAGGCCGACGACGAGGGAGGGCTGGACCACGTCCCCGGACTACTGACGCAGCTTTCGCGCTCGCCGCGTGACCGCCCCGAAATCGAGGTCGCCGACCGGCCGCTTGATGACCTCGAATACGATGACGTACAGCTACACGACTACGACCCGGCGCCGGGCATTTCCTTTTCGGTTGCAGAATGAAGCTGGTGCTCATCGCTGCGGTCGCGGAAAACGGCGTCATCGGCACCGACGGCGAGATGCCGTGGCACTACCCGGAAGACCTGAAGCGGTTCAAGGAGACGACAATGGGCCATCCGGTCATCATGGGTCGGACGACGTACGAATCTATCACCGGCCAGCTTGGTGGTCCCCTGCCCGGTCGGACGAATATTGTCCTTTCTTCGCGAGAGTCGCTTCCCATTCCGGAAGAAGTCGTCCACGCTCGGGACATCGAAGCAGCGCTTTCGGCTGCGGAAGACGCTCTCGACGCCGACAAACAGACGGTCTACGTCGCCGGCGGCGCGACCGTCTACGAGCAGTGTCTCGACCGTGCCGACGAACTCCGGATAACCGAAGTTCCGGAGTCACCTGACGGCGACACCTACTTTCCTGCCATCGGCGACGAGTGGACAGCAACCGAGCGCGAGGCCGGCGACGAGGTGGCGTTCGTCAGATACGAGCGAGCCGGGGATTAAGCCTCAATAACATCGATTGCCGCATCGCTGCCGACAACTAGCAGCTCATCATCGTCTTGGAGTCGGACGTTGTCGTTGATGTCAGTTATGAATTCGCCGTTCCGGTTGACGGCAACGACAGCACAGTCGGTTTCCGCGATGATGGTCTCCGAGAGCCGGGCACCGTCCAGCTTTGATGCGTCAAGCCGAACGATTTTCAGCTGTCGGTCGTAGGTGAGAATCTCCTCCTGAAGCACCTCCAAGGCCAGCATTCGCCCGCTGATCTCCGGGAGGCTAAGCACATACCCCGCACCGGCTCGACGGACCTTCGTAGTGCTTTCCGGTTCGTTCACCCGGACGAGAATGTCGGTACTGTCGACGAGTTCGTTCGCAACGAGCACCGAAAGAATGGCCTGGTCGTCGTCGTGGAGCGCGACGACGAAAGCCGTCGCATCCTCGATGCCAGCCTCCCGAAGCGTTTCGGGACGCGTCGCGTCACCCACGACATCGATGTCGTCGCCGTTCTCGATGTCGACAACTGTACAGTCAGCGGTCGTCGTCTGAAGCTCCTTGGCGACTGTCGAGCCGACCATCCCGTACCCGGCGATGACGACGTTGACATCCTGTTCACGTCCGGCGTAGGTTTCGCTTTCGAGGTCGCTGAGCGCCGACTCGGTCCCGGCAATGAGGAGCACGGTATCCTCGTCAACGATGGTTTCCGGGTTCGGGTTCGGAACGAAGCGTCCGCCCTGCCAAATGCTGGGGACCACCACCGATTCGTTCCGGGCCTCGATATCCACCAACCGGTCGCCACAGATGGGGCTGTCGGCGAAAACTGTCAGCTCCAGCAGTGCAGTCCCGTTGCCAAGACTGATTGTGTCACTGGCCCCGGGGCTTACCTCGGTCGAAATGCGCCTAGCGAGTCGCTGCCCGAGCAACTGCCGCGGTGTCAACACCTCATCGGCACCGGCGTATTCGAGGTACTGTTCGAACTCCCCGTCGCTCGCCAGCACGATTGTCCGCGTCTGTTCATCGATTTCGCGGATAGCCAAGACGACGCTCGCCGCATGGTCGTCGGCAGTGTCGACGACCACCGCTCGGGCGTCTTCGAGGCTGGCTGCTTCGAGCGTTTCGACCGACGAGAGGTCACCGTAGACGGTGGGATGGCCCTCGTCGTGTAGCTCAAGCGCTTCGGATTCGGAGTCGACGACGACGGCGTAATCGATGTTCCGCGAGCGGAACTCGTCGATGAGTCGCTCGCCCTGCTGGGCGACGCCGCAGACGACGACGTGGTTGCTCGCATCAACAGCGTCGGGAACCTCCGGGGACAGCGACTCTTCCAGCACCGGCTGGAAGACGTATGGGAGGATGATGAAAAGCAGCAGGAAGGTAGAGAGGTCAACGAAGATGATAAACAGGTTCGCCAGCGGCGTCATCCACGGCGAGTCGGAGCCGAACCCGGTTCCGGTGTACGTCTCGACGATAATCTGTAGCGACCGGAAGTAGCTGCGGGGTTGGCCCTCCATGACCACCATGATGTAGTGGTAGACGAGCGACGTAGCGACAACGAGTAAAACGATAGCGAGAACCGTCTTGAGCGCGCGACGCTTCCAGAGGTCCATGCCGGAGCACGTGCCCGGCACCGTTAAGAAGCTATCTACCGTCGGCCGAGAGCCCCGACAATGCTGTGGCGCCTCCGCTGCTGGCAGCTACTCGAACTGAGAGAGTTCAAGCTGCGTGTCGGTCTCTCCAGAGCGCCGCACGTGCGACAAGCGGACGGGCTCTTGGTCCGCCGTCCCGTCGGCCCACTGACCGAGCGTCGCCTGCTCGCGGTCGTCAAAAGAGAGATTCGAAACCCGGACACCGAGCTTCCGAACGGCGGGGTCGTCGAATTCCGCAAGCAAGTCGACGGCGATCTCTTCGACCAGCTTGGGGTCATCGACCGGTCCGGAAAGCGAGCGTTCACGGGTGTGTACGTCGAACGGCGGCTCGACGACCTTGATACCGACAGTGCGGTAGAGGGCGTCCTTCGCGGTCGCTCGCTCTGTGACATCGGCGGCGAGGGCGGTGAGCTTCCGACGCTTCCTGTCGCCGTCGTCGGTCGGCTTCGGGAACGCCGACTCGCTGGAGAGGCTCTTCGGACGGCCTTTCGGTTCGACGACACGGTCGTCCTCGCCGCGAGCCTGTCGGTAGATGTCCCGGCCACGCTCGCCGAAGGCGTCTACGAGCGCCGTTTCGTCGGCCGCGGCGACATCACCGGCCGTCTCGTACCCGCGCTCGCGGAGTTCCGCCGCCGTTACCGGGCCAACACCGTGTAGCTCTGCGACCGGTATCGGTTTGAGGAATGTCGCCACTGAATCGGGGTCGACGATGACCAGCCCGTCTGGCTTTTCTGCGTCGGAGGCGAGTTTCGCGGTCGCCATCGTCGGTGCGATGCCGACTGATGCGACGACGCCGGCGGCCGCCTCGATATCGGCTTTGAGCTGTCGGCCGAACGCTTCGGCGTCGTCCCACGCGAGGTCTCCGAGGTCGAGGTAGGCCTCGTCGATAGAGACGTTCCGGACGGTTTCGGCGGTGTCATCGAGGACCGCCTGAACGTCTTCGCTGACCGACTCGTAGTATGCCATATCGACGGGACGGTAGTAGCCGGTCCCGGCCTCGCCGCTCTCGCTGTCTGTACGTTGTGGAAGCCGCTTTAGTGCCTCGGAGATAGCCATCGCCGACTCGACGCCGTGCTCGCGGGCTTCGTAGCTCGCCGTCGCAACGGCCCCATGGTCGGCTCCCGGCTCATACCCCATCCCGACCACCACCGGCTCGTCACGGAGCTTCGGCTCCCGGAGCCGCTCGCAGGCCGCATAGAAACAGTCGACATCGACGTGGCAGACGACCTGCCGTCGCGGGTCGACCCCCGGCAACTGCGGCATACTGGAATCTACCGACGCCGCCAGTATAAGCCTATTCGAAGCCGGCCCGCGGTCGACTGTCGCCGCCGTCGTTTGCTTCGGACGCCGCGGCCGAAAGCGGGATACCGCCCAGAAGCGCTGCCACGACGAGCAGCGACGCCGAGAGCACGACGAAGTCGCCGCTCGGGTCGTATCCGGCCAGCCCCGCCCCCGTCGAGACGACAAAAACGGTGACGTAGAAGGCGACGATACCGAGCAGTACGAGCACGGCGAAGGTCAGTGCTGTCCGTGCAAGCCCGGCGAGGAGTCGCATCATCCGGCTCATGCTATCGGCCATTTGCCGCCCCAATACAAGAGTCTGACCGCCGAAACCGTACAGCGGCAGGCGGGAAGAAGTCACTCAACGACGCTACGCGTGGTGTATGAAACTCTAATTTAGTTTATTATCTTAACAATCCGCCAGAGATATAACCAGCGGGGAAAGAGCACTACCAACGTGGGTTCGTCTCACACGCTAGCGCACGGCTGGGTGGGTCGCATTGGAGCCGAGAACAGTAGCGATGCCGAGACCGAACCGTATATTCGGAGCGCCGAACGCTAACCATGGGGAACATGAACGACGAGTCGGGGGCAGAGGAGCCGCCGACCACGGACGGCGGAACAGTACAGGAATCAGACGACAGCTCGGGCGGGTTCAATTGGGTTGACTCGATACCGTCGATGCGTGGTGACGACGATGACGAGTCGGCCCCCGAGGCGGCGGAATCGACACCCCAGCGAACCTCCGACCGGTCGCTCGTCACGGACCACCCGATAAAGGGTGAGATTCTCCGGGAAGTCGACCGACACTTCGACGCTGCTGACCTCGATGAGTCGTTCGCGGAGCGACCGGACACGGAGTTCATCAGGAGCCATTTCTTCGACTTCTCGTACCTAGATACTCACGAGGAAGTCGAGCGGATGTGGGTCGACAAGCCGTACGCATACGTCTCCGTGCTCCGGCGGCACAACGAGGACAAGTACCGGTACTACGTCCACGAGCCGCACCTCTCGGAGTTCGAGGAATACGTCCGCGAGGACCTCGTAAAGATACTCCGAAACAGCCTGATGTATCAGGACCTAGAAGCCGACGACGACCGGGAGACGATTTTCGAGGAGAAGGCCAAAGAAATCATCTCCGACCACGCGTCGGCGACTATCGACGACGGCTCGCTGCTGAAAATCAAGTATTATCTGCTCAGGGACTTCGTCCATCTCGGCCGCATCGAGCCGCTCATGTCGGACCCGAACATCGAGGACATCTCCTGTGACGGCGTCGACATTCCGATCTACGTCTATCACACCGAACACCGGGACCTCGAAACGAACATCACCTTCGACAAGAACTAACTGTCGTCGTTCGCGTTGCGGCTCTCACAGCAGGCCGGCGAACAGGTATCCGTCTCAGAGCCGCTCGTCGACGGCACGCTGCCGGACGGCTCCCGGGTCCAACTCACGTTCGGCTCCGATATCGCAACCCGCGGGTCGAACTTCACCATCCGGAAGTTCGCCGATATCCCGTTCACGCCGGTCGATCTCATCCAGAACGGGACGTTCAGCGTCGAACAGATGGCGTATTTTTGGCTCGTCATCGGGCACAACCGGTCGCTCATCTTCGCTGGCGGAACTGGTTCGGGGAAGACGACGTCGATGAACGCCGTCTCGATGTTCATTCCCGAGGATTCGAAGGTCGTTTCTATCGAAGACACCCGCGAGATCACGCTGCCGCACGAAAACTGGATTCAGAGCCTCACTCGGGACTCAATCGCCTCCGACGGTCGCGGCGAAGTCTCGATGTATGAGCTTCTACAGGCGTCGCTCCGACAGCGCCCCGAGTATATTCTCGTTGGTGAGATACGGACCGAAAAGAACGTCGCCTTCACCTTCTTCCAGTCCATCGGAACTGGTCACACCGCCTACAGTACAATCCACGCCGAAAGCGTCGAGGGCGTGCTCAACCGGCTTGAGAACAAGCCGCTGAACGTCCCGACGCAGATGATCTTGGAGCTCGATGTCATCTGCATTCAGAAACAGACGTTCAAAGGCGACGACCGAGTGCGACGCAACGACGGCGTCACGGAACTGCTGGCTGGCGACGACGGCGGTGACTCCGTCCGCGCCATCGACATTTTCGACCGCGACGCCAACGCCGACAGTTTCCACCGGGTGAACAACTCCCACGTGCTGCAGGACATCGCCGACAACCGCGGCTGGTCGGGCAAAGAGCTCGCCCAACAGCAGCGGGACCGCCGTGAGTTCCTTCAGTACCTCGTCGACAACGACATTTCGGGATACCACGAGGTCACCAGCGGCATCCACAAGTTCGGCAAGAAACAAGACGAGCTCATGGCGAAGGTCCGTGACGGCACGCTGACCGCACGCGACCTCCTCAACGAATGAGCCAACCGGACCTCGAAGAGGCCGCTCCGGTTCCGGACTACGAGCTAGAGCAGTACTTCCCGGAACGGCACGACCTCTCGGAAGCCGACCAAGAGCGGCTCCGGGACCAGCACGGCTACGTCCGCACCTGGTTCCTGATGAACCCCGACCGGTTCCGCCAGCTCCAGCGGTGGCTCAATCAGGCCCGGATGGGCCATACCTACGACATCTACCTGACCAAGGTCGTCCTGTACACCGTTGTCGCGGCTGTCATCGGGCTGCTTGTTGGCGGAACGCTTGCGGTGGCGCTCTCGGCGGGTGGCATCTGGGCTGGGCTCGGCCTTTCGGCTGGTCCGGTGACGACGCTGCTCAACAGTCTCATCGTTGTCGGCACCGTCGGCCTCTTCGCCGGCGGGACGCTCATGGCCGGCTACTACTATCCGTGGTTCCGCAAGGACACCCGCAAGCGGAATATCGACGTTATGCTGCCCCACGCCATCGTCTACATGTACGCGCTGAGCCACGGCGGGATGAACACCTTCGAGGTGATGGAGGAACTGGCCGAGGCAGACGAGGTCTACGGAGCCGTCTCCGACGAGTTCGATATGATTGTCCGCGACGTCGAGCTGTTCGGCAACGACCTCTTTGCGGCGCTGCGGGACGCCCGCAACCTCACCCCCAGCGAGAACCTCGAACAGTTCCTCGACGATACGATTTCCGTTGTCGACTCCGGCAGCGACTTCTCGGCCTTCCTTGAGGACGAAGCCGAGACCTACATGGAGGAAGCCAGAGAAGAACAGGAGAATTTCCTCTCGACGCTTTCGATTCTCTCCGAGATTTACATCGTCGTCTTCGTCGCTGCGCCGCTTTTCGTCATCGTCATGCTGCTGATGGTGACGCTGCTCGGCGGCGGTGCCATCGCGATGGCGCAGTTCATTATCTATCTGTGTCTTCCACTGGCGATGCTGCTGTTTATTCTGTTTGTCGACGTACTCTCTGCGCCGTACGCACAGCACGACTTCGACCTCGAAATCGAGGACATCGACACCGACCGCGAATGGAGCCGGCTCCTCAAGTCGGAGCAGAAATATCAGGAGTACGAGTCGCGCAAGCGCAAGCAGGCCCGCCGGGAAATGCTCGGTCGGCCGATACAGTACATCAAAGCACAGGACCCGCTGTTGTCGCTTGCCGTCTCGGTGCCGCTGTCGCTTGTGGCTCTTGTCGTTGTCGTCGCTACCGGTGCGGTCCCGCTTTCGGTTGCGGGGCTGCTCGATGCCCCCATCCGGTCGACGACGTTGCTCTTCGTCCTGCCGTTCCTCGTGGCAACGGTGCCGCTGATGGTGCTCTACGAGCGAGAGCGCCGACGGGAGCAGAAAATCAACGAGCGGTTCCCCGACACGCTGAACATCCTTTCGAGCGCGAACCAGATGGGGATTCCACTCGTCGAGGCGCTGAACCTCGTCTCCCGATGGAGCGAGGGCGTCCTCGGCAAGGAGCTCCGGATGGTCAGAAACGACATCCGCTGGAACCACGACGTCGAACGGTCGCTGCTGAAATTCGCCAATCGGCTCGACGTTCCACAGGTTACCCGGACGATGAAGCTGCTGGCAAAAGGCAACCACGCCTCCAGCGACCTTTCGAAAATCATCTCGATTGCCGCCGAAGACACGAGGAACCGCTACGAAATCGAGCGAAAACGGCGCAACGAGATGAACGCGTACATGGCCATCGTCATCATCGGCTTCCTCGTCTATCTGGCTGTGGTGGTGTTGCTCGACGTGAGCTACCTGACGCCGATAAGCGAAGAGCTCACCGGCACCGAAGAGGTCAGTACTGAGGCCGGTGCGGGCGGCTTCGGCGACGTACAGGAGGTCCCCGTCGACCTGTTCCGGACGGTCTTTTTCCACTCGGCGCTCATCCAGGGCATCGGTAGCGGGCTGCTCGCCGGCAAGCTTGCCGAAAACAGCATCGTCTCGGGGCTGAAATACAGCGTCGGCCTCGTCGCAGTCACCGTCGCGGTCTTCATGCTCATCTAACCATGTCGCTTACAACAGACACCAGAGGCGTATCGGAGGTCGTCGGCGCAATCCTGCTTTTCGGGTTGCTTGTCGCCGTGCTTGCGATACTCCAGACACAAGCTATCCCGACCGCAAACGAGGAAATCGAGTTCAACCACAACCAAGAGGTCCAAAACGACCTCATCGAGTTCCAAGAGGCGGCCTCCCGGACGGCAGCCCACGGGACGACCGAATCGGTCGGCATCCGTGCCGGTACGACCTACCCCTCGCGGTTGCTGTTCTTCAACCCGCCGAACCCTGCCGGAACGGTTCGGACGGTCGAAGACGGTGAGGTGACAATTGAGAACGTCGAGGCCACCGACGATATCATCCGTGATGCGCACATCGACGGTGAAATAGACGAACTCGAAACCAGCCGTATCGAATACGAACCGATATACAACGAGTATCAGAACCCACCGGTGACCGCGCTCGAATACGGCATCCTGTATAACAGCTTCCCTGACGCACAGGTCGTCGAAAACACTGGTGCGGTCGTCAGCGGCAACAACATCAACCTCATGTTCTATGCTGGCGACGTTTCACAGGCTACAAGCGGCTCGATTACGCTCGATACGATTCCAGCGAGCGCGCCGTCACGAACGGTCACGGTAGAACCGACCGATGATATTGAAATTACAGTACCGAGCAACCTCGATGCTACCGAGTGGGAAGAAACCGTGTTCGAGGACGAGGACGCTGTTACGGTCAGCGACTCGGGTGACGACATTGTCATCGAAATCGACGAGGACGCCCACGAAAACTTTGAGCTACGGATGTCACAGGTCGGGGTCGGGAGCGCCGTCGCCTCGGCGGATGCAGAATACATCTACCCGACTGAGACCGGTAACGCAGTAACAGTCGACGAAGACGAAACGGTGGAGATACCGATCGAAGTACGAGACAGGTACAACAACCCTGTAAGCGGCGTTGAATTGGAGTACGAGGCCAACGAGGGCGATGCAAGTGGCCCAGCTGCGACCGACGCTAACGGGCAAGCAATCGTCACGTACGAAGCCAGCGACGAGGACGACACAATAACCATTGACGCACCTGATGCGGGTGCAGTTGACGAATTCGATATCGATGTAACCGTCAATTAGCGTGGGTTTCAGTCGTTTGCTTCTGTTTCACCACGCGATTGTTCCCGGAATACATATCACATAGCCTCTCAAAACGGTGCACAAAGGATGGCCGATGGAGATGACAAACCGACGGTCCTCGTCGTCGAAGACGAGCGTGCCCTCATCGAACTCTACGTTCGGTGGCTCGAAAACGACTACGAGGTCCTGACTGCGACGGGTGGGGAGGAAGCCCTCGAACAGTTCCGCGACGACATTGACGTTGCACTTTTGGACCGGCTAATGCCCGGCATGAGCGGTGACGAGGTGCTCGAACACCTCCGAGAGGAGGTCCCGGATTGTAAGGTCGCGATGGTAACCGCCGTCGAGCCCGACTTCGACGTTATCTCGATGGGGTTCGACGACTACCTCACAAAGCCTGTCGAGCGCGAGGAACTCGTCGAGACCGTCGAAGGACTGCTCTCGCGGACGGCCTTCGACGAGATCGAGCAGGAACTGTATGCGCTGTCCTCGAAGCAAGCGGCGCTGCGGTCCTCGAAGCCCAAGGAAGAACTCGACGAAAGCGAGGAGTTTAGCGAACTACAGGAGCGCATCGACGAGCTCCGGGGTGACCTCGACGCCGCGATGCCGGACATGGAAGACGACGACTTCGTCGCGATGGTCCGTGATATCGAGGACGGTGAGGACGACGCCGAACGAGGAGGTGACGACGAATGAGCTACTCGACGACTGACCTCGGCAACGCATCGGCCTTCGATGAAGGCGTGAGCCTGCTGATGACCGGTGCGTCGACGGTAACGAACCAGCGGCTCCTCGATGCGGTCGCGCCCGAGGACGGCGAGCGCGCAATTGTCATCACGATGAATATGGGGGCACAGCAGGTCGTCAAGGAGCTCGAACGCCGCGGGGCCGACCGCGACCAGCTCGGGATTATCGACTGTACGAGTACCGAGGCTGATGTCGAGGGCGTGCCGGTTCGGCAGCTAAGCTCACCCGGTGACCTGACGGGTATCAGCCTCGAGTTCGCCAAGCTACTCGACCAAGACAGCGAAGATGAATCCGTCCGTGCCCGTATCGGGTTTGCGTCCGTCTCGACAGCGCTGATGTACGCCGAACTGCGGACGATGTTCCGCTTCCTGCATGTTTTCACTGCCCGTATCCGCTCCGGAGACATGCTCGGCGTCTTCGCGATGGACCCGTCGATGCACGAAGACCAGGCACACAACACCATCCGTGCGGTCTTCGACTGCGAGGCCGAAGTCACGGACGACGACATTACGGTCCGTGGGACCGGCTTCGAAGAATAGACTCGCTACAGCTCGATTCGCTCGATGAGATCTTCTCCGCGGTCGGTGTTGACCGCGACAATGCGGACAAACGATTCGATGCGAGAGTCGTCCAGTTTGTGTTTCAGTAGCTCGTCGACCTGATAGACGCCCGCGGCGTCGGTCATCTCGATTTCGACCATCGCAGGGGTCGACTCGCCGGGGCACAGTGCCACTGACGTGATGGCACGGCTCGAAATGGTGTTGATGCCGCGGCCGCCTTGCTCGTAGGGAATGCGCGAGCGGCCCCGTTCCATGTCCAGCGCGTCGGCGACTCTGACGATGCCGGCCTCCCGAGTCAACGGCTGCTCCTCGCTGTGGTGACAGAGGATGGCGTGCAGGATTTCGCCCTTTAGCCGAACGGTTTCTGCGGGGTCATAATACCCGAGGCCGTCGAGAAACCGGTCAAGGATGTCCGCGGCGAGCGGCAGCGAGTAGTAGGGGTGGTCATCGCGATGCACGACATGGCCGATGTCATGTAGCGTCGCAGCAAGGGCAATAATGACTGCTTCGTCGGCCTCGTCGAGGCCCTGCTGGCGGGCCCCGTCGAATTCGACGCCGCCGGCTTTCAGCAAATCGTACAGCGACAGTGCGGCATTCCGGACGATTTCGATGTGTTTCCTGCCGTGGTCGTTGTATCCCATCCGGTCGACCGGATTGACGTTCTGTGCCGCAAGATACGCCGTTATTTCCTCGTCGTTTTCGATGCGGTCCAGTACCTCATTGACACGTTCGTCCGGGAACGCGTGGTCGGCTTCTGGGTTGTACGTGCGGCCGGTCGCACAGCTGTCAGCAGCCTCGTCCATGCAGTGGCTATCGACGGGCGCAACGAAAAAGCGACGGCTTCCTCAGGCGTCGTTGGCGGCGGCTTCGAGTTCGTCGTAGTCGGGCTCGACGCCGGGGTCGTCGGAGACCCAGCTGTAGGTGACGGTGCCGTCTTCGTCGACGACGAAGACGGACCGCTTTGCGACGCCCTCGATACCGAGGTCCTCGAAGTCCATGACGACATCGTAGGCGTCGATGACTTCCTTGTTGGTGTCGCCGATGAGCGGGAACTCAAGGTCGTTTTGCTCGGCGAACTCGCCGAGCGAGAACGGGGAGTCGATGCTGACGCCGTAGAGGCTCGCCCCGCCGGCTTCGATGTCGTCAAGCCGGTCACGCAGCGTTGTCATCTCGCCGGTGCAAACGCTTGTGAACGCGCCCGGGAAGAACGCCAGCACGACTGGGCCGTCCGCAAGCGCTTCTGAGAGCGTGAACTCGGAAATGTTGCCGTCGGACGTTCGAACCGGTGCCGTAAAGTCGGGTGCGTCGTCGCCTTCTGCTACCATAGTAGTCGGCCCAACGAGGGCCAGCGGGGTGTCCCTTTTGGTTCCGGCCGGTTGCGCCACGACCAACGTGAGGCCGGAAGCTTCAGGGCGCTGCCGCGGCGAGCCGATGGTATGTTCCCGAAGGTTCGGTCGGCCCTGCGGTCGGCGTGGCCGATTCTCGGCTCGCTGTATCTGCTCTATCTGGCGCTGCAGCAGCCGCCAGTCCGGTATGTCGGCATCGGTGGACTGGTCGTCGTTACGCCGCTTCTGGTCGGCTGGGCCGCCGGGACGCTCTTCGGCGTCGGTCCGTGGGCCAACGATGACGACGGCTGAAGCGCTTGGCTGTACCGCCAGTCAGGGTTTGTGGGTAAAGATGAACGCTTGGTCGTCCTCGACGCCGACACAGAGGTCAAGCTGTTTGGAGAGGTTGAGGCTCGTCGGGTTCTGCTTGCAGACGACGAGGTCATCGAACGGTTCCTCACAGGCCGGACAGGCGACAGACACCGTGTTCTGGTAGGACTTGATGGCCGGGTTCTCTTCGCGCGGCGTCAGCGACGCCAGCAGTTCGTCAGTGTCGATGTCCATACGTGATTCTACGTGCCATTCCCCTTGAATCCGCGGGTGGCTGGACCGTGGAGCGACCTCCCGGTTACGATTCCAGCCACCAGCCGAACCGCTTGTCCCAGAACTCCTCGTCGGGGTGCTTTTTCGTCTGTGCGTAGGTCTTGTTGTCTCTGATGCGGCGCTCGAGCGTATCCTTGGCCTCACCGAGCGCGTGGCTCGCACCGTACCCCTCGCCGGACGCCATAAAGAGGCCGCCGTCGGTGTACAGCCGGATGCGGGCGAGCAACAGCGGCGTCCCGCGGCGTGTCTCGTTGTGCTCGTGGAGGTGAATCTTGGCGTCGAGAACGTTCGTTCCGCCGTCCATATCGTCGAAGGCGTCTATCATCGAGACGACCTCGTCGTAGTTCATGTCGTCGAGCAGGTCGGAGCCGTAGAGCTGTACGGCGCGGTTGCCCTCGGCTTCCCACGTCAGCGCATCGAGGATGTCGGTCTTGGTCAGGATACCGTCCGGCTCTCCGTCACGGGTGACAACGAGCGACGAAACGCCCGCATCGAACATCGCCGCAACGGCGTCTTCAAGTGTTTCGTCGGGGGTGACAGTCCGGACCGGCGTGACCATTACGTCGCGTACGGGCAGGTCGAGCAGTCGGTCGCGTTCGCCTTCGCGAGCACCGAACCCGCCGCGACGAGCACGGCCGCTGCTGCTCGATATTTCGCCGCCGAAGGGGTCGGTGCCGCCGGCGTCGCCGCCCTGGCTCTGTGTGGTCGCCCGGACGGCGATGTCGGTCACATCGTAGAGGCTGACAACACCGACTGCAGAGCCCTCATCAACAACCGGTAGGTGTGCGATACGGTTGTCGCGGAACGAGTGCAGTGCCTTTCCGAAAGAGGTCTGTGGCTCAATGGAGATGAGTTCCTCCGAGTAGGCGTCACCGACGGTCGCAGCTTCAAGGAATGACTGGACGGCCTCGAGCAGCTCGTCGGCCGTGACGACGCCGACCATCGAATCGCCCTCGACGACCGGCAGTAGCTGCGTTCCGCTGTCTATCATCAGCCGTGCGACTTCGCGAACGTTTTCGTCCGGGGCGACAGTCGGGGCGTGCCAGACGAGCGACGCGAGCTTTTCTTCCGGCGAATGGTGGGATGTCGTCAGTTGTCGTCGGGTGACAACTCCCACAAGGTCGCCGTCATCGCTGACGACGACGCCTTTGACATCGGGGTCGTCGAAGACGCCGGTGAGCTTCGATACGGGTGTATCGGGGCTGAGCTCCTCGAATTCGGTTGAAACAATGGCTGAAATATCCATGGGTAGTAGTTTGGTGTCCCGTCGGCCGACGGGGCGTGACAGTAGCGGGAGTACAGCGCCCTCCATTAAGTAATCGGTGGTGGTTCCCACCGGCTAGCGGCTGCGCTGCAGTCGTTCCTGTGTATCGGTACACAAGAGCGGGGGCGTGCCGACACCGTTCGAGTTCGGCAATTGTTTTTTGTGTAATGAATGCTATGCCCTAGGTAATAGTTGTCAACATATGATTCGAAGATTGCTCCGGATGGTACGAGGGAGGACCGGACAGCGGCTACCGGACGGGGGCATACAGCAGGACGAGGCCTCCAAGATTGAAACAGCGGGTGACTCAGACGCACGCGAACAGCGCGCGGCTGATTCTGATACGACCCGAGAAATGGGGACGGACACGGGGACGGGCCTGTCGACCGGCCGCTTCGTCGATGAAAACGTTCGGCTCCTGCTGAACGGTCTCAGTCAGCCGACATTCGTTCTTGACGCTGAGGGTGAGGTCGTCGCTTGGAACGAGGCACTCGCGGAACTAACGGGAGCCACCCGCGATGAAGCCGTCGGCCACGACCACGCCAGCGAGATGTTCTATCCGGATGGCCGCCGGGCGAAGACGTTGGCCGACAAGGTGCTCGAACATCCCGAAACGGTTCACGAGGAATACGATGTCGAGCTCGAAGCCCCCGAAATGGGACGTGTCGCCGACACGAGTACGATGCTTGACCAGTACGGCGACGAAAAGCACATTTACTTTGCCGCGACACCGCAGTACCGCGATGGCGAACTGGTCGGCGTCGTAGAGACGGTCATCGACCGGACGGAGGAGGTCGAACGACGACTTGCCATCGAGCGGCTGGTCGGGACGCTCGGCTCGACGCTCGAATCGCTGCGAAGCGGGGAGCTTGATGCCCGCGCGGAACTCGAAGACGAACACGCTGCCGCCCTTGACGATGAACTGCTCGATGTGGTTGACGCACTCAACGCCTTCGCCGAGGAATTCCAGACGTTGAGCGGCCGCGTCGAACAGCAGGCCGACCGACTGGACGACGCGGTCGACCGGGTCGTCGAGGCGGCCGCCGAAATCAGCGACGCCGTCGGAGAGCAAAACGAACTGGTCGACGACGCCGTCTCGGAGATGCAGACATTCTCGGCACAGATGGAAGAGGTCGCGGCCACGGCCCAAGATGTCGACGAGGCAGCGAGCGACGCTAAAGAAACCGCTGAGCACGGGCTTGAGACGGGACAAGACGCTCGGGAAGCTGCCAAAGAGGTCACGGACATCAGCGAAGAACTCGTCGACGATATTACCGCGCTGCAAGCCCGAATGGACGACATTGAGTCTGTCGTCGAAGTGGTCTCAGATGTCGCAGACCAAACAAATATCCTTGCGCTGAACGCCAACATCGAGGCCGCCCGCGCCGACGAGAGCGGTGAGGGCTTTGCTGTCGTCGCCGACGAAGTCAAATCACTGGCCGATGAAACTCAGTCCCACACTGACGACATCACAGACAGCATCGAGAAGCTTCGAGAACAGACAGACCGGACCGTCTCAGCGGCAATGACCTCCAGCGAGCGGGTTGATAGAGCCGACCAGCGAATACAGGAGATGTTCGATGCCTTTGAAGACATTGCTGATGCTGTCGAAGCGGCCGCCGACGGCATCGCCGAAGTCGCACAGGCAAACGACGACCAAGCGGCGAGCATCGAGGAGGTAACCGCAACGCTCGAAACAGTCCGTGAACACTCCGAGCGAGCCGAGACAGCCGCCGAAGACGTCGAATCGGCGGCTACCAGTCAGGCCGAAAGTATCGACGCTCTGATAAAGCGTGTTGAGCGACTCCGTGAGGGAACCGCCGACGCGGCCGACGCTGCATAGCCAACACATACATACCGGACAGCGTACTTGTGTCCGGATATGAAGCGACGCGACGTGTTAGCGGGGGTTGGGGCGACAGCGCTTTTGGGTACCGCGGGCTGTCTCGGTGTTGCGGGACTCGACGAGCATGAAGCGACGCCGGCCGGCGTCGACCCGGAGGTACGTTCGTCTACTGGGTACAGTCAGGTCGGTATCGAAGAACTCGTCATCCGAGAGCAGGTGGACTTGCCGGGACTATCGGAGGAGGTCGTTGTCCGGAACTATCTGACCGAACACGACAAGGGAATCGACCTCGGCCCGCTCGGACGGCTCCGGGCTGCGGTCTTCACCGTTCTCACGTCGCCGCAGATATCCATTGCCGGCCGGGAGCTCAATTCCGATAGCCGAGATGGGGACTGAAGAGCTGACAGAGCTGCTGGAGGCTGACTACGACGATATCAGCAACGTCGAACACGTCGAAGACGACGAGCTAACGATACTGGAACAGGAGACGACAGTGGCACGGTATGAGGCCGATGCGATGTTTGAGGGCCAAGAGCTACCGGTGTACATCCACATCTCCGAAAGCGTTGAAACGAGCAACGACCACCTCGTCACAATCGGTGTCTACCCACAGCAGGTTCGCCAGCAGGAAGACCCCAACATTGAAGCGCTGATGACGGGCGTCATCGAGGAAGCTGACGAAACAGCCGATGATGCGGAAGACAACCGGGACGATGCCGACGACGCTGACGACGAGCCAGCGGAAGACGGCTCGCTACCGGAAGACGAAGACACGGTGGACGAGCTGCCGGAAGACGAGAATCTCTCGGATGACCTCCCGGACGGGGTCGATGTAGACATCAGTCTTTCGTGAAGTGCCTCGGGGTCAAGCCCCGTGGCATTCGCCTTGCAATTCTGTAAATCCTCGTTAACCGACGTACTTTGTTACTGCCCGGCAACGGACCGAACCCATCTACTGCCGGATTCCGCTATCGGGCTGTCAGCGATGTTTGGATTTTCTCTGCTACACCGGAGAGGTGCGCCTGTCCAAACGTCGCGACGGCAAGCGCACCCAGCGAATTGAAAATGAGGTCACGAACGGTATCGTCGAGGCCGTGCTGGGCAAGGGGCATTTCGATGCCCGTCGCATCGGCCGCGACATCGAGACCGAACTCAAAGAGCTCCCAGACGACCCCGAAGGCCAGTACGACGACGAGCACGTAGACGAAGAAGAACCGACGGGGGATGTGAATCCGGTCGTTGTGGAGGTCGACAGCACGGGCGAACGTGTAGCCAGCCCCGGCGACAAGTGACGCCGACATTGCGTGTGTCAGGTGGTCCCACCATTCGAAGTGCCCGTACAGCCCGGCCGAGCCCATCGTGTGCAGAAAGACAGCCAACGTAATCCAGAGCCCGAGCCACGGGTCGAGCGGAATGCCGTAGTTGCGCTCCATGACGGCAGGGACGAACGTGATGGCGAGCGACAACAACCCGTTGGTGATGGCCTTCGGCTGGCCGTAGACGAGCCCATAGACGACGATGCCGGCGAGCAACAGTCGCATACCGGCTGTCAGCCGCCGCTGGTTCCGGACGGATGGCCGCGGTAGCTTCATCGGCCCATCACCCCGCGGAGATGCCGCCCGAGGCGACGGCCACGGTGTCTGAAGTACGAATCAAAAAGAATGCCCGCCAACAGCCCGGCAAGCGTTACCCATAGGAACTCACCCATCAGCGCGGCGTTGGCTGCATCCTGCGACATGCCCGGCGTGCTGAGAAACTCCGTTCCGAAATGTCGGTCCAGAATCCACCTGACGACTGCCCACGCCGCAACTGACGCCAGCGTCGTCATGACAACGAGCGCAACAGCAAACCAGTGGGTCAGCCTGAGCTCAGTAAACATGTGCAGTTCGACGATAATCAAAAGCGCCAGCGCGGCGACCGAAAAGTAGTAGCCGAAGGTGCCGAGTTCGCCGCCGAACAGGCCACGAACCAGTACTGGCAGTAGAGCAACGACGAGCAGCTCCCACGGGAGCATCGTCCGCCAGTCGAAGTAGGCTGCCGGCGGCAGCAGTACAACGACAGCAGTCGCGGAGACAAACAGTATCCAGAGCAGGTCGCGGTCGAGAACACTTTCAAGGAGCGCTCCAGCAAGCACGGCAACGAGCAGCCACGCGATGATAGCATTGAGGCGGCTGTTACGAAACAGCGCTGCGAGTATGTCGTCTCCTTCGGCGGCGCGCGCGCCGCCGCCACCGTCGGCAGTCATAGTCGACAGCGACGTAATCAGGTGTCTTAAAGACGATGAAACATTTATAAATGCGTGTCCACGGTGAGCACAACATTCAATTGAGTGTACGTTGTATGCGGTATCGCAATGGTCGACAAAGACGACCTCCGTGAGCAGTTCGAGGACGCGTTCGAAGGCGCAGACTACCCAGTCAACAGCCCGATGGACCTCGTGCCCGCGCTCCCGCAGGGACCGGGAACGAAATTCGAGTCCGGCGACTTTTCGATGACTGCGATGGAACTCAACACGAAGGCCGGCGGCAATCAGGATTTCCCCTACGAGTCCTCCGACGAGCTTGTCGAGGACATCATGAACGGGCTCGAAGAAGAAGGCTACCTCTAAGCCGGACAACGGCTACACTTTTATTATTGGGTCCCGGAGCCGCCAGCAACAGCCATGCACCAGAACACCTTCGTCAAACTCTCAGCGCTCGCGTTTGGCCTCGTGCTCGTGAGCTTCATCGTTCGCGGCTTCGGCGGCTTTCTCGTCGGCGGTGAAACGGCGACGCTGATTTCAGCCCCGCCGATGCTCGTCGGCGCGGGCCTCATCGTCTTTCTCACGCTCCGGTCGGTGCTTGCGGTGTCTGGAATCCGACCGTTAGCAGAACAGTAGTCAAAAACGGGGGAGGGCTGGCAATCAGGTATCCGAGTCGATTTCGATGAGACGGGCGATTTCTTCGGGGAGACTCTGTTCGCCCTCGGGCGTTTGAACGGTTACGAGCCCAAACGGCGCGATTTCGACGACTTCGATTTCGACATCCGGTTCGATGCCAGCAGCAGCGAGGTACCGTAGTTCTTCATCGCCTTGATGGCGGATGCGGCGAACGACGACGGTGTCGCCTTCCGCCGCTGCCGTGAGCCGGGTGGTCTCGCCTGCTTCGGGCAGTTCCAAGTCGGCGTCAGGAATCGGGTCGCCGTGCGGGTCGACGCCGGGGTTGTCGAGCGCCTCGGCGATGCGTTCGGTGAGCTCCTCGGAGACGTGGTGTTCAAGACGGTCGGCTTCCTCGTGGACGTCCGCCCAGTCGTAGTCGAGATGCTCGGTGAGAAACGCTTCTAGGAGCCGATGGTGGCGAAGGATTTCGAGGGCGACGACCTCACCCTCTTCGGTGAGCCGAACGCCACGGTACTCCTCGCGGTCGACGAGCCCACGCTCTTCGAGCTTCTTTATCATGCTCGAGACGGTCGGGGAGGTCACGTCCATGTAGTCGGCGAGTTCGGACGTCCCGACGCGCTCGTCGGTGTCGTTTTGGAGGGCGTATATCGCTTTGATATAATCCTCCATGACGGCGCTCAGCATTGTCCGCGGCTATGGCGGCGTCGGGGATATGGTTTTCCGTCCGTTCCGGAATCGCTTTCCGGACTCGCTTGCAGGTGTTGAGCATGAACGTCAGTGCTGTTGCCGACCTCTCGCCCGAAGCACGTGCGGCGCTGTTTGAGCGCGATGCGGGGATTGAAGACGCCCGTGAGTCGGTCCGAGATATCATCGGCCGCGTCCGCGAGGAGGGTGACGTGGCGCTCCGAAGCTACGCAAAGGAGTTCGACGATGTCGACATCGGAACACTAGCGGTCACCGACGAGGCAGAGCGCGCCTACGACGACCTCGACGACGACCTCCGTGACGCTATCGAAACTGCCGCCGAGAACATTCGAACGTTCCACGAGCGGCAGGTTCCGGACGACTGGCGGGAGCAGTTCGACGGCCGAGAGCTGGGTCGCCGATACCGTCCCTTGGAGCGTGTCGGGGTCTATGCCCCCGGCGGGACCGCCGCCTATCCCTCCAGCGTCCTGATGGGCGTCATCCCGGCTGTCGTCGCCGGTGTCGACCACGTTGCCGTTGCGACACCGCCGGCCGAGGAGCTACCGGCTGCGACGCTTGCGGCCGCTCACGTCGCTGGTGCCGACGCGGTCTATCAGGTCGGCGGTGCACAGGCGATTGCGGCGCTCGCCTATGGCACGGAGTCCGTCTCGGCGGTCCAGAAGGTTGTCGGCCCGGGGAACCGCTGGGTGACCGCCGCCAAGGCCGAGGTTCGCGGCGATGTCGAAATCGACTTTCTCGCAGGCCCATCCGAGCTACTCGTCGTCTGTGACGACACCGCGGACCCGGAACTGATTGCTGCCGACATGGTTGCACAGGCCGAACACGACCCGAACGCCTCGGTCGTCTGCGTCAGCGACGACGAGGCGACCGCCGAAGCCGTCGCCGACGCCTGTGAGCGTCAGGCCACAGCCCGCGAGCGGACCGAAGCAATCGAGTCGGCGTTGGAAAACGACGCCTCGGCGGTGCTCTGTGCACGGTCGATGTCGGAGGCTGTCCTCTTTGCCGAGGAGTATGCCGCCGAACACCTCTCTATTGTCGCCGCCGACGAAGAAGCACTCCTCGACCGCATCGACTCGGCAGGGAGCGTCTTCCTCGGTGGCTTCTCACCGGTTGCGGTCGGCGATTATGCCTCCGGAACCAATCACGTCCTTCCGACCGGTGGCCTGGCGAAGGTCGCTGGCGGGCTTTCCGTCGACCACTTCGTTCGGTCGACGACAGTACAGAAACTCGACGAGGACGCGCTGTCGTCGCTTCGGGAGACGGTCACGACGCTGGCCCGCGCCGAAGGGCTCGAAGCCCACGCGGAAAGCGTCGACAAACGGTTCGACTGACTCCGCTCTGGGCTCCGGTGTCGCTCGCGGCGAATCCGACAACCGTTTTAAGCCCGGGCTGTTGGGTTCCGGTAATGGGTAACTGTATCATCTGCGGTACGTCCACCGATGGACTCGTCTGTGACGTCCATCAAGAGGACGTCCTCTTCGAGTTCACAGGTAACGAACCCTCACAGCTGACGCCCGGTCGCTTTTACAAAGGTACCGTCGACGGCTACGCCGAGTTCGGCGTCTTCATCAACATCGGCAACGTCACCGGACTCCTCCACCGGAGCAAACTCGACCAGCGAATCGAGAGCCTCGACTGGGATGAGGGCGACGAAGTCTCCGTACAGGTCAACAACGTCCGTGACAACGGCGACATCGACCTCGATTCCTCGATTCGGCAGACCGCCGACGAGTTCCGCGGTATGCTGGTCCAGACACCCGACGGCGAGCACCTTCCCGACGCGGCTGACGACGATGAGGCCGACGCCGACGAGCAAACCGGCGGCTCCCCCGAGTCCAGCGACGACGGCCCGACGACACAAGAGCCGAGCGTCGACGAGCAGACCGGTGGCAATCCAAGCGACCCCGAGCTCGCCGAGATGGCGACAGAAAGCGACGAAGACGACGAAGCTGCTGCGGAAGCTGAAGAAGCCGAGGCCGGCGACGTTGACGCGGAAAGCGACATCGACCGCGTCGCCGTCGAGACGCTTCGTGACCGCGTCGGCGATGTCGTCCGCCTCGAAGGCGTCGTCGCGTCGGTCAGACAGACCTCCGGTCCGACCGTCTTCGAACTCCGCGACGAGACCGGTATCGTCGACTGCGCCGCCTTCGTCGAGGCGGGCGTTCGAGCCTATCCCGAAATCGAGACCGACGACGTTGTCCGCCTCGACGGCGAGGTGCGACTCCGCCGCGACGAGATTCAGGTCGAAACCGATTCGCTCGTCGCGCTGGAAGACGATGCGCGCGAAGATGTCGAGTCCCGGATGGACGCCGCCATCGAAAACCGCGCCCGACCGGAGTCGGTCGAACCGCTTGCCGACGACGATGCCGTCTCGGCGATAACGGACGACATCGCCGACGCCGCGACCGAAATCCGCCGTGCCGTTCTCGAATCCCGGCCGGTTGTCGTCCGCCACGATGCGACGACTGACGGATACGTCGCCGGTGCGGCCATCGAGCGTGCCGTGCTGCCGCTCATCCGAGACGAGTACGAAAGCGCCGACGCCGTCTACCACTACTTCGACCGCCGACCGCTCGAAGACGGCGTCTACGACATGGACGACGCGACAAAAGATGTCACCCGGATGCTCGACGACCGCGAGCGTCACGACGAGAAGCTCCCGCTCTTCGTCTTCGCCGCTGCCGGTTCGACGGCCGCCTCGACGGACGGGCTGGAGCTGCTGGATGTCTACGACGCGCCGCGCGTCGTCCTCGACGGTCGTCCGGTCGACGACGCTGTCGACGACGAAATCGACGCTCCGGTGACTGCCGACGGCCGGACGTCAGCAACCGTCGCGGCCGCTGTCGCCGCCGCTGTCAACGGTGATGTCCGCGCGGATCTGGAACACCTGCCGGCAGTCAGCTACTGGGACGAGACGCCGACAGTCTACACCGACCTCGCAACCGGTGCCGGCTTCGACGAGGAGACGGTCGAACAGCTCCGGGAAGCCATCGCGCTGGAGGCGTTCTATCAGTCCTACGAGGACAAACGCCAACTCATCATCGACCTGCTGTTCGGCGAGCAGACCGGCCTCGCCGCGCAGGTTTCCGAGCAGTTCGATACCAAGCTCGAAGCGGAGCTGGAGACAGCCACGACGAACCTCGACGAGCGGACCGTTGACGGCTACGACGTGACGGTCCTCGACACTGACGCCTACACGCACACCTACGACTTCCCGCCGACCCGGCTGCTCCTCGATGAGCTTTCGCGGCGATTGGACGCCGACGCCGTTGTCGGCGTCGCGACTGACGAACTCCACCTCCGAGCGGCTGACGACATCGACATCAGTGCTGTCGCCGACACCGTCGCTGAAGCCGTCCCGAACGCCGGCGTTTCCGACCCCGGCGCACGCGAGCCGAAGCTCGAGTTCCTCGCCGGCAAGCGCGACGCTGTTATCGACGCTGTTGTTGACGCCGTCGCAGAGCAGGTCACCGCACCCTCCGCCTGAGGACCGCTATTCCTTTCCCGTCGCAGTTCCTTGTCATCAGTAGCGAATGAGCGCCGACACCGACGCCGAGTCCGAGGTCTTCGAGCGCGTCTGTGAGTCGCTCGTCGAGGGGATTCTCGACGGCGACATCGACAGAGATAATCTCGAATCGGCCAAGATGGACGCCTGCCGCGAGCACTCCTCGCCGAAGGTGCCGAAGAACACGGATTTGCTCGACTACGCTCCCGAGGAGCAACGCGAAGAGCTTGAGTCGGTGTTGCAGCGCAAACCGGTCCGGACAGCGTCCGGCGTCTCGCCGGTTGCTATCATGACCTCTCCACACATGTGTCCGCACGGGAAGTGTCTCTACTGTCCGGGCGGCCCCGCCTCGGAGTTTTCGTCCTCACAGAGCTACACCGGCCACGAACCGGCAGCAGCACGGGGCGTCCAGAACGATTACGACCCATACGGGCAGGTCACGCTGCGTCTCCACCAGCTCCGCGAAATCGGCCACCCAGTCGATAAGGTCGAACTCATCCTCATGGGCGGGACGATGACCGCCCGGAGCCACGATTATCAGGAGTGGTTCGTCAAACGCGCCCTCGAAGCGATGAACGACTACGACCTCGACAGCCCGCCTGCACCCAGCGAGGAGGACTCGTTCAAGCCCGACCCCGAGGATGTCGACTTCCGGTATCTGGAGGATGTCATCGCCGAAAACGAGACGGCCAACATCCGAAACATCGGAACGACCTTCGAAACCAAGCCCGACTGGTGTGACCCCGAGCAGATAGACCGGATGCTTCGGCTCGGCGGGACGAAAGTCGAAGTCGGCGTCCAGACGACCTACGAGCGCATCAACCGCGAAATGCACCGGGGCCACGGTGTCCAGGCCTCGCTGGATGCCAACCGGCGACTCCGGGACGCCGGCTTCAAAGTCGGCTTCCACATGATGCCCGGCCAGCCCGGCATGTCCAAAGAGATGTGTCTACAGGACTTCCGGGAGATCTTCGAGAACGCCGACTGGCGGCCGGACTATCTGAAGATTTATCCGACGCTCATCGTCCGGGATACGGTGACCTACGACATGTGGCGGCGCGACGAGTACGAGCCGCTCAACAACGAGGAGGCGGCGGAACTCGTCGCCGAAATCAAATCGATGATTCCGCGCTATACGCGCCTCCAGCGCGTCCAGCGGGATATCCCGGCAGACTTTATCGATGCCGGGGTCTGGAAGTCGAACCTCCGACAGCTCGCCAGAAAGCGGATGGAAGCACACGGCTGGGAGTGTGACTGTATCCGCTGTCGCGAGGTCGGTATGAACGACGAAGACCCCGATACTGTCGAGCTGAACGTCGACACCTACGAGGCCGCCGGCGGGACGGAACACTTCATCTCCATCGAGGACTTCGAGAAGGACCTGCTCGTCGGCTTCTGCCGGCTCCGGTTCCCGAACGACCCCGTCAGGGCGGAGTTGGAGGACGCAGCGATTGTCAGGGAGCTCCACGTCTACGGCAGCGAGGTCGGCGTCGGCAAGCAGACCGACGATGGCCACCAACACGAGGGCCACGGTCGGCGGCTGCTGTCGACGGCCGAGGCGCTGGCTGCGGACGCCGGCTACGACAAACTCTCTGTCATCTCCGGCATCGGCGTCCGCCAGTACTATCGCGAGAAACTCGGCTACTATCAGGATGGCCCGTACGTCTCGACGCGGCTGGACCAGTAGAGTAGCTGCTTTTCTGTTCGGGGCCGTACCGTATCGCTGCCCGACGCAGCCGCCACCGACGGTTGGCGGGGGCACAAGGAATGCAGCTGGCGAACAAGCGCCGTTTCGGGCGTAGCTGTCGGCCGATACTCCGATAGCCAGCATCAAGACCTGCGCCACAGTAGTCCCGATATGGCTCGTGCGGTCACCGACGGCGTCTACCGGCTCGATATCGCGTGGCCCGAGCCGGTCGGGGCGAACGCCTATCTCGTCGACGACGGCGAGGTTACGCTCGTCGATGCCGGTGTTCCATTTCCGCGCCGGTCGTTATCGGGCGAACTCCGCTCGCTTGGGTACTCGCTTGACGATATCGACCGCGTACTCGTTACTCACTACGATATCGACCACGTCGGCGGTCTCGCTCGCATCGACATCGACGTTCCGGTGTACATCGGAGCGCTTGACCGCCGACTCGTCCGGCGGGCGTGGTCGCCACCGTGGCGGCATCACAAGGGTGTGTTCCATCGCGTCGTGCGACGGTGGTATTCGCTTTCTGACTACGACCTTCGGCCGGTAGAAGACGACGACACCATCGGTGCGTTCCGTACATTCCACACGCCCGGCCACAACCCCGGCCATACCGTATACATACACGACGAGACTGAAACGGCGATGCTCGGTGACCTCGTGTGGGCGACGGACGGTGGGTTCGTACCGCCGCCGTGGCTCGATTCCTACGACACTGCGCGGCTCGCAGAAAGCATCGCTCGCGTCGCTCAGGAGTCGTTTGCCCACGCCTGTGTCGGCCACGGCCCGGTCGTCTCGCCGGACGCAGCCGAACGGCTGCGGTCGCTCGTTGTGCGACGTTTCGGAGCCGACCGACTCCGGTAGGTTCAAGCAAAGCGCCGTGGCATCGGTACCCATGCACCCCCGGACGGCAGCGTTCAGAGAGCATGCCGAAGACCAGTACGGGCTTGAAATCGATGTCCACGAGTTTCCCGAAGGAACGAAGACGGCAGCCGACGCCGCCGATGCGGTTGGCTGCGACCTCGCACAGATAGCCAGCGGCATCGTTTTCGATGTCGAGGGCGACCTTGTCGTCGTCGTCACGAGCGGCGCAAATCGCGTCAGCGAGCCGAAACTCGCAGCCGAGTGCAATGTCGACACTGCGTCGGTTTCGATGGCCGATGCTGACGACATCAAGGAGACGCTGGGGTGGGCCATCGGTGGCGTGCCGCCGTTCTGCCACGAAACCGACGTGCCGGTCTACATGGACGAAACGCTAACCCAACACGACGACGTGTGGGCGGCCGCCGGAACGCCGGAGGCCGTGTTCCCGATTCCGCCGGCAAAACTGCGCGAACTCGCCGACGCGGCGGTTGTCGACGTCGCAGAGTAAGCGTGTCTGGGTTAGTGGACGGAGATAGCCCCGGAATCGCGACCTGAAAACAGGATAGCAAGCAGATAGAAGCCGATAGCGATGACGATAATCGACCCGCCGGGGGGTAGGCTTTGCCAGATGGCAAACGCTAGCCCGCCGAGCACCGACAACTGTCCGACGAGCACCGACAGATACAGTGTCTCTCGGAAGCTGTCGGCGACCTGCGACGCCGCGGCGACCGGAATAACGAGCAGCCCGGCCACGAGAATGACCCCGAGAATCTGCATCGCGCCGACGACAACGACGGCCGTCATGACGACGAGCAGGGCGTTATAGCGGTCGACGTTGAGCCGCGCGACACGGGCGGCCCGTTCGTCGAACGTGATGAACAGGAACTGCTTGTAGTGGACGACAGTCAGCGCGACGACGAATACCGAAAGGATAGCAACGAGCCGTGCGCCGGTGGCGGTCACGATGGCGAGGTTACCAAAGAGGAAGTCTTCGATGTCGATGGCGATGGCGACGAAATCACGGCTCCAGCTGATGAGCAGCGTCCCGACAGCGAAGCTGCCGGTCAGAACGATGGCGATCGGCACGTCTCCGTAGGTGCTCGTGTGGTCCGAAAGCCACTGGAGGCCGAGCGCGCCGGCAGCACTGACAATCAACGCGACGAGCAACAGCGTTCCACGCGAGCCGACCGCCTCGACAATCGGGGCCTGCGTACCGCCCAGTATCGCGACGACGAGTACACCGACCGCGACGCCGGCAAAGGCGGTGTGGGCGAGCGTCTCGCCGATGAGGGCCATCTGTCGATGGACGAGATACGTACCGACAAGCGGCGCGACGATACCGACAAGCGTTCCGGTCGCGACGGCCCGCAGAATCGACGGGTAGCTGAAGACATCCGTGCCGAGGTAGAAGTCGATCCAGCTCCCGTAGATGAGAATCTGCTCGAAGGCTATCTCGCCGGCGACTCCGAGAGCACCGGGGGCACCACGGAGCCAGTCGAGGGCAATAAACGCCAGCATACAGAACGCGAGCACCCCCGCAGCGGCGACACCGACAAGCTCCACCGTTTCTCGGAACGGCCGGCTGTATTCGGTGTCGGTCGGAGCGTCCGTAGCCGTATCCGTCTCCGAACTCATGCGTGGTTGTGCTGGATGATGCCGCTGGTTCTGCCGTAGGCTTCGCTCAGCGCATCGCTTTCGAGGAACGAGACGGTGTCGCCGTGGTGGTAGAGCTCTCGGTTGATACAGGCGACGGTGTCGACGTGCTTTGTGAGGATATCGATATCGTGTTCGATGAGGATAATCGTCATTCCGTTGCGATTGAGTTCATCAAGCAGGTCGTAAAACCGGTCTCTGGAGTCCGCATCAACACCGACGGTCGGCTCGTCCAGCGCGAGGATATCCGCCTCTGAGGCCAGCGCTCTGGCGATAAAGGCCCGCTGGCGCTGTCCCCCCGAAAGCTCGTCGACGCGTCGGTTCGCCAGCTCACGAATGTCGACCGTTTCCATCGCGTCGGCGACAATTCGCCGGTCCTCGTCAGTGAGCCGGGACCGGCCCGCCCGTGCAAACCGGCCCATAAGTATCGCCTCACGGACGGTCACCGGCATCGTTCCGCTCCGGTCGGTCGACCGTTGGCCGACGTAGCCGAGTCGTTCTCCCTCGTCGAACTCCGTCGCCGGCTCGCCAAACAGCTCGATTGAGCCGCTATCCGGCTCGTAAAGCCCGATCATCAGGTGAAGCAGCGTCGTCTTCCCGGAGCCGTTGGGGCCGATGAGGCCAACGAACTCACCGTCGGAGATGCTGAGCGAGACATCCTCGACAGCAGGTGTCTCTCCGTAGGCGAACGTCACGTTCTGTACGTCGACGACGGTGCTCACGATGTTCTCATCGATGGAAGGACGCTGGCAGTTATCACTCTGTTCATCTCGTCTCAGTCGGCTCCGAGCGCCTTGCGCAGCGAGGGGATGTTCACATTCTCCATCTGCTCGACCCAGCCCCAGTCGTTTTCCTGCCACGTCTCTGTCGTTCCTTCGAGCGGCGACAGCGGCTCGGCGCTGTCGACTGATGTCTCCTCGAAGATGTTTTCGACCATCTGTGGAAGGTCCTCACCGGGGCTTGCAGACTCGAAGGGGTCGTACAGAACGGTGTCGATGCCGTGTTCCTCAATGACGTTGTTGAGCCGCGTCATGTCGTCGAATGACTCGCCGGCGTCCGGTGAAATACCGACCGGGGTATGTAGCTCGAAGTCGTATCGCTGTTCAACATACTGAAAGGAGTCGTGGCCGGCAAAGACCGCTATGTCCCGCTCGGCGGTCTCGACAAGCGTCTCAAGCTCTTCGTGGACGGACTGGAGCCGCTGTTTGTATTGCTCGGCGTTGTCGCGATACGTGTCCTCGCTTTCGGGGTTAATCTCCGCGAGCGCGTCGGCGACGTTATCGACCATCCGTTGTGACAATACGGGGTCAGTCCACGCGTGTGGGTCATGGAACTCATCCGCGCCACCGGCATCAAGCGTCTCTTGGACCCGTATCGAAGTCGGCTCGGGGTCCGTCTCGTAGATGACTTCGCCTTCGTGTAGTATCTGAAAGACGATACCGGCCGATCCGGTCGATTCGCCGTGGAATACGACCCGGTCGCCACGACTCTCGATATCGACGACACCTTCGGGTTCGCCGTCTGCGAGACGGGCATCGACACGGTATGATTCGCCGTCACCAAGCGGGACGATGTTCTCCGCTTCGTCTTTCAGCACGACACCGATTGGAACGCTGTCGCCGACAGCGATATCCGGAAGGCCACCGTGCCAGTGGTTGAACCCCGGCCCATGCCAGTAGCCGAGCTGTTGGTTCGACCGGAGGTCGTAGATATCGACTTCCTCAAACCACAGCGACTCGGGCGGGTAGTCACGTCCGTGGTCCGGCTCCGGCATCGGCTCAGTGTCGAACGGGATGAGATACGGCTCCAGCCCTTCGAGAGCGTCCACGACAGCGACCTCATCGTGGTCACGTTCAAGCTCTGTTGCGACATCCTGTGCCCACGAGAACTCGGGTGTGTCTAGATAGAGGAACATCTCCGAGGAGGCGATTTCTCGGGTGATGTCGCCGTCCGGACTCCAGCCATGCCCCATCTGTCCGGCACTGACCGGATTCTCGAAATCAAGTGTGTCTCCGGATATCTCCTCGGCCCAATCCCAGAGGGTAAAGAAGGCGGCGTATCCGCCGTCGCTCTCCTGTCCTGGCGCCGCGGCGTCGACGCACCCTGCGACAGCAGCCGTAGCAGCACCCGCTCCTGCAGTGAGCAGTCCGCGTCGAGAGAGATTCATATCAAGGTGAATGCCCTCTGTGCCTAAAAGTATTATTATAGATGCTCAGTTTCTTATTAACTGAGGGCAACAGAAAGCGAGTGAGTATTAAACGGGCTACTCTGCGACCAGTTCGATGACAGCCTCGCCGTGGTCCGGCTCAACTATAACGTAGCGGTCGAGGCCGTCACACCCCTCGATGCCGGCTTCTTCATGCTCGGTGTGCCCGGTGTGGACGGTGACAGACCCACCTTGCGTGAAGAACGCGAGTTTGTCGCCCCCGTGGTCGTGGTCGTCGTGATGGTCGTCGTCGTCGTGGTCGTGGTCGTCGTGGTGGTCGTCGTCGTGATGGTCGTCGTCGTGGTCGTGGTCGTCGTGGTGGTCGTGGTCGTCGTGATGGTCGTCGTCGTGGTGGTCGTGGTCGTCGTGGTGGTCGTGGTCGTCGTGATGGTCGTCGTCGTGGTGGTCGTGGTCGTCGTGGTGGTCGTCGTCCTCGACCTCGAAGCGGATATACCCCCCTTCACCCTCGACGGTAACATCGTACGGCTGGTGGGTAGAGCTGATTGTCGGCGCAGTATCGCTTGAGGTACCTGCTTCGAGCGGCTCAAAGTCGTCGAACTCGATGTGGCCGCAGGCGTGGTCAATTTCTCCGGCACTGAGGCCTTCGCTGTGGTCGTCGTGGTGGTCGTCGTCGTCGTGATGGTCGTCGTCGTGATGGTCGTCGTGATGGTCGTCGTGGTCGTCGTGGTCGTCGTCGTCGTGGTCGTGGTCGTCGTCGTCGTGGTCGTGGTCGTCGTCGTGATGGTCGTCGTGGTCGTGGTCGTCGTCGTGATGGTCGTCGTGGTCGTGGTCGTCGTCGTGATGGTCGTCGTGGTCGTGGTCGTCGTCGTGGTCGTGGTCGTCGTCGTCGTCGTGGTCGTGGCCGCCCACGCCCTCAACGAGTAGGGTTACGGAGGCTGTCTCAGGCTCTGGTGTCTCCTCGTCCGGTTCTTCCTCATCCGGCGTCGTCTCTTCGTCTTCAGCACCCGGGTCTGGGTCTTCCTCGGCGCAGCCAGCGAGCGCACCGAGACCTACAACTCCGATTCCGGACTTGACGAACGTTCGTCGGGAAGGCTGCATATAGCCTCCAAGGAAGGGTGTGCTCAAAAGGGTTATTATTCCAATATACTTTCTTATTACTGATAGCCAACTTGTCTTTTCCGTATGTTACTTCCACCGGAGAGGCCAGTTTCTCGGTCCGGCAGGCGGTGGTTACTTTTTCTCCCGCATCGCAGGGGAAGGCGAATGGGAATCGAATCCGGGCTGTTTGACCCCCAGCGTGTCGCCGTCGTCGGCGCGACAGAGCGCGACGGTGCCGTCGGGCGGGCCGTAATGGAGAATTTGGTCGATGATTTCGACGGCGAAGTAGTTCCGGTCAATCCGAACACCGACAGCGTCTTCGGACGCCGTAGCCGGGACCGTGTCGGAGAGACCGACGCCGACCTCGCCGTCGTCGTCGTTCCGGCACCGGAAGCCGTCGATGTTGTCGCGGCGGCTGGGGATGCAGGTATCAAGAATGTCGTTGTCATCTCCGCCGGGTTCAGCGAGACCGGCAGCGAGGGGACCGCCCGAGAGGAGGCGCTCGTCGAGGCCGCCGACCGCCACGGCATCAATGTTGTCGGTCCGAACTGTCTCGGCATTCTCTCGACTCCGACGGGGCTGAACGCGACGTTCAGCCCACGGAACGCCCGTCCCGGAAATATTTCATTCATGAGCCAGTCGGGGGCGCTTGTCACCGCCGTCCTCGACTGGGCGGCCGACCGCGGTATCGGCTTCAACGATGTCGTCTCGCTCGGCAACAAGGCTGTCCTCGATGAAACGGATTTCGTGGACACGTGGGGCGAAGACGACGACACGGATGTCGTTTTGGGTTACTTAGAGGACATTCAAAACGGGGCATCGTTCGTTGACGCCGCCGCTACAGCAACCGAATCGACGCCTGTCGCCGTGCTGAAGTCGGGTCGCACCGACGCCGGCGCGCAGGCTGCCTCCTCCCACACCGGAGCGGTCACCGGCAGCGAGGTTGCCTACGAGGCTGCCTTCGAAAAAGCCGGGGTACTCCCGGTGGCATCGACTGAGGAGCTCTTTGATGTCGGGGCGATGCTCGCCGGACAACCGCTTCCGGACACCGACGCGACGGCGGTCGTGACAAACGCCGGTGGACCGGGCGTGATGGCAGCCGACGCGGTCGGAGAAGCGACGCTAGCGTTGGCGTCTCTCAGCGGCACTACCCGCGACAGGCTTCGGGAGGTACTCCCCGATGCGGCGAGCGCTCGAAATCCCGTCGATGTCATCGGTGATGCTGATGCCGAGCGGTTTGCCGACGCGCTTGATGTCGTCCTCGAAGACGAAGGGGTCGGCTCGGCGGTCGTCATCGCCTGTCCGACTGCTGTCCTTGAGTTCGAGGAGCTGGCCGACGTACTCGCGTCGGTCCGTCGTCGCCGGGAGGAGCCGATAGCGGTCTGTCTGATGGCCGGCTCCGAGTCCGATGCCGCCCGAGAGCATCTCGCTGCGGCCGACATCCCGACGTATTTCGACCCGTCGCGGGCGGTCAGAGGGCTTGACGGCCTCGCTCGCTACCGGGCAGTCCGACAGCACGACCGCGGCGAGCCGACTGACTTCGATGTCGACCGAGAGCGTGCACGTAACATCCTTGCGTCCGTCGAAGACCGGCCGGATAACCGCCTCGGCATCGAGGCGATGGGGCTGCTTGATGCCTACGGCATCCCGACGCTCGATTCGGAGATCGTCGAGTCACCGGCAGCCGCCAGCGATGCCGCTGCGGCCATCGACGGCGATGTCGTGATGAAAATCGTCTCGCCGGATATCCTTCACAAGACCGACATCGGCGGCGTTGAAGTCGGCGTCGCCGCCGCCGAGGCCGCGGACATCTACGAAACGCTCGTTGCGCGGGCTCGCACGCGGCAGCCCGACGCCCGCATTCTCGGCGTTCAGGTACAGGCGATGGCTGATACCGATGCCGGCGTCGAGACCATCGTCGGGGCTACTCGCGACCCGCAGTTCGGGCCGCTCGTGGTGTTCGGCCTCGGCGGCATCTTCGTCGAAGTGCTCGAAGACACGACGGCGACGCTTGCTCCGCTCTCAGAACAGGAAGCGGAAGCGATGCTCGATGATATTGATGCGGCACCGCTTCTCCGCGGCGCTCGGGGGCGGGACCCGGTCGATGAGGCGGCGGTCGTCGAGACGATACAGCGCCTTTCACAGCTTGTCTCCGATTTCCCGGCAATTCTCGAACTGGATATCAACCCGCTCGTCGCAACGCCCGACGGCGTCGCAGCCGTCGACATACAGCTTACTGTCGACCCAGCAACCCTATGACCATACTCGTCACCTCGCTCGAACCAAGCACAGGCAAAACCGCGGTCACGCTGGCGGTGGCGGAGACGCTCCGCGAGCGCGATGAGACTGTCGGCTACATGAAACCGAAGGGGACGCGCCTCGAATCCGCCGTCGGAAAAACGCTCGATGAGGACCCGAAGCTCGCCCGGGAGCTGCTCGGCCTCGATGCGGAACTGCACGAACTGGAGCCAATCGTCTACTCTCCAACGTTTGTTACGGAGGTCGTTCGTGGCCGGGAAGACGAGGAGGCGCTCCGCGAACAGCTCGAAACGCAGTTCGAGTCGCTCGCTGAGGAGACAGACCGGATGCTACTGGAAGGCGGCGACACACTCTCGACCGGCCGCAGCGTCAACCTCTCGGACATCGATATCGCCGAGCTACTGGATGCGACAGTCGTCCTCGTCGCAAGCTACACGGAACCGAAAGATGTCGACGAACTACTCGATGCGGCCGACCGGCTCGGTGACCGGCTCGGCGGTATCCTGTTCAACGACGTGCCGGACGCGGCCTTCGATTCGCTTGCCACCGACGTTGTCCCATTTCTCGAATCCCGGGGCGTGCGCGTCTATGGGACCGTTCCCCGCGACGAAACGCTGTCTGGGAGTTCTGTCTCAGA
Source organism: Natronomonas pharaonis DSM 2160 (assembly GCF_000026045.1). Lineage (NCBI taxonomy): Archaea > Methanobacteriati > Methanobacteriota > Halobacteria > Halobacteriales > Natronomonadaceae > Natronomonas > Natronomonas pharaonis. Next base: position 1,372,800 of record NC_007426.1, on the reverse strand, counting down.
AATCGCGGCCGAACTCGGCGCGGACGTGCTGACAAACAATGTTCCCACGGATGGGCTCGTCCAGCGGTTCGTCGTGGGCGCGACATCGGCTGGCGAGGTGCTCTCGGAGCTCCGCCGGGTCAGAGACGCTGCCCTCGTCACTGGCGGCGACCGGACCGACGTACAGACCGCCGCGCTTGAAGCGTCCGGCGTGGAGTGTCTCGTCTTGACCGGCGGGTTCAAGCCCTCCAGCGCGGTCGTCGGACGGGCGGAGTCAGCCGACGTGCCTGTGCTGGCAGTCCGCACCGACACGAAGACGACGCTGGACCGACTAGAGGCACTCGTCCGTTCTGGACGTACCCGCGACGCCGAAACCGTCGACCGGATGCAATCGCTGCTTGCCGACTACGCCGACATCGATGCGATGACCGAGCCGTAGCGGTCGCCGCTCATCGTGATGCTTTTGCCCGCGGCTGCCGAGAAATCGCCATGGACGACGCGGTAAAAATCGCTCTCGTTGCCGCGGTAGGCGTCATCGCAGCCATTATTGTCGCGGTGCCGGTTGTCAGCGACGAGCCGTTCCACCTCGGGCTGTATCTCAACCCGACGCTTCTGGCGTGGCTGCTCTTCGGATGGGGTGGAGTCGTGTTCCTCTACTTCAGCCGGCTGGATGCCCCGTGACTACCCGACTCGCGTTCCGGGGTTCCCACCGCGAAGGAACGCCGCTAGCCCGTCGATATCGAAAATGTATCCTGCAGCTTCGAGCGCCAGTAGTTGCTTGACTTTCCCGGCCATACCACCGGTTACGTCCGTCACGTCACTGCCTCCGAGTGCTTCCTCGATGTCTTCCAGCGACTGGATGCGGTCTACGACTGTCTCAGTCTGGTCGTAGACCCCCGGCACGGACGAACAGACGCCGACACGTTCGGCTGACACTGCCCTCGCTGCGGCGACGACGAGTTCGTCTCCGGAGAGAATGGTTGCCCCCTTGCCCCGATGGGCGACGACATCACCGCAGAGGACGGGGACGAACCCCGATTCCAGCATCGCCTCCACCGGCTCCCAACAGAACCGGAGCTCGTCGTTCGCCTCCCGGACACCGGCAGCAAACGGCTGCAACGGTACCGCCGGCACCCCGGCGTCGGCGAGCGCACCGACGACAGCGTCGTTGAGCCGCCGCATCGCGCCGGTGATGGCCCGCACCGCGGCCGCGTCGTCGGTCCCTTCGGTCGTCGAGACGCCGTGGGCAGCGGCGTGGTGGTGACCGAAACTTCCCCCGCCGTGGACGATGACCGGCTGTACATCCGCCGCAGCAATGGCCGCAGCGGCCTGCTGGAGCGCTTCCTCGTCAACCGTCTCCGGCGTCGCTTTCTCCGTGACGACGCTGCCGCCGAGCTTCAGTACTGTCGTCATTCTTCGACTCTGACACCGTCTGTATCCAGCGCTGCTCGGAACGCCGTCTCACAGCCGGGGGTGTACTCTAGGGCAGTGTGGGTCTGTTCGGTGCGGTCAAGCGCAACGATGCAGCCGCCGCCGCCGGCCCCGGTCAGCTTCGCTCCGAGCGCATCAGCCTCCCGTGCGGCCCATACCATTGTATCCAGCGACCGGGCGGAGACACCCAGCGCAGACAGCAGCCCATGGTTGAAGTCCATCAGCCGACCGACTTCTTCGATGTCGCCGCGCTGGAGAGCGGCCTCGCCTTTCCGGACGATGTCACCGATCGACTCGACGGTATCGGCCGCAAAATCGTACTCCTCGCGCAGCTCTCGGACGCCGGCCACAAGCTCGCCTGTATCGCCCGTTCCGCCGTCGTAGCCGACGACGAAGGGCAGCGTCGGCACGTCATCGAGCCGCCGACAGTCGTCGCCTCGGACGCGGACCGCGCCGCCAACGGCCGAACAGAACGTGTCGGCCCGCGATGCCTCTCCCGACTGCACCTCATACTCGACTTCGTAGGCGCGTTCGGCGACCGCTTGGGCGTCGAGTTCACCACCGAGCTCCCGAACTGCGGCGTCGATACCGGCCACGACGACGGCTGCCGAGGAGCCGAGTCCCGCCCCGAGTGGAATGTCACTTTCGACCGTGATATCGAACCCACACTCCTCGACATCCACAGCGTCAAGGGCCTGCTCGATTGCGCCGTCGATGTAGCCCATTGCCGCCTCAACCAGTGGCGCTGGAACATCGACGTCGGGTCTGTCGTTCGTTTCACCGCCCCACGTGACGGTGAAGCCGTCGAGCGTGAGGTCGTTTGCCTGCACCTGAAGCCGGTCGTCGTCGCGCTCCTCGACGGTAACACGCGCCCGTCGCTGGATGGCACACGGTACCGCCGGCTCGCCGTAGACGACGGCGTGTTCGCCGAAGAGGTACACCTTCCCCGGCGCGCTCGATGTGGTCATACCGGGTGATTGACGGGGGGCACAAAAAGCATACCCGAAGCGTTCTGCTGCCAAAGCCACAGCTAGCGGCTCGGTGTCGAGAGAAGACGCAAAACGCTGTCGCCGCTATGGCTCGGTCTCGAAGTCTTCGAGCGCGTAGGCCGGCTCGGCACCGCGGCGGTCGAGCGTCTCGTTTGCGAGCAGCCAGTAGATGACGCTGAGCGCCTTTCGACCCTTGTTGTTCGTCGGCACCACGAGGTCGACGTTCGATGTCGTGTTGTTGGAGTCACACATCGCGATGACCGGGATACCGACCGTGATGGCCTCCTTGACCGCTTGGGAGTCTCCAATGGGGTCGGTGACGACCACGACATCCGGCTCGATGTAGCCGTCGTAGTCGGGGTTCGTCAGCGTCCCCGGGATGAAGCGCCCGGTGCGAGCGCGAGCGCCGACGGCGTCGGCGAACTTCTCGGCCGGGAAGCGACCATACTGGCGCGAGGAGGCAACCAGAATCTGCTCTGGCTGGTAGTTCGAAAGGAACGACGCCGCTGTCCGGATACGCTGGTCAGTCTGGGAGACGTCGAGGACGTAGAGCCCGTCGGTTCGGACACGGTGGATGAACCGGTCCATCGATTTGGTCTTCTGCTGGGTACCGATGTGGACACCGGCCGCCAGATAGTCCTCGACCGGGATGAGGAGGTCGGCCTCGTCGTCCGGCATGACGTTTTCGTCGAGCACCGGCTCTTCGTCCGCTGGCTCCGCGTCGGTCTCTGGTTCGTCTGCTTCGGCCTCGTCGGCTGCCTCGTCGGCTGCCTCCTCGGCGGGCGGTTCGTCCGCTGTGGGGTCGGCCTCGTCGGCCGCGGCCGCCGGCTCCTCGAAGTCCTCTTCGAGCTCGTCTTCGAGCTCGTCGAGTTCCTCGTCGAGTTCGGCAGCGTCAGTCCCCTCGTCGTTTTCGCTCATGCGTTTGCCTCGATTCTGATGAGTTCGTTCAGCTTCGCGGTTCGCTCGCCGCCGACCGCGCCCGTCTTGATGAACGGAGCGTCGGTCGCAACAGCGAGGTGTGCGATGGTCGTGTCCTCAGTTTCGCCGCTTCGGTGGGAGACGACCGGGTCGTAGCCGTTCCGGGTCGCAAGCTCGATTGCGTCAAACGCGTCCGACAGTGTCCCGATCTGATTCGGTTTGATGAGGATACTGTTTGCGGCACCGTCGTCGATGCCACGCTGGAGCCGCTCGGTGTTGGTGACAAAGAGGTCGTCACCACAGATGAGCGTCCGGTCGCCGACGCGTTCGGTGAGTTCGGCGAACCCGCTGAAGTCGTCTTCGTCAAGCGGGTCCTCGACGTAGACGAGATTGTACTCCTCGACGAGGTCGGCGATATACGCCACCTGTTCGTCGGGAGACCTCGTCTCGTCGCCGTAGTGGTAGACGCCGTCCTCGTAGAGTTCGGCACCGGCCACGTCGAGGCCGAACCGAATCTCGAAGCCGACCTCGTCTTCGACGGCCGCGATGGCCTCCTCCATAATTTCGAAGGCCTCGCTGTCGTCAATCGAGGGTGCCCACGCGCCCTCGTCGCCCTTCGCTGCGGGCACGCCACGCTCATCGAGTTGGCGCTGGACCTCGCCGTGGACCTTCGCGTTCGCGAAGACGGCATCGGCGACCGACGGTGCTCCGACAGGGGCAGCGAGGAACTCTTGGATGTGTGTCGCGTCGGCGGCGTGTTCGCCACCACCGATGACGTTGCCGAGCGGGACCGGAAAGTCACGCCCGCGGAACGCGCCGCCGAGATGCTGGTACAGCGGCGCGCCGAGAACGTCGGCGGCAGCCTTCGCGGCAGCCATCGAGATGGCGACGGCGCTGTTGGCTCCGATTTCCGAGAAATCGTCGGTCCCGTCCGCGCCGTGGAGCGCGTTGTCGACGCCGCGCTGGTCGCCAGCGTACACCTGTCCCTCGATTCGCGGGACGGCAAGCTCGCGGGCCTGCGCAATGGCCTCTTCAGCGGGCCGTTCGACGGCCTCGTATTCGCCCGTCGATGCGCCCGACGGGGCCGCACCACGACCGAAGCCGCCGTTTTCCGTCCGCACCTCGGCCTCGACGGTCGGGTTGCCCCGGCTGTCGAGGATTTTCCGGAGTCTGACCTCAGTGATAAGCGTCATTTTTCACCCCGGTGGACGGTAAACGGCAGTGCGTCGGCGTCGTACTCCTCGGCGGCGACCAGTATCGGTTCCGTCTGGTCGGTTTCGATGAGTACCGGCGCGCCGTAGGACACCTGCAGGGCTCGCGCCCCGAGGATGCGTGCCTTCTCGTAGCGGTTGGTTCCTCTCATTGGTAGGGGGAGACGATGTCGACGAGGTCCTTGTGGGAGACGAGCATTCGCCGACAGCAGGCTCGCTCGACACCGAGTTCGTCGAGGACCTCCGCCGGGTCTTCATCGCCCTCGCGGGCGCGTTCCTTGAACTCCCCCCAGTGCTCGCCGACGACGGTTCCGCACGTGAAACACCGGACCGGTACCATCATACCTGCATCACCTCAGCGGTAGGACTTCTGGTAGCGAGCCCGTGCGCCGGGGCCGCCCCACTTTTTCGGTTCGGACTGCCGCACGTCGTTGACGAGCAGCGACCGGTCGAAGGACATGAACGCGTCACGGAGCTCGGCGTCGTTGGTATGTTCGACGAGCCCGCGGGCGATGGCTGTCCGGACAGCGTCGGCCTGTCCGGCGAAGCCGCCGCCAGAGACGGTGACTTCGATGTCGACCTCGTCGCGGAGGTCGTCGGCAGCGATGCGGAACGGTTCGAGCATCTTCAGCCGCGCCTGCTCGGGTTCGACCAGCTCGACGGGTTCGGCGTTGATGCGAACCCGCCCGGAGCCGTCCGAAACCGTCGCTCGGGCGACGGCCGTCTTCTTCTTTCCGGATGTGTTAGTTACCATGTGACGTTAGCACCCAAGTTCTCGCTGACTTCACCGAGCGAGACGAACTTGATGTTCGAGAGCCGGTCAAGCGAGGTGTCCTCAAGAACCTCCGCCTCTTCATAGGGGTTGCCCATGTAGATGCGGACGTTCTCGAAGGCCTCGCGACCGCGTGTCGTCTTGTATGGAAGCATCCCTCGCACGGAGCGCTTGAAGATGCGGTCCGGCCGCTTGGGGTATCGGGGGCCACGGTCGGAGCCGACCTCGTCGCGCTTGCGGTAGACTTCCATGATGTCGTCTTCGCTGCCCGTGATGACCGCCTGCTCGGCGTTGACAACGGCGATGCGCTCGCCGTCGAGGGCTCGCTCTGCGACCTGCGATGCGACGCGACCGAGGATACAGTCGCGAGCATCGATAACGACATCCGCGTCGAATTCTGCGTAACTCATCGAATCACCCGTACGTTGGAACCGTCGGGGTTGTCTTCGAGTGCCTGTTCGAGTTCGATTGCGTCGCCAACCTGGTCGATTTTCGTCTGGGCCGTCGACGAGAAGTCGACAGCAGCGACAGTGACCTCCTTTCGGAGGGCACCGGACCCGAGCACCTTGCCGGGCACGATGACGGTTTCGTCCTCTCGGGCGTATCGTTCGATACGACCCAGATTAACTTCCGCGTGCGTGCTCCGGGGCTTTTCGAGGCGCTCGGCCACATCGCTCCAGACCTCGCCACCGCCGTTGCGGGCGGTCGACTTCAGGTCGGCGATGAGACTGGATAGCCTCGGGTTCGTCTTGCTACTCATCGTTATTACTCCTGAGAAGTGGATGCAGGGAGCAGGATTTGAACCTGCGGACCTCTACAGGACAGCGCCCTGAACGCTGCGCCGTTGGCCTGACTTGGCTATCCCTGCTCGCAGTAGGTGTTTCTGTATCCCCACTAAAGCCCCTTTCGGTCCGTCGGCCCCAATCGCCGGAACGCGCGGCTGCTCCGCCGTTCGGCGCTGGGGCGACCGTCTGTGTATGGGGGTGGGGAATCATTGTGGTGTGTTATAGTGCGACTGCTTCTTCGAGCTCGTCGGCGCGGGCGGCGATGGACTCGGCCGCCTTGAGGACCAGTTCCTCAACCGGCATCGAGCCGTCAGTTTCGACATCGAAGACGAAGGCGTTGGGAACTTCCTCGACTTCGACTTCTTTGCCGGGGTACCGCTGGCTGAGGTCGTTGTCGAACTCACCAGTCTCGATGAGATCGCCGTCTTCCTCGATAACACCGCGGAGTATCTCCGGTTCGTCGTCTTCGAACTCGCCTTTCTCGCCGACGACCTCGACCCGCTGGAGGTGTCGGTACCCGACTGCGACGCCGCCCTGATGTTTGGCGTGGTCCTTGCCGCGACCGAGCGTCGCGTCGGCTTCGAGTTCGAGTTGCTGGTCGTCCTTTAGCTCGATTATCGGAATGTTTTCGTCCGCTGGCTGTACCTTGTCGTCGCTGGAGACGAGGTCGCCCGAGTACGCCGTTGCGGGACCTTCGACGTCGATAGCCAGCGTGACTGTCTCGCCCGGCTCGTAGTCGTCAGGGGTCGTAAGCGGCACCAGCCCGAGCCGAAGCGCGAGCTGCTCGTCGAACATGACCGACGAGTTCTCGACGACACGAAGCGTGTCGATAGAGAGCGTCGGTACGTCGGCAATCATCGCCCGACGAAGCCCGTTGGCGAACGCGGGGGTAACGCCACGAACGAGGAATCTCGCGCTTCGTTCGTCGCGGTCGATGAACGTTACCTCGTACTCCTCAGACATGTTAGAACCCAGCGTTCTTCGGTCCGCGCGTACCGTCGTGCGGAATCGGAGTTACGTCTTCGATACGGCCGATTTCGAGGCCGGCACGAGCGAGGGCGCGGATCGTCGCCTGAGCGCCCGGTCCGGGGTTCTGCTGTTGGTTTCCGCCGGGGCCGCGGACGCGGACGTGAACGCCGTCAATGCCGGCGTCTTTGACATCCTCGGCGACGACTTCGGCCATCTGCATCGCCGCGTACGGCGATGCTTCGTCGCGGTTCTGCTTCACGACCGTTCCGCCGGACGACTTCACAATCGTCTCGGCGCCGGTCATGTCCGTTACCGTGATAATCGTGTTGTTGAACGAGGCATACACGTTCGCGATGCCCCAGGTGGTGTCGTCTGCCATTTATTGTCCCTCCGCGCGTTCGGGGTGGAGATCGTCCGCGAGCGGACTCGTCTCGTCGAACTCGATTTCGCCTTCCTCGGCGACATCAACCTTGTACGACGGCGCGCTCACACGTGCGCCGTTGACGGTGACGTGGCCGTGGGCGATGAACTGCCGGGCCTGCTGGGGCGTGTTGCCGAGGCCCTTCCGGTAGGCGACCGTCTGCAGTCGCCGCTCGAGAATATCGGTGACATCCAGCGAAAGGATGTCGTCGAGGCTGTCCTCGTCGTCGAGGACACCGATGCGCTTGAGCCGGGCGAGGAATTCGCTGCCGGCCTCGGCTGCAGCCACGGTGTCACCCTGGGCCTCACCGATGAGGCGTCGGGCCTCACGACGGTAGTCACGAAGCTCCGACTGGGCACGCCACAGCTCTTCTTTGTTGACGAGACCGTAGCGGGAAAGCAGGTCGCCCTCCTCGGCGATACGCTCGCCCTGGAAGGGGTGATTCGGCGTTTCGTAGAACTTGGTGTTGCTTCCGAGCGCCATTATTCTTCGTCGCCTCCGTCCTCAGCCTGTTCTTCCTTGATAGCCTCAACGTTGACACCGATGGTGCCCTCGGTTCGGCCGGTAGACTTGGTTCGCTGACCGCGGACCTTCTGGCCGCGCTTGTGGCGGACGCCGCGATAGGCGTCGATTTTCTTCATCCGGTTGATGTCCTGCCGGCGGCTCATCTGGAGGTCGTTGCCGATCTCGTGGGTCGTCTCACCGGTGAAGAAGTCTTTCTGGTGGTTCGTGAGCCACTCGGGGACTTCGTCGCCGTACTCTTCGACCGCTGCGACGACATCGTCGATTTTCTCCTCGTCGAGCGCGCCGAGAACGTCTCGGCGGTCGACTTCTGCCTTTTCCGCGATGATGCGAGCGACGCGTCGACCGATACCGTTCATGTCGGTCAGCGCACGCTCGACGCTTTTCGTTCCGTCGAGGTCTGTCTGTCCGATGCGGACGAAGTACTGAAGGTCTTCGTCTTCCTCGTCCGCTTGGGGTTCTTCCGTGCTCATGTGTGGTTGGTTAGCGTCGTGGCGGGGATTTGAACCCCGGAGGCTTGCGCCACAGAGTTAGCAACCCTGCGCCTTGGGCCATGCTTGGCTACCACGACTCGCGTGTGTATCTTCGCCCTCTCGGACTCGGGGGCGCGGCCCCCTACATCGATTGCAACCGTCGATACCCGACCGGTGTACTTAAACTATGCGGATGCCGGCCCCTGTGACAACGCTCACCGAAGTAGCGAAATGACCCGGCAACGCGGCTGGCAAGTAGTCTCAGTCTTCGCCGCGTTCGGGGAGTCCACCCTGCTCGGAGACACGCAGAATCGTCCGCATGTTCCGGTAGATATCTTCCGGAGTAGTCTCCTCCTTGGGGTCGTATAGGTCCGAAACCCGGTATAGAAGCGCCGCTAGCTGTTCGCTTTCGCTGCTGTCATCACGAACGTCCTCCGCGACTGCCCGCAGCATCGCGACCCGTTCGTTGTCCGCGTGCGTCTGGTCGTCCATCACTTACCGGTCTGCCGCTGACACCTGCCGCCGTCGGACGATGCCCTGCATGTTCGCCGTCCGCTCGGTGAACGACCGTAGCGCCTCGCCGGTCTCGTCATCCTCATCGAGAACGACTGGCCTGCCGGCGTCACCACCTTCCCTGACGGCCGGATCAAGCGGAATCCGCCCGAGAAACGGCATCTCGACATCGTCCGCGAAGGACTCGCCGCCGCCGCTGCCGAAGATGTCGTGTTCGCTGCCACAGTCCGGACAGACGAACCCGGACATGTTCTCGACGATTCCCAGCACCGGCGTGTCGTGCTCGCCGAACATCTGCAGTCCCTTCTCGGCGTCGTCGAGCGCCACCTTCTGGGGCGTCGTGACGATGACCGCTCCCGAAACCGGCACCGACTGCAGTAGCGTCAGCTGGGTGTCGCCTGTTCCGGGCGGTAGGTCGACGACCATGTAATCAAGCGCCCCCCACTCGACATCCTCCCACAGCTGTGTGAGTACCTTGTGCACCATCGGTCCGCGCCAGATGACTGGGTCGTCCTCACCGACCAGAAAGTCCATGCTCATCAGCTTCATCCCGTACTTTTCGGGCGGGATGATGGTCTCCTGTTCGGTCGCCTTCGGCTGGTCGTCAGCCTCGACCATCCGGGGCACGTTCGGTCCGTAAACGTCGGCGTCAAACAGCCCGACGCGAGCCCCGAGTTGCGAGAGTCCGGCGGCGAGGTTCACCGCCACAGTCGATTTCCCGACGCCGCCTTTCCCGGAGGCGACCGCGATGATGTTCTCGACGTCGGGCAGAATCTGTTCGTCGGCCGAGAGCCCGGTGTCGACGCTCGCGGTGAGGTCGATTTCGCGGTCCAACTCCGACAGCGCGTCGCGAACCGTCCCCGCCAGTTCAGTCTCGGTCGGTGAGTACGGTGCACCAAGCGCGAGGTCGACGTGTATCGTCTCGGCGTCGATATTGACATCGTTGACAAGCCCAAGCGAGACGATGTCGTCACCCAAATCGGGGTCTTCGACGGCAGCCAGCCGGTCTAAAACCGTCTCTTCGTTCATACCCTCCGTTAGGGCCGGAGCCGCCGATAAGGATTGTGGAGCGGTCTGCCGCCTCAGGTAACTAGAAGTGGTTACGAACACCGGCAAAACGGCATCGGTTTTAAGCAACCACAATCGAATCTTCCGGTATGCTCGAAGACGGGTTCGGGAGAGAAACGACGGGGGTCAGAATCTCGCTCACCGACCGGTGTAACTTCGACTGCGTTTACTGCCACAACGAGGGGCTTGGCGACACCCGTGGGCCGATGGAACCCGCAGAAGACGAGATGAGCACCGATGATGTCATCCGGTTCCTCGAGGTCGCCGCCGAGTTCGATATCCAGAGCGCCAAGTTCACCGGCGGCGAGCCGATGCTCCGTGAGGACCTCGAAACCATCGTCCGTCGCACCCCCGACTCCATCGAGACCTCCTTGACGACCAACGGGACGTTTCTCCCCGACCGTGCGACCGCGCTCGTCGATGCCGGCCTCGAACGGGTCAACGTCTCACAGGACGCGCTCTCGCCGAAAGCGTTCCAAACGGTCACCAAAAGCTCGGCCTACGACGACGTCATGGCGGGCATTGACGCCGCCCTCGATGCCGGCCTCGCCCCCGTGAAGCTCAACATGGTCGTGTTCGAACAGACCGCCGGGTACGTCCCCGAGATGGTCGACCACGTCGCCGACAACGAGGGGCTCCAGCTCCAGCTCATCGAATACATGCCCGAACTCGCCGGCCGCCCCGAGTGGGCGGTCGACATCGAACGCGTCCACGAGTGGCTGGCCGACCAAGCCGACCGTGTCGACCGCCGCGAGATGCACGGCCGGAACCGCTATTTCGTCGGGGAGGACGACCCGGACCGCCCCGGCGGAATGGTCGAAATCGTCGACCCAGTCGGCAACGCAGATTTCTGTGCGAACTGCCATCGCGTTCGCGTGACGCATGAAGGGTATCTAAAGGGCTGTCTCAACCGCAACGACGACCTCAAGAGCATGGGCGAGATGACGAAACCGGAAATCCGTGAGGCGTTCCGCGAGACGGTGGACGAACGGGTTCCGTACTACGGGGAGTACATGGTACAAGACGAGAACGGCGAGTGGCGGTTCAACGAAGAGTATATCAGCGCTTAGGTGTCCGGATGCTCGCGGCAGAAGTTCTGTGTGGCGTATATTGTTCCGTCCTCGGTTACGTAGACGCCGACGCCGGAGACGTTATGTCCTTGGCTCTTTAGATTCTCATAGTGACCTTCTGAGTCAACCCACCGTTCGACGAGGGATTCGGCTATTTCATTTACGCCTCGATCTTGTTTATGTCCAATAATTATATTCTCGCCGACTAACGTACACCCGTCATACATTTCGTGCCTATCGGTCTGGTCATTCCCATCTGTATCTACATGCGCATAGAAGTCTCCAGTCGCCATACTTTTGCTGTGGCCCCGGGCAATCCGCCTAACCCTCTCTGACTTTTCCAGCCGCTGTCTGTCCAGCGATTCCCGCTTATCATTTATTTTGTGGTGTATCTCGTCTTCTAGCCGCTCACCATCAATCGACGAATGGTTCGAAGAAGACGGGTTTGGAACCCCGGAGAGTTTTGTCTCTCCGTTGGAGGGCTCTTCTTTGTCAATTGAGTTGTTGTCATTCCCGACCGTCGTACACAGCTCGAACGCGCCCACGATGACGACAGGGAGGACAACAAAGAGAAGGATTACTGCCGAAATGATATTTAAGATTGTTTTGGCATTCATTTCTATTCAGGGAGGCACCGGCTTTCGTTTTGTTCGGCTCGTCTGAGTGCATCCTCACGGATTCGCTGGGACTCATCGTGTCTTTCTTCCAGAGACAGTTCAGCAGCGGTTGCAACATCGGCCATTACTTCGTCCATATCCGAAGCAAAGCAACGGAGGTCATCAAACACGGGTACCATCCTCGGAATCGGCGTTCCGCTACCGTGTGCTTCATTGAATTCTTTTTTAGCGCTACTGAACCGCTCGCTGATCTCGGTGTAGTGCTCCGGAGAATCCGGGGACCGTTCACCCATCTCCCACGTCTGAGACTCAGAAACTAGTTTCATTCCGGTTGAGACATCTCTGAGTCCTCGATATGCGGGGACGGCCCAGCTATATATTTCAGCAGCCATAGCCGCCTCCATCTTGGCGACCTCCGTGCTGTATTCACCATTAACCCTCTGGCTCCCTGGAAGACGGTCAATTCGGTGTTCTATAGTGTCGGCGTTCCCCGGTAGGTAATCAAGTGCCTCTAGAGCCTCTTCAGCGTGCTTGGAAGCAGCTCCATAATTATTTCGCATAAACATGTGCTGGTACATTGTGCCGGAAGCGAAGACATCGTTGAGCAGTAGCCGGAGCTCAATACGGGAGTAGAGGAGACGGGAAGCGGGAACGAGCTCGTTAGCGCGGTCCGTATTCTGGCCTTCGAACGAGTCGCGGATGTCTTTGACCGTTTCAAAGAGACGTTCGTGGTCGAAGGATCCTTCGAACGCGTCGGTATCGAAGGCTAGCTCCCCGTTCTCGTCGACTACTGGTACCGATTCAATCTCACTGGAGACGTACTCCAATCGGGTGTTCGCGTCTTGGATGTCTGAGGAGGACGGCTTCGATGTTTTATTTTCCGCAGGTCTGTTTTCTTTCGATGACGCCGGTGATAGCTGGGAACAGCCGGCGACGACACCTGCGAAGGCAGCTACGGACCCAAGTAATGCCCGTCGGCCGACAGTCTTGTTGGCTACTAATTCGTCTCGGTTCATGCCGATTCACCTCCCGACCGAACATACCCAAAGGCGCTGTCGACGCCGTCAACGACACCGTCTGCTATGTCTGAAGCTTGGTCAACAAGCCCGTCTTCTTCGGGCTGTGTGATGATGGTGACGTGTATCTTATCGACCTCATCGCGATTTTCGAGGGGGTTCGGCCCCTCAGTACGCTCAACATCTCTCAAGCCGTACTCGTGGTACGTTCCGCTTTTGTCCGGTGAGTAGACGTGAGATGTCTCCCCATGAGATTCGATTTGATGCGCGACCTGCGAGCACATGTCGATGCTATCGCCGGTTATCGTACACGAATGCTCCTGCCGCTCTTCTCCATAAACCTGTGACTGAATCCCCTCCCATGCGCTTCCGCCGGCCTGCTCCATTATTGGCTGCCCCCACGGAGCGTTTTCTCCGTCATCGAAGCTGTATTCAGTTACTTCAGTTCCGATGTATGCCGAGTCGGCTACGTCGGCACCCGCATTCCGATTTTGGTAGTAGCCGTCGGCCTCGTAGATGACCGACTCTTCATTATTCGGATCCCCTATGCGTGGCGTTTCTTCCGGCGTCTCCTCGGGCGTCGGCGTCTCCGTCCCACCGGACGACCCGCCCGACGACCCACCGCTCGGTTCCGGCGGTGCTTCAGCTTGCACGAACAGTTCCTCATAGGTCGTTCGGCCGTTGACATCTCGAACCACGACCTGTAGCCGATACGTGTCCGGGTCGCCGAAGGCAAACTGGAACGCATCAGTGTCCACGCCGCCATCCAGCGGCCGTTCGGTGACGATGTCATCCTCGACGGCCCACGAAACCGTTTCGAGCTCAGCGTCGGGGCTTTCGGCCGCTGCCTCGAACGTTGCCGGGTCGTCGGTGTCGACAGTTAGTGGCCCGTCAAGCTCGACACTCGGCCCCGCGTCGGTGACGGTAACATAGAGCGTATCTGTGGCGCGCTGGCTCGCCCCATCAGTGACAGACAGCGTCACCTCGTACGTTCCGGGAGCAGACGGCGTGAACTCCGTCCGCGAACAGGTCATACAGGACGTGTAGACTGTCGTCCCGCCGTCGTGGGTAACGTCCCACTGATAGGTCTGTATCTCACCGTCCGGATGTGTCGACCCGGTGCCGTCGAGTTGGACTGTGGTGTTGACCGAGACTTCCTGGTCAAGGCCGGCGTCAGCCATCGGCTCATCTGCTGCCGCAACGCCCGACAGCGCCGCGACAGCGACGATGCCGACCGCGATCGTGATTCGCCAGTGCATTCGATGTGCCGCAGGCTCCTTCGTATTGGAATAAAAAGCTTCGTAAACAGGAGTAAATTAAATAGCGCTAGAATATAGCTGTCAGAGATAGACACTGAAATATTGTCAGCAGGTACCCGAATCACGCGTCGGCTTGGGGTTGCCGTGTGTCAAGGTCCGCAAGTGCCCAGAGGACGACACGGGCTTCAACGAGGTCTCTCGCCTCAACGAGGTCATCACCATCTTCGTAGCGGTCGACAGCCGATTCGGCCTTCTCGCGGAGTTCCCGTTCGAGCGGTCGCTGGTCCGGTTCGTCGCGGACATCGTTTAACAGCGCCTCGAAATCCTCTCTGAGGACGAACGACGCCCGGCCGGCGTTGCAGCGGGACAGCGGGCTCATCCCGGTCTCCAGCACTAGGTCTTTGACCGTCTGCCAGTCGTCTTCACAAAAGTACAGCGAGACAGCACCCTCGATGTCCTGCCACGCTATCGGCCCGGAGTGTTTTAGCAGTTGAATCGCGCGCGGCGGGATGTCGATGCGGTGGTCCGGTTCCGGACGCCCGCAGAGACAGCAGGGCTTCTCCGTGCGGCCTGTATACATATTATTGGATAGGGGCGCGACCCGCTTGTGTGTGCCGCTACCGGCGGGGCGTGAGTATTTATTCCCGGCTGTTGTATCGGCGTCTATGTCGAACACTCAGCGTCGGTTGGAGGCGGCATGTCCGGTCGTCGAGTCGATGGACCAAATCGGCTCAAAATGGCGGCTGCTCGTGCTGCATGACCTCCAGCACGGCGAAAAGCGGTTCAACGAACTGAAGCGTTCGACGGGGGCCAACTCCCGAACGCTGTCGCGCGTGCTTGACGACCTTCAGGAGACGGAGTTCGTCGAGCGACGACTCGAAGAGGACGCACCGGTTGCGACGTACTACTCATTAACACAGAAGGGTCGCTCGCTCGCGCCGGTGTTCGACGAAATCGAAGAATGGGCCGACGAGTGGCTCGAAATCGAGTGAGAAACTACTCGTAGCGCTCGGGGTAGGCCGACGCAAGCAGCTCGGGGTCTTCGAGGAGCAGTTCTCGAACCGGGGCGACGACTTCGTCAATGGCGGCGGCGGCAGCGGGCTTGAGGTCAGCGGGGTGTAGCTCTCCGGAGACGAAGTCCGCCTCAAGCTCGTCGTAGGTCCCGTATTCAAGGTCGCCGCCGTACTTTTCCGGCCGCTCGACGACGAACGACGTGTCGCGCTGGTCAAACACCGGGAAGACGAGGTATTCGAGATACTCCAAGACGCCGTTTTCTTCGGTCTCTCCGGCTGGGCAGTACGCGCCGCCGATCTTCTCGTCGATGGCTTCCCCATCGTCAGTGAGGTTTATTTTCGACCCTGCTTCCGAAGCGGACATCTTGCCGCCGGAAAGTCCCGACAGCAGGGGGGCGAACACGCAGGCCGGCTTGTCGTAGCCGTGGTCGGGAAGCTGTTCGCGGGCGAGCATGTAGATGCCGCGCTGGTCGATGCCGCCGTAGGCGATGTCAGCGTCGAGCGCGGCGACGTCAAGCGCCTGCATCAGCGTGTACACGAGGCTGCCGAGAGAGGGGTTCTCGGACTGTCGGACAACCTCGCTGCCGGCTCGCTGGGCTCGGGAAAGCGTCGTATCGGCCAGCAGTCGGTAGAGGTCGAGGGTATACGGCTCGTCGAGCTGGAAGTCCGTCCCGCGGATGAACGAGATACCGTCGGGGTCGGCACCCGCAGCAGCTATCATCCCCTCGATGGCCCGCTCGTAGTACTCCGACCGGGCCTCCAGCAGCTCAAAGGGGCTTTTGGCGTCATCGAGGTGTGCGTGAAGGTCGGCGACGAGGACCGTCACATCGAGGCCGGCGTCGATGAAGTCGGCCAACTTCCGCATCGTCGTGAAGTGGCCGATGTGCATCTCACCAGTCGGCGCGTAGCCGATGTACGCCGTCGGCTCGTCTTGTTCCTCGAACAACGTCTCAATCTCGTCGCGCTCGATTACCTCCTCGGTAAACCGAGCGACGAGGTCCGTCCGCTCGACCGTGTCCATACGCCCGCTTCCGGTAGATAGCCGATAAAACGTTCGGGTTGTCGCCCCGGTACATCCGTGTTAGGCCCCCTCATAACATCGAGGTTACCCGGTAACACTAATGTTGCCAAACTGATATATTAGTTCGAGCGTGTACCAGCTTGTGTAATGATACTAGCTTCGACGACGAACTCGCAGCCAGCAAGCGAACGATTTGGAACCGCCAGCCGACCAGTGGAGGGGACTGACGATGTTTGAGAGCGCCGGCGCTGACATCGTATTCGTGCTCGCCCGCGTCCTGTTCGGTGCGACGCTCGCGTTCACCGGCGTCAACCACTTCCTCGATACCGACGGGATGGCCGAGTACGCTGAATTCAAGGGGCTTCCGTTCCCTCGGGCATCCGTCCTTCTCAGCGGCGGGCTACTCGTCTTCGGTGGGCTTTCGGTTGTTGCCGGAGTGGTTCCTGCCATCGGTGCCGGCGGGCTAGCGCTGTTTTTGCTCGCTTCGGCGGTAACGATGCACGACTTCTGGAACATGGACGGCGAAGAGGCACAAAACGAGATGAACGCCTTCCTCAAGAACGTCTTCGGAGCCGGGGGCGCGCTGGCCTTCCTCGCGGTTGCCGGCTCAACGTGGCCGTACGCGCTCAACATCGGGCTGGTCTAAGGCTCACCTACGGTGGGCGGTGACCCACCGGCTTCAGAGCGGGCGCGTAGGCATCGGTTCTACCGGCCCCGTCGCCCTCTGTCGTTTCGCCCAATTCCCACGGTGAAAAACGAACGGGTACTTATATTATACTCGATAATCGACGTTCAGATATGACCTACACGTGCCGCAACTGCAAACGGACGTTCACGAACGAACTACAGTACGAACTCCACCGCGACACCTGCTCGTCGGAAGCGCTCGTCTGTGAGTGCTGCGGCGAACAGTTCTCCGAGCGGCGGGCGACCCGCGACGGATGGCATTACGAGTGTCCGAACGACGACTGCGACGGGACCGGCATCGATGACGACCTGCATTCGGTACGCGATTTCAGCGTCACCACACCGAAGTGAGCGGCACTCGGACCTCGTTTCTGCGGTCGCAACGCTTAGGATTCGGCAGCGGCGACCACACCTGTGAACCTCTCTGCTGTTGACCTGTCGCCGGTCCCTGACGACGGAACCGCGACGGAGGCATACGCCGACACCGTTGAGGCCGCCGAACAGGCCGAGCGCCTCGGCTTGACTCGGTACTGGGTCGCTGAACACCACGGGATGGCCGACACGCTCGCCGGCACGACCCCCGAGGTGTTGCTCGGGCGGCTGGCGGCGGCGACCGACTCGATACGGCTCGGGAGCGGTGCGGTCCTGCTCAACCATTACAGCCCGCTCAAGGTCGCCGAGATATTCGGCGCGCTCGACGGCCTCGCGCCGGGGCGGGTCGACGCCGGCCTCGGTCGCGCAAACGGGTCGCCGGCAGTCGACCGGGCGCTCGGGACCGAACGGCACGTCCGGAACCCCGACGAGGACCACGCGGAGAAGATCGAAGCCGTCGTTGCCCATCTCTATGACGACTTTCCTGACGGCCATGAGTACGCCGACATCACCATCCCACGGTCGGGAGCGGGGCCGGCGGTACCGTGGGTGCTCGGGTCGAGCCCCTCCAGCGCCGCCGTCGCCGGCCGGCTCGGCCTCCGGTACTGCTTTGCGGCCTTCATCCGCCCGCAGTTCATGCCGCGCGCATTCGAGACCTACCGCGAGGAGTTCGAAGCCTCGCCGCTGGCCGGCGGCGTCGACGAGCCGCAGGCGATGGTTGCTGTCAACGCTGTCTGTGCACCGACAGACGAGGCGGCCGCCCGGCAGCGGTCCGTCGCCGAGGCCGTCTACGCGCGAATGCAGCGCGGCACCGTCGGAGCGCGGCCGTCAGTCGAGACAGCCATCGACGAGCTTGGTGGTGTTCCCGACCCCACGCCGACATCGCTCGATATCGATGCGTGGCCGCGCGCCATCTCCGGCAGCCCGGAAACGGTTGCGGCGCTTTTCGACCAACTCGCCGACGAACTCGGCGTCGACGAGGTGATGGTCCAACAGACCGTTGGTGACCACGAGACCAAGCTTCGGTCACACGAGTTGCTCGCCGACGCGGTCGGCACGTAGTCGGCGGCTTCCGTCGACGATTCGCGGCACGGATTTTTGTAACCGGGGGGCGTTCGACCGCACGTGATAGAGGTACGCGACCTTCGGAAGGAATACGGGGGGTTCGCTGCGGTCGAAGGAAGCACATTCAGCGTCGACAGTGGGGAAGTCTTCGGCGTCATCGGGCCGAACGGAGCCGGCAAGACGACGACACTGAAGGCTATCGCCGGACTGCTTGAGCCGACTTCGGGGACGGTCGCCATCAACGGCGAACCGGCCGATAGCCGCGAGACACGACGCCGCCTCGGCTTTCTCCCCGAGGAGTCGCCGCTTTACGAGGAGATGTCACCGCGGTCGTATCTCCGATTCTTTGCCGACCTCTACGATGTCCCGCGCGAGGTTGCCAACCAGCGCATCGAAAACACGCTCGACCGGCTGGAGTTGGCTCACCGCGAACGGGCTTTAGGCGACATGTCGAAGGGAATGAAGCGGAAAGTCGCCATCGCCCGCTCGCTGGTCAACGACCCAGACGTGCTGGTCTACGACGAACCGGCGTCCGGTCTCGACCCGCTGACGACGAACTACATCATCGAGTTCACGAAGGAACTCGCCGAGGAGGGCCGCACCGTCGTCTTCTCGGCACACAATCTCTACCACGTCGAGGAGGTCTGCGACCGGGTCGCGATTATGAACGAGGGCAAAATCGTCACGAAGGGGCCGCTCTCCGAACTCCGGGAGACGTACGGCGAGACGGAGTATCACGTCTTTACGACCGTCGAGGTTCCCGGCTCGGTCGAGGACGACGACAGATACCGGCGCGTCGTCGACGATATTGATGCTGTTGAGGCCGTCCGAGAAGCCGCCGTAGAGCGGGGCGGCCGCCTTGCTGATATCCGGACCGTGGAGCCGAGTCTCGAAGGGCTCTTTCTGGACGTTGCTTCGGGCCGGAACGAAAGAAACGACCGGAGCGCAGCCGAGCACAGCCAGCAAACCACCGCCGACCGACCGACAGAGGGCTGATGCGGCCGCGAACGCTGCTGCGCATCGCGCGCTGGGAATCAACGAAAGGTGTCGGCGGTATCGACCGGGGAGCCGTCGCGGTCGCGGTCGCTGCGGTCGCGTTCGCGCTGGCGGTCGGGGCGGTCGCCGTCGTCGGCGGAGTCGCTCTCGAAGACGGCATCTACCGTGTCGGCGTCGACGAAGACTCGCCGTATCATGACCCGGTCGCCGAGGACCCGACGTTCGCTGTCGTTGACCCGGCTGCCGGTGTCGATACTGGACCGGCGTCTCCAACCGGCGTTGACGGCCTCGTCATCGGCGGCTTTGCGGGTGACGACCGATATGACCTCTATATTGACGACCGGCCCGACGAGACGGCCATCTACCTCGCTGTCGAGGACGGCGAGCCGACCGGAAAGAGCCTGGCGGCGCTTGCTTCCTTCCGGAACGCCGTCGAGCAGTACAACGACCGCCGGATGCTCGCCGAGGACAACCAGACGGCCGCGTTCCCGGTGACAGTGACAATGCAGTTCGTCGAGCGGGACCGTGGCATTACGGTCGCACCGCCGGACGAACAAATCGACGACGAAACGGATGGCGAAGCGGCTCCGGCTGACGATGGCGACGAGACAGCGCCCGGAGCGCCCGACGGGGACGACACCGATACCGACGCCGATGATAGGGCAATCGGTGCGCCGTCGCTCGGTGCATTCGACCTCTTCGGCGCACAGCAAACGACCGGCTCGCCGTCCGATATCCAGCCGCCGTTCCCGTTCCAGTCGCTCGTGCTTGCGTTCCTGTTTGTGCTGCCGTTGAACTTCCTCATCCAAGCCTACGGGAGCTCGATGCTCTCGGAACGGCTCGACAGGCGCGGCGAACTGCTGTTGGTCGCACCCGTGAGCCGCAGCGAAATCGTCCTCGGCAAGACCCTGCCGTACATCGCTGCGTCGATTGCCATCGCTGCTGTCATCGTCGGAGGACTCCGCGTACTCGGGGCGACGGCGGGGGCGCTGTCCGTGGCTGCTGTCGTCCCGCTGGCGCTGCTGTTCCTCGGAACAACGTTCCTCGGAGCGATGTTCGCCCGGTCGTTCAAGGAACTCACGTTCGTGACGGTGACGATAAGCACCGTCCTCACGACGTATGCATTCGTACCGGCCATCTTCGCCGAAACCAGCCGAGTCGCCTTCGTCTCGCCGCTGACGCTGGCTATCAAGGACCTGACCGGTGCCGGCGTGACGGCCGCGGAGTTCGTCTTCTCGACTGGCCCGCCGACGCTTGTGGCCGCGCTCTGTTTTCTGCTCGGCATCGGCATCTACCGCGAGGAGGACCTTTTCACCCAGCGGCCCGTCCATCAAAAGGCGATGGACGCCCTCGCCGCACGGATTCACCGTCCGCGGAGCGTCGCCGTCGTCGTCGCGCTGCTCGTCCCGTTTGTCTTCATCGCGGAGCTGTTGGCGGTTGCGCTGCTTTTTGCGCTGCCGGTGACGCTGTCGATTCCGCTCGTCTTCGCGGTCATCGCCGTCATCGAAGAACTCGCCAAGGGACTGCCGATATACGCCGGGTTTGAGAGTTCTCGGTACGAGCGGACGCTCGGCGTCGCCGTCGCTGCCGGCATCGCCTCGGGCGTCGGCTTCTTCCTCGCCGAGAAGTTGACGCTTGCCGTCCAGCTCGTCGGGTTGCCGGAGCTTGCGGTCGCCGACGCCGCCTTCCAGACCGGGTTTGGAACGGGAGACGTGGCGCTGATTGCAGTGTTGGCGCTCGCCCCGCTTGCGCTTCATGTGGTCACGGCGACGATTTCGTCGCTCGGAGCCCGGCGGAGCAGGGGCGCTTTCGCTGTCGGCCTCGCGGTTGCGATGCTCGTACACCTCATCTACAACGTCGCGGTGGTGAGTACCCTTGTCTAAGACGACTATCGCCGGCCGCGAGCTGCGGTCGCTCTCCCGTGAGAAGACCATCGTGCTCGCGTTGCTCATTCAGCTTGTCATCGCCGGCTTCTCGTCGTTCTTGGTTGTCGGGTTGACATCGCTGTACGAGCCGGGAGCGGCGGCTGATGACGTTATCGTCGGGGCGACCGGCGAGGAAACCGACGCGCTCGTCGAGGCCGCTGGTGAGGTTGATGGGCTCGTCGTTCGGCCGTACGACGACCGCAGTGAGGCCCGAGCAGCGTTCGAGGACAATCGGGTGCAAGCGACCGCTCATGTCGAGCGCGCTGAGGGGCGGATAGCGGTGCGTATAGAAGCGCCGCAGGCAAGCGTCCAGAAAACGTTCATCGTCGTCCAACTGCGGGCCGCGCTCGAAACCCTCGAACGGAACGAGCGGGCCGACCGCAGCGAGTATCTCTCGGTGCTGCCGCTTTCTGTCCCCCCCAGCGTTGATGCGAGTCCCTACTTCGGGTTCTCCTACACCGTGCTCGTTCCGCTCTTGGTCTTCCTCCCGGTGTTCATCAGCGGCGCGGTTGTCGTCGACTCGCTGACCGAGGAAATAGAACGGGGGACACTGGAGCTGTTGCGAGTAACGCCCGCGTCGCTGCTCGATATCGTCGACGGAAAAGCCGGGGTCATGGCCGTGTTGACGCCGCTGCAGGTGGTCCTCTGGCTTGCGTTGCTCGCCATCAACGACATCGCCATCGCGAACGTCGCGCCGATACTGGCAATCGCGACCAGTTTCGCTGCCCTCGCTGTCGTCTTTGCGGCCGCACTCGCGGTCGCCATACCGGTCAGACAGCGGGCACAGCTGACCTACTCGTTCGGCATGCTCGCGGCCTTCGCCGCGGTCGCGTTGCTTCCGGAACACCCTGCGACGAGTATCGCGCTGTTTGCCATCAACAGCCCGACGACGACCACCTACGCCCATCTCGCCGGCTACTGTCTCGTCGCTGTCGCCGCCGTCGTCGCGTTCCGTTGGTGGATAGGGACGCTGGACGCTGAGTCGCTCGGCTGACTCGACCGCCAAAGTATTTGCCAGCGCCCGTGCTGGTGCGGGTATGGAGTATACGACGCTCGGCGCAACCGGTATCGAGGTGTCGCGCATCTGTCTCGGCTGCATGAGCTTCGGCGACGACGACTGGCGCGAGTGGGTTCGGGGCGAGGAGTTCGGCCACGAACTCGTCGAGCGGGCGCTCGACCTCGGCATCAATTTCTTTGACACCGCAAATATGTACTCCCGCGGCGAGAGCGAACGGATTCTCGGGGACGCACTCGACGGCCACCGCGAGGAATCGGTCGTTGCGACGAAGGTCTATTTCCCGATGCGGGATGGGGACCCCAACTCCGGTGGTCTCTCCCGGAAGACTGTCGAGCAAGAGCTTTCGGCCTCGCTCGACCGGCTCGGAATGGATACCGTTGACCTCTATCAGATTCATCGCTGGGACTACGACACGCCGATAGCACAGACGCTACGCGCGATGACTGACGCGGTCCAGCGGGGACAGGTCCGCCATATCGGCGCGTCGTCGATGTGGACCCACCAGCTCGCGGAAGCGCTCCATACCAGCGACCGGGAGGGCCTAGAGCGGTTCGCGACGATGCAGAACCATTACAACCTCGCCTACCGCGAGGAGGAGCGCGAAATGCTCCCGTTCTGTGAGAAGGAGAGACTCGGCGTTATGCCGTGGAGCCCGATGGCTCGCGGTTACCTCACCCGCCCCCACGAGGAGTACATGTCGACAAAGCGCGCCGAGACGGACGACTACGCACAAGAACACCCCTACGCGGACAACGGCGGCCGGGAGATCAACGAACGGGTACAGGAATTGGCCGCCGACAAGGGCGTCTCGATGGCGCAAATCGCGCTCTCGTGGGTGCTGCACAAGGAATGGGTTGACGCCCCTATCGTCGGCGCATCAAAGCTGTCCCACCTCGAAGATGCCGTCGAAGCACTTGAGATAGACCTCTCGGATAGCGACCTCGCGTACCTCGAAGCGCCCTACGAACCGGTTCCCGTCTCCGGCCACGACTGAGGACCACCCTGTCGACCGAGGGAGGTTTATATCCCGCCCACCAAGAGCCGGCACAATGCGGTACGTCAAGGTCTCCCTCGTTCCGGAGGACGGCGAAATCGACCCGACCGGCGGAACGGTCGCCGCGAGTCCGGACCACAACTACGAGGCAATTCTCCACACGAACCGACTCAACGACGGGACCGCGGTCTACCTCCTGAAAATCAGCGGCGGGCCGGACGGCCTCGACGAACTGTTCGAGGCGAGTGATAACGTCCTCTCCTACGATATCTCGACGCTTCGGGACGGCGTGCAAGCCTACCTCCACACCGAGCCGACGGATGTCGGGCAGGCCCTCCACGACCTCACCCAACGGCACGAACTCGTCATCGACATGCCCATCGAATACGGTCCCAACGGCGGTATCAGCGTCGCCTCCATCGGCGGCGAGGAGACGGTCAAGGAGGCAATCGACGACATTCCCGAGAACCTCCGGGTCGAACTCGAGCGGCTCTCCGATTACGACCCGGAGCTACAGGAACTCTCGGCGATGTTGACCGACCGGCAGCGGGAAATACTTGATACCGCTGCCGAACTCGGCTACTATCAGGTTCCACGGGAGGCCACCCATCAGGACATCGCCGACCATCTCGGGCTGTCGACGACGACCGTCGGCGAGCACCTCCGGAAAATCGAGGCCCGAATGCTCTCGGAAATCGCCGGTTGACCGTCTATCCCTCCGTCTTCACCCGTCGTTCCGGAACAGCTCTGTCGCCGCCCGTACCGTCTCGTACTCGCGGTCCGAGTACGCGATGAACTCGACCGCTTCGAGCGTCTCCGGCTCGTATTCGGCTATTGTCTCCCCGATGAGTGCTGCGCCTTCCTCGAGGTCGAAGCCCGCGACCCCACAGCCCAGCGCCGGGAGTACGAGCGATGAACAGCCCCGCTTGTCAGCAGCCGCAAGCGCGTTCCGCGTCGCCTCGCGAATGCTCTCGGCTGTCGCTTCTCCGTCGCCGTAGTGGGGCATTGCCGCGGCGTGAATCACGTACTCGGCGTCAAGTTCGTAGGCGTCGGTGACGGCCGCCTCCCCGAGGTCAACCGGTCCCTTCGAGACCGCCTCCTCGTTGAGCCCGCGACCGGCAGCCCGGCGCAACGCCCCGGCGACGCCGGAGCCCATTTTGAGGCTGGTCCCGGCTGCGTTGACCAGCGCGTCCGCCGACTGTGCTGCGATGTCCCCCTGAACGACATCGAACTCCATGTGCGTTTGTCTCTCGCCCATCCCAAATAAACCGTCCGCAGCGACTGGCCAGCGTGGGTGGAATGATGAGCGCTGTAGGCACAGGATGGCTTCTTTCCCCCCTGAAACATGTGTGGTTCGCCCGGAGTCCGACATATTTTTATCAGAATACGGGTTTGTAAAACATGACTCCGATACCATGTCCCCCATAGCCCTCCTCCTTGCCATTGCGGTCGCACTCTCTGGACTCGGCCTCGTCGTACTGGATATGCAACGCCGCCAGTCTCCAAAACAGACACAGCTGTTGTGGGGCGGCGGTGTCGCAGGTGGAATCGGTGCCGGATTCCTTGCCCCAGCGCTCCACGACGGGCTCTATGATGCGGTTTTCAGACTTTTGTACGGAACCCCGGACCACGTCGTACATCCGCTGGAGCAGGATATGCCGATTTTGCTTGTCGGCTTTCTGACCACGATAGTCGGTGTCGTCGTCTACGCGGTCGGCAGTCGGATTCCGTAGCCCGGCGATGGCATCACAGACCACCTGAGATACATCGTGACTGGTTCCGCTGGTCGAAGGCATATACGACCAGCAGCCCTAGACAAAGACATGCGAAACCTGCTGGAGATGACGTGGCGGGATTTACTTTTCGCCCATTGGACGGTGCCGCCGGAAACCGTCGCTGAGACGCTTCCGGACGGACTCGCCGTCGACACCTTCGACGGCGACGCCTACCTCGGTGTCGTGCCCTTCGTGATGTCGGATATTAGCCCCCGCGGCGTCCCGTTCGGCCTTGAATTCGGCGAACTGAACCTTCGGACGTATGTTACCGTCGACGGCAGGCCGGGCGTCTACTTCTACAATCTCGACGCCGACGACCGGATTGGCGTCGCTATCGCCAGAGCGCTGTTCCAGTTGCCCTACTACCGAGCGGCGATGGATATCGAGACGCGAGGCGAAGGCACCGACCGGGAGGTCCGGTTCCGTAGCCGTCGGACGAGCGACGCACCGGACGCCCGCTTCGACGCGCGCTACGGCCCTGACAGCGACTTCTCCACGCCCGACCCCGGCTCGCTTCCGGCGTTTCTGACCGAGCGATACCGGTTCTACACGACCGACCGTGGTGGAACCGTCTACTACGGCGACATCGACCACGAGCCGTGGTCGCTGGCCCCGGCGTGGGCGGACATCGAGACGAACACGCTGTTTGCGGCCAACGGCTTCGACAGACCCGGCGGTAACCCGCTGCTGTATTTCGCTGCACCGATAGCCGTCACTGCGGACCGAATCCGGCGGTTCGCTGGTCCGGAGTAACGTACGCGGCTCGTACTGAAGCTAGCAAAATAGTCCACTGGGTTCTTTCAGGACGTGCTGTGCAAGATTGAGGAAGCGAATCGGCCACTCGCGCGAGGGGCTCATTGCGGCTGATAGGGGTTTGTTGCAGTGGTGAGGCGAGAAATATCTGCTGCGGCATCGAAGTCGTCGTCGAACGCATAGAGGTATCCGAACCCTTCGTTTTGCATATAGGCGACGATGCAGGCATCAACCAACGAGAACTGCTCGTACTGGCGGAAGAGCGCTTTCGCTGTGGCGAAAGCGTCCGCGGTCAGTGATTCGATGTGGAACCGCGCGTTCTCTTCGATACGGTCAAGAAAGTCAACAGCGGCGTCGTGGCCGGCGTGGGTGGTGAGGCCGTTTAGCGTCTCTGCGAGTACGTAGTCGAGAATCACTACTTCCGGGAGAGCGGCAGTATCGATGCCGGAGAGGATGGGAAGGGCTTTGTCGTGTGCACTGTCTTGGCGGTACGTTGCGGCGAAGAGAACGGTCGTGTCGATGAGTACACGTGGCATTTAGCTGTCGCCGACGCCCCACGCATCGTGGTCCGCTGTAACCACTGTCTCTTCGTCGCCGCCGTAGCCGGCGAAGTCACTGAACGTACCGGTCCGTTGCTGGACGACATGGACCCGGAGCGTGCCGTCATCCTCGATGTGCCAGCGCAGTTTGTCGCCGTCATCGATGTCGAGTTCCCGGCGAATGTGGGCAGGAATGTTCGCCTGATTCCCTGACACCTTGCTCTCTGAGTCAACGCTCTCACTACTCACATATGAACGTACGATTCCATCGTTAATAAACTCTAGTGTGCGCTCACACTGAGAGCGCCCGGGTGACGAACATACGCTCTGTATCTTGCACGAAACTGGT
The DNA here is from genome assembly GCF_000026045.1 of Natronomonas pharaonis DSM 2160. NCBI lineage: Archaea > Methanobacteriati > Methanobacteriota > Halobacteria > Halobacteriales > Natronomonadaceae > Natronomonas > Natronomonas pharaonis. The sequence continues at coordinate 1,346,280 of NC_007426.1, read as the reverse complement.
AGCAGCATCAGCACGTTGCCCATGCTTCATTGAATTAGTAAGTGGCACGTACGTTAACAGGAACCACTTGGTGTCGAGGACACCGCTACTATATATGTTGCGCCCACAGTATCCCGCAATGGACGAGACGGACGGCAGTCGAATGGCCGAGAGCCCGTTCGACGAGTCGCTGACGCCGGCGGTTCGTCGCGTCGATACGGGTCTGACGCCGGACGACATTCCCGACATCGAAGAGCTTACTGGCCCTCCACAGACGCTCGAACCCGAGATACAGGCCGTCTGGTCGCTACAGGCTGCGATTACGGCAGCGATTCTGGGCGGTGTCGCCGCTGTGGGCTTTTCAATGATAGAGTTCGGCAGCCCACGAATCGGCGGGGCGGTCTTTACTGTCGGATTTCTCGTGGGTATCGTCTTCGCGGTGCTCCGATACCGTATCTGGACCTATCAGGTGCGGGAGGACTCTCTGTATCTGCACCGCGGCGTGCTCACGCAGGTAACGACCGTCGCGCCGTACGTGCGGATACAGCACGTCGACACCAGACGGAGTCCGACAGAGCGGGTGTTCGGGCTCTCGACGACAGTTGTCTACACTGCGGGTTCGCGTGGGGCTGACGTATCGATTCCCGGACTGACGCCAGAGCGGGCAGAAGACCTCCAATCCCGGCTGAAACAGCTCGCAATCGCCGCCGAGGGTGAAGACGCCGTCTGATGAAGCTCCATCCGTTCTCCGTCCCGCTGCGGGCCATCGAATCGGTTATCAGCCTCGCGTGGGTCCTGATTATCGCTATCCTCGGGTCGCCGGCGCTCGGCGGTACCTCAGCGGTCGGCGTCATCGTGGCTGCGTGGTTTGTCATCGCGCTTGCCTACCAACTCATCTACTACCAGCGGTTCGAGTACGAACTTACCGCCGACACGCTGGATATGGCCTCCGGTGTCATCTCGCGACGCCGCCGGGAGATTCCGATACAGCGGGTACAGAACGTCGACATCAGCCGTAACGTGCTCCAGCGGGCCTTCGGCGTCGCACAGATAAACCTCGAAACAGCGGGCGGCTCCTCGACGGAGGCGTCGCTCCGGTATGTAAGCGTCGAGGAAGCACAGCGGCTACAGTCCGAAATCGGCCGTCTCAAACGGGGGCAGACCCAACGGGAGGCAGAACGGTCCGCGGAGCCGGAGCAGGAACTCTTCTCGATTACCTCCAAGGAACTCGGACTCTTGGGCGTCGTCGGTATCGACCTGCGGCTGCTTTCGTTTGTGACGGTGCTTTTGCCCGTCGTCTCGCCGTCGCTCCGCGAGCAGTTCGCCGACCCGCTCGTGGGATTGGCGGTGACCGCGCCGCTGGCGGCGGCCGCAATCGTCGTCGTCACCGCCGGTATCAGCGGCATCCTCGCGGTGATGAACTACTATGGGTTCCGCCTCGCCCGGCAGAACGACGAACTCCTCTACGAACGGGGACTCTTACAACGGTTTAGCGGCGCGATACCGCTCTCCAAGGTCCAGACGCTCACCGTCTCGGAGAATTTCATCGCTCGCCGGTTGCGGTATGCGTCGCTGGCCGTCGAGACTGCTGGCTACGCGCCGGGCGACCGAGGGTCGGAGTCGGCCATCCCGCTGGCCAAGCGAGACAGGGTGTTCAACCTCGCACAGTCCGTCGAGGACTTTACCGACGTCGAGTTTACGCGCCCACCCAAGCGGGCCAGAGAGCGGTACGCCGGCCGATACAGCATTATCGCCCTCATAGCCGTCATCGTCGCCTTCGGCGCGGACGCCTACACCGACCTGACCTTCGCGTGGTATGCGACGCTGGCGCTGTTCCCGCTTGCGGCCGTCGCCGCCCACCTGAAATGGCTGAACCTCGGCTACGATGTTCAATCGGAGTATATCGTTCTGCGGGAGGGATTCTGGACCCGGACAATCACCGTCGTCCCGTATTACCGCGTCCAAACGGTCCTTGACTCCCAAACGGTGTTTCAGCGTCGTCGCCGGCTGGCGACGCTCGTCGTTGATACGGCCGGGTCGAGCGGGTTGACGAACCGCCAGCCCAGAGCGCTCGACATCGATGAGGAACGGGCCGCGGAACTCCGCGAAGAGGTCGCCGATAAGCTTCAGGAGATGGTCGCCTACCGCCGTGAGGAACGTCGCGAGGAGCGCGTCGAGTCGATGACGGCGGAGCTGGCCGACGCCGACCCGAATCCCGGCGTGTAGCGCCGGCGACAGGGACAACGGGAAACTTTTTGGTAATTGATTCTGTGTGTCGTTGTCATGCAACAGCGCCGTCGGCCGCTTCTTGCGGTCGCGTTCAGCGTCCTGCTCGTCGCGTCGCTGTACGCCGCGAGCGGACCCATCGGCCTTGTCGCGCCGTTCACCGGCGACGCTTGGGCCGGCGCGGACGAGGCGAACCCGACCGACACGGGCCCGTCTATCGAACGGGCCGTTACCGGTCCGACAACCGTCGAGAGCCCACACGGCGAGGCGACGGTCCGATACGACGACCAAGGAGTCCCGCACATCGAGGCTGACTCGGACGCGGCGATGAGCTACGCCGCCGGCTACGCACAGGCCCGCGACCGGCTCTTCCAGCTTGACCTCCAGCGGCGGCTGATGCGCGGTGAACTCGCCGAGGCGTTCGGCCCCGAACAGGTCGAATCCGACCGCTTCCACCGGCAGATGGACTTTGCGGCCGCTGCGGAGGCGTCGTGGGAAGCTATTGAGGACGAGGAGACACGAACGAACGTCGAGGCCTACGCCGACGGCGTCAACGCCTATGCCGACAGCAATCCGCTACCGATGGAGTTCGCCGTTGCGGGCTATGAGCCGGACCCGTGGCAACCAGAAGACACGCTGCTCGTTGGGAAACTCGTCTCGTGGGGGTTGACCGGGTCTTTCGCGGACCTCGAACAGGCGACAGTCGAAGACCGACTCCCCGATGCGGCGTCGCTGTATCCCGACCAACTCGACCACGACACACCCGTCGTCCGTGATGACCACAATCCGATGGCTGGAGCTGGCGATGGCGGCGACGGAGCGGCGGCCTCGCCCGACCCTGAAGCGGCCGATTACGAGGCGATATACGACGCCATCGAGCCGTACGAACCCGACGCTGGAATCGGGTCCAACAGCTGGGTCGTCGCCGGGACACACACCGACGACGGCCACCCGGTCGTCGCCAACGACCCACACCTAGAACTGACCGTGCCGCCGATCTGGTACGAAATGCATCTCCAGTCGCCGGACACGCAGGTCCGCGGCGTGGCCTTCCCCGGGATGCCCGTCGTCGTCATCGGCGCAACCGACGACGTTGCGTGGGGCTTTACCAACGTCGGCGCTGACGTGCTCGATGTCTACGAATACGAGTGGGTCGACGACGAAACCTACCGGTATCGGGACACAGAGCGAACCGTCGAGAGCCGCACCGAGACCATCAACGTCGCAGGGGCCGAAGACGAGACGGTCGACGTTCAGCGGACCGTCCACGGCGCACTCATCGAACGGGAGGACAGGCGCGTCGGCGTCTCGTGGCTCGGAATGACCGGCACCCGGGAGGCAGAGGCCGTCTACCAGCTCAATCAGGCGGACGATATCGACGACGTGCGGGCGGCGTTGCGCCGGTTCGACCTCCCGACACAGAATATCGTCGCCGCCGACAGCGAGGAAACGCTGTTCCGCATCACCGGTCAGTATCCGGTCCGGACCGCCGACGGCGAGGTCGTCGCCGGCGACCGCATCTTCAACGGCTCGGCCGGCCACGGAGAGTGGGACGGCTTCGAGCCCTACGGCGTCAGCGACTTCGCTGCCGATGGCTTCGCCGACTTCGAGCGGTTCCCCGAGGTCCGCGGTGCCGACTACGTTGCGACGGCAAACCAGCGGACCATGAACGACCCACCCTTCTACATCGCCCGGAGCACACGCTACGCCGACCCGTACCGTGGCGAACGCATTTACGAGCGGCTCGACGAGCGGGCCGAAAGCGGCGAGCCGATGGACCGGGCGTTCCACGTCGACCTCCAGCGAGACACCTACTCGGAGCGGGCCGCAACCTTCCTGCCGCAGCTTCTCGCGCTCGATGCGTCACAGCTGGCACCGAGAGAGCACACAGCGCTGTCGGAGCTGGCGTCGTGGGACCGGCGGATGGAGCCGGACTCCGAGGCGGCGCTTGTGTTCACGCTGTGGCTCTCGGCCTACCGCGAGGCGACGTGGGGGCCGGAGTTCGACGCGGCCGGTCTTGACGAGTCCTACTATCCGGCGGATACGACGCTTGCCAGACTCGACAGCGAAAGCGAGTGGTTCGACAACCCCTCGACCCGAACCACCGAGACCCGCGAGGATATCGCGGCCGATGCGCTGTCGACGGCGCTTGACCGGGCTGAAGCAGAGGGCTACGGCACCTACGGTGATTACAGCCAGCTCGAGCTCGACCACGAGTTCCCGCTTGACTTCCTCGATTACGACCGGCGACCGATGGCCGGCAGCCCGGCGACGGTCTTCAATTTCCGTCCGGACCGTGAGCCGCAAGCCGGCATGAGCTGGCGGATGGTCGTCGATGGCGACGGCGGCGTCGGGACGCTTCCGGGCGGGCAGTCGGGCAACCCGCTGTCGACGCACTACGATGACCGGCTGGACCCGTGGGCGACTGGCGGTACCGAACCGATGGCGTATGCGCCACGCGGGCCGGTCGTCATCGAGTTTGCGGAGGTGGACGGATGAGCTTCGCCGGGCACCTCCACGCCATCCGGTATGGCTCCCGTTCGGAGCTGGCTGTCGCGGCTGCCGTTGTCGTCGGGATTGGGGCGACAGCCGGCCACTGGCTCGGTCTCGTCGTGGCCGGGGGTCTTCTCGGCGTGGTCGCGTCCTCGACCGAACGGGCGCTCGTGTTGGGGTGTTATTTCGGCTTCTTCGTCCTCGTCGCCTACGGCGTCGTGCTATCGTGGTACGGTGTGCTCGGCGCTGTCGCCGGCGCGTTTCCGCTTTCGGTTGGGCTCGTCGCTGTCTCGGTGCTCGTTCCGACCGCAACGGCGGCCATTGTCAGGTACGGCACGCCCGTCACAACGACCGACGGATAGCATTGGGCCGGGAAGCCAGCGGTTAACACCGCTGGCCGCCTACGTCGGGTATGGAGTATGCGGGTGCGGTCCTCGACCTCGATGGCACAATCTACCGCGGCTCGGAACTACTTCCGGGCGCGGCGGCGGCAGTGCGCCGACTCAGGGAACTCGGTATCAGACCGGTCTTCTTTTCGAACAACCCGACAAAATCCCGTTCGGCCTACGCCGACCGGTTGAGTGAACTCGGCATCGACGTCGGCCCCGAGTCGGTGCTTTCCGCCGGCACAGTCACGACCCGGTTTCTCGCCGACGAACACGGCGACGGAGCCATCTTTCTCGTCGGCGACGACGGGCTCCGCCGGCAGTTCGAGGCGGCCGGCCTGCACGTCGTCGAAGAGGCCACGGCGGCCGACGTGCTGGTCGTCTCTTGGACCGACAAATTCGACTACGGCGACCTGCTTGCCGGGTACCGGGCGCTCAATTCGGGGGCGACGTTCTACGGAACCGACCCCGACCGACTGATTCCGGCCGAATCCGGGATGGCACCGGGGTCAGGCGCGATAATCAACGCCGTCGGCGGCGTCGTCGGACGGGAGCCGGCGAAGATTCTTGGGAAGCCATCCCCGGAAGCACGCGCGGCCGCGCTCTCGGCGCTTGACGCGCCGCCGGAGCGGTGTCTCGTCATCGGCGACCGGCTCGACACCGACATCGCGCTCGGTGCGGCGGCCGGGATGACGACGGTGCTCGTTGAGACCGGCATCGACGCGGAAGCAGACATCGGGGAAAGCCGCCGGACGCCCGATTACGTCATCGAATCGCTCGCGGAGCTGGAGCAGGTCCTCGAAGGCCTGTAGACGGCCCGCACCGATATGAGTGTTACTGTCTGACAAGGATTTATATACCATCGGCGCTGACGGACGTGTATGGTAGAAAACCACACACCATACGAGTACGGCGACGCTGACATTGCGGCAATCGGCGAGGAGCCGCCACACGAGCGACAGCACGGCTCCGACATGGTCATCGTTGACGGCGCAGCGATGAGCTACAGAAGTTACACGAGGGCTGAACAAAAGTGACGAGCACGGGCCGACGCGAGTCGGCCCCCCGGGCCTGTCGCTGCCGACGGCCGGCTCGGACTTAAGGTACCGCGCGACGAACCCCCTTCTATGGAGTACGCAGACTTCCTCGACGAGTCGTACGAACCGTCCGACGACGACCTCGTCTGTACGTTCCGGCTGGTGCCCGGCGAGGGCATCTCCGTCGCCGATGCCGCCGCCAGAGTCGCTTCCGAGAGTTCGAACGGGACGTGGGCGGCGTTGTCTCCCGAGTCCGATGTCCGGCAGTACTCGGCGCTGGCCTGCGATATTGGTCCCGAAGACGAACACGGTACGCAGGTAACCGTTGCATACCCATCGGGGCTCTTCGAAGACGGCAGCCTACCGCAGATTCTCTCCTGCATCGCCGGCAACATCATGGGGATGAAAGCCGTCGAAACCATCCGGCTGCTCGATTGTGAGTGGCCCGCCGTCATCGCCCGCTCGTTCCCCGGCCCGCAGTACGGCTCCGATGTCCGGACCGAGCTGCTCGATGCGGGCGACCGGCCGCCGCTGGCGACCGTTCCCAAGCCGAAGGTCGGTCTCTCGACGGAGGAGCATGTCTCAGTCGCCGAGTCGGCGTGGCGTGGCGGCGTCGACCTCCTGAAAGACGACGAGAACCTCACCGACCAGACGTTCAACCCCTTCGAACAGCGGGTCGCAGACTCCTTTGCCGCGCGTGACCGCCTCGAAGAAGAGACCGGCGAGCGGAAGGACTACCTCGTCAACATCACGGCAGAAACCGACGAGATGGTCCGTCGGGCGGAGTTTGTTGATGACCACGGCGGGTCGTTTGTGATGGTTGATATCATCACCTGCGGCTGGAGTGGGCTCCAGACGGTTCGCCGTCGGACCGAGGACCTCGACCTGGCGATTCACGCCCACCGGGCGATGCACGCCGCCTTCGACCGGCTCCCCCAGCACGGCGTCTCGATGCGCTGTCTCGCGCAGTTCGCCCGGCTGGCCGGCGTCGACCACATTCACACCGGTACTGCCGGCCTCGGCAAGCTGGAAAACGAGGATACCGCCGGCATCAACGAGTGGCTCCGCTCGGACCTCCACGGCCACAGCGACGTGCTCCCCGTCGCCTCGGGCGGGCTCCACCCCGGCATCGTCGACCAACTGCTGGATGCGCTCGGAACGAACGTGATGGTACAGGCCGGTGGCGGTATTCACGGCCATCCGGACGGCACCGAGGCCGGTGCGCGTGCGCTGCGAGCGGCCGTCGACGCCTACGCCGACGGCGAGAGCCTCGACTCGCGCGCCGAGTCGGTGCCGGCACTCCGGACGGCGCTCGACGAGTGGGGAACACAAAACCCGCGGTGACCGACACCGGCGCTCTCCCAGAGCGCATATCCGCCGTATCTTTTTCAGCCCGCCGAGTGAGTAGCCGAGTGTATGTCCGACATCGAGACCACGACAATCAACGAAGAAAAGTACCACGCGTTCAGCCGGGCGGGCGAGTTCGAACTCAGCATCGACGCGTCAGGCAACGACGGACCGTCACCGAACGAAGTGCTTGTCGCCGATTACGCGTCCTGTTTTACGTTTGCGTGCCGCGCTGGCGCAAAGCGACGGCTCGAGGTCGACCTCGGCAAGGTCGAAACCGAGGCCGAGGCGGACCTCGACGACAGCGACGACATCGAAGCCATCCGGTTCCACCTCTTTATCGAGGCTGCCCTCACAGACGAACAGCTCGAGTCGGTCATTGAACTCGGCGAGGAAATCTGTCACGTTCATGCGGTACTCGACTCCGCAGTACACGCCGACGTCGAGGCAACAGCGAACGCGTTCTGAACGGCTACTCGAAGAGCAGGTAGGCGGCGACCCCGCAAGCGGCCGCCGCCACGACTGCACCGATGCCGAGCAGCAGCTGTGTGCCACCGGCGGCAAACAGCGCTCCAACCGCCAGTAGCACCGCGATGCTGCCGGCGACGACAACCGGCAGCGCCCGGAGCAGCGGCGTCGGCTCTGTCGATTGCTCGGTCACTGTCGGGCTCGAAAGCTCCGGGGCGACCTCGACTTCGGTGGTCGTCTCCGCCGCCCGCTCGAGAACCACGGACACGTACCGCGTCTCCTGACCGTGGGCGACGACGACTTTCAGGGAGCCACGAAGCGTCTCGTCCGGCCACGTCGAGGGGTCGTGTGTCGCAACGTCTATCCGCCGTTGTTCGTTTTCCTTGAGGTAGTGGTTCGTCGCCTCGATGCGGGCGACCTCCGAGAGCCGGTCGTCGAGGTTGAGATAGACGTGACTGGCTTCGCCGTGGTTGTGCAACTCGACGGTAAACGGGCCATTGGCCTCGAACTCCGCCGGCACCGAAAGCGTATAGAGCCCGTCGTCGTTGACATCGACGGCGAGTGTCTGTGTCACAGTTTGACTCTCTCCCGGTACGATTAAAAAGTCTCTCCCCGACCCGAGAATCTCCGATGGGGCAAGCCGCCGCTCATGGCTCAAAAACTAAGACGCTCCCTGCCAAAGCGGTTGCCGTGTGTACGCTGGTCGCTGCTTGGCACGCCTTCGACAACGCGCCGCTCTGTGTTGCCGCCAACCGTGACGAAGCCGCCAACCGCCCGTCGACGCCCCCGTTTGTCCGCGACCGGGACCCAACAGTGGTTGCGCCGCGCGATGACCGGGCTGGCGGCACGTGGCTCGGCTACAACGCAGCCGGCGTCCTCGTCGCGGTGACAAACCGGTGGCGGGCGGGCGACGGCGACCGCTCGCGTGGGCTGCTCGTCGACGAAGCGCTCGGATACCGGTCGGCGGCGGCGGCCGTCGACCACGTCCGGGCCGAGCTGGAGGCCCGTCGGTACGCGCCGTTCCATCTTCTCGTCGCCGACGCGGAGAACTGTCTCCTCGTCGTGCACGACAGCGGTGACACGGGGGTCGTCCACCAGCTCTCACCCGGGGTCCACGCGGTCGTTAACGTCGGGTTCGACGGGGATTGGTTCACCCCCACCGAGCGCCCCGAACTCGGCCGCCAGCAGGCACGGAATACCGAGCGGCTCCGGTCGGCGCTGGAGCCTAAACCGGACGAGTCAGCGGCCGACTGGACCAGCCGAGCAGGGACGCTGCTCGGCGACCACGAGTACGGGGCGTGTATCCACCGCGGGCAGTTCGGAACGCGGTCGTCGTCGCTCGTCCGGCTTGGTGAGCAGCGACGGTTCGAATTCGCCGATGGACCGCCGTGTGACGCCGAATACCGCCCTGTCGAGGACGCTGTTTGATGTGTCCGAACACCGCGTCCGCCGAAGCAATGATTTAAATCGCTCGCCCGCCGAGTAGCTCCCGATGAGTACCGCCACCGACGCGGACCTCTCCGAGATTGAACGTGAAGGCCTTGAGCTGATTCGGGAGACGGGGGGCATCCACCAGAGCGACTTCTGGAAGGAACTCGACGTCGACTCCAGAAAGGGAAGTCGCATCCTCGACTCGCTCGAAGAGGAAGGACTCGTCGAACGGGAGGAGACGGTCTACGACGGACACAACACGTATCTCGTGACACCGGTCCGGGACCCGAAAGACCTCGATTTCTCGCTTTTGATGGCCGGTGACATGCTGTCGCCGTTCGTCGGCGACGAAGAAATCGACGCCCAAAGCGACGCGTTCTCCCAGTGGGTCATGAACCTCGCGTACGAGGAATACTGACGCTCCACGCAGGGCGACAACTGGTTGCGTGGCGACCTACCTTCTATTTCTGGTCGGTCCTGTCCCGAAGCTGCGTCACAGCCGCCGACACTTCGCCGACCACGTCGCGCTGTGTTTCGGCGGCTTCGACCGTCTCGCCGGCTGCCTCACGGACAAGCTGTGCCCGGTCAGCGACCTCATCGACAGTGGCCGTAACCTCCTCAGCCCGGGTCGCTTGGTCGGTATTGGCGTCAGCGATTTCTTCGATGCCGCTTGTGGACTCTTCGATTCGCTCGGCGATACCCTCAAGCGCCGACAGCGACTCCTGAATCCGGTCGCCGGTTTCCTCGATGCGTTCGCTCGCCGTTTCGGTCTCCGCGACAGTTTCTGTGGCCTTCTCTTCGACCACGGCTATCTGCTCGCGGATGTCGGCGGCGTGTGCTTGGCTCTCCTCGGCGAGATTCCGGACCTCGTCGGCGACGACCTTGAATCCGCCCCCCTCGGCGTCTGCCCGAGCCGCTTCGATATTGGCGTTCAATGCCAGAATGTTCGTCTGGTCGGCGATGTCCGCAATGAGGTCGACGACCTCGCTTATTTCGCCGATTTCCGATTCCAGCGCTGAAACCGTATCGACGAGCGATTCGCCGGTTTCGAGCAGTTCGTCGGTTGCTTCTTGGGCGTCTTCGGCGGCGCTTCGGCCCTCGTCGGCGGCGCTTCGCATCTCGTCTGCCGCTTCCGCCAGTTCGTCAGTGCTGGCGGCGACCTCCTCCATGCTGGCGTTCAACGACTCCATCTCGCGAGCGACATCCTGCAGCGAGTCGTCCTGTTCGCTCGCCCGCTGTTGTATGTTTTCGGCGTTGTCGACGACCCGCTCGGCGACAGCCTCCAGTTGTGATACTGCTTCGTCGAGCGTGCCAGCGACTTGCTCCTGTGTCGCCTGCAGCGCTTCCTCTTTGTCCCTGAGTTCGGTCACATCACGGAAGCTGGTCATCGTCGCCCGAACGTCGCCGCGCTCGTCGAATATCGGCGTACTGGAGATGACGACCTGGTGGAGATTCCCATCGTGGTCCAGCAGTTCGGTTTCGTGGTCGCGTATCGGCTCGCCGAGTTCGCGGACGCGCTCGGCCATCGTCTGCTTCGTGTCGTGGGTTTCGTCCGTCCGATAAATCTCCCACGCATCCATCTCCTGTGCCTCGGCTTTGGTCAACCCGGTCATCTCCTCCATCAGGTCGTTGAAGATGATGAGTTCGGTGTCGCCACCGTGGAAGTCAGCAACCACGATGGGAAGCGGCATATCGTTGAGCGCCTGTTCCCACCGGATGCCGTTTCCCCGTTCGGCGAGCGTCCCAGCGCCGTCCGGACGCGGGTCTTCGCCGCCGTCCGTGCTGTCACTCATGGACTTCCGTTCCGTTGCCGAACAAAAGAACTTCCGCCCGATTATGGGCGGTGAGTCCCGTTGTTCATCGCAACAGCGACGTCATCTCACACGAGATGACTGTCTGGTCGCGCTGGTTGACGACTTCAATCGCTGTCGTCACGGTACCGTTTCCGGGGCCGTCCGGCTTCGCCTCAGTGTCGACGACCTCCGTTTCGACGTGTATCGTGTCACCGATGTAGACCGGCTGTCTGAACCGGAGGTTGTCGATACCGTAGAAGGCGACGACGGCCTCCCGTTCCTCTGGCGTCCGGGTCTGCCACAGCAGCCCTGTCGCGGCGCTCAGAACGAACATACCGTGGGCGATTCGCTCGCCGAACATCGAATCGGCCATCCGCTCTTCGTCCGTATGGAGGTGGTTGAAATCGCCGGACACGCCGGCGAAGTTCGTCACGTCAGCCTCGGTGACCGTTCGGCCGTGTGTGGTGTCTGTATCGCCGATGTCGGTGTGCTCGAAGACGCTTTGGTGTTCGTCAGTCATGTCTGAAAAGTCGGTAGCTGGTGCCGCCGGTCGCGACGGTCTTTCGCTCGCCCTCGTGGACGGTCGTGACTGTACTCTCGGTGTACCCCATCGTTCCTCCGGCGCGGACGACCGACGCTTCGACCCGCAGGTCGTCACGGGCGGGCCGCACATAGCGGACGTTGAGGTCGGTGGTTGTCAGCCGCGCCGCTGCAGGGTCGTCGAACGTCAACCGCAGGGCAAACCCCGACGCTGTATCAATAATCGTCGCGGTGACACCGCCGTGGACGGTCCCGGAGGCGAGGTTGGCGAACTTCTCATCGAACGGCAACGAAAAGACGATGCGCCCCGGCTCGGCCGCTTCGATATCGAGGTCGAGCCACTCGAAGAGGCCGTGCTCGTCGAGGGAGGCCGCAAGCGCCGAGTCAATGTCGTCGTCGGAGGGCGTTTCGGACATCTACTGGCCCTCGAACTCCGGCTTGCGGTCCTCCATGAACGCGGTCGTGCCTTCCGTCACGTCGTCAGTCGAGAGCAGCTGTCCGAAGGCCTGCGATTCGAGCTGGAGCCCCGCGGAAATGTCCTGGTCGCGACCGCGGTTCATGACCCGTTTTGCCTTCCGAAGGGCGACGGGGGCGCCGGTGACGAGGTCATCAAGGAAGGCTTCGACGGTGTCTTCGAACTCCGATTCCGGGACGGCGCGGTTGATAAGCCCCCATTCCTCGGCGGTCTCGGCATCGATGCGGTTGCCACGGAAGACGAGTTCCTTCGCACGGGCTTCGGTGAGCATCCGGACCGCCCGCTGTGTGCCGCCGCCGCCCGGAATCAGGCCGAGGTTGATCTCCGGGAACCCGAACTCGGAGCCATCGGTGGCGACGCGGAGGTCACACGCCAAGGCGAGCTCGTGGCCGCCGCCGAGACAGAAGCCGTCGATTTTCGCCAGCGTCGGCCGTGGGTAGTCGGCGACGACCTCGAAGACCTCTGAGACCTCCGACTCGTAGGGGTCCATACCGGCAAAGCCAGTGATGTCCGCACCGGCTGAAAAGGCCCTGTCGCCGGCTCCCTCGAAGACGACCGCTCGAACCTCGTCTTCGTCGGCCGTCTCCAGTGCGTGGACGACCTCGTCCATGAGGTCTTGGCTGAGCGCGTTCATCCGCTCAGGGCGGTCGAGTTCGATTTCCAACAGCCCGTCCTCGTGGTGGTCGACATTGATGGTCGTGTACGTTCGGTCGTCGTCGCTGCCGTACGTATAAAAGCCAGCGTCGGCGTCTTCCCCGGTCTGTCCGCTGTCGACGAGCTCGCGGAGGTAGTCGGCGGCCTCGTAGCGGTCCTCGCCGTACTGTGCATGGAGGTCGTCGAGCTTTTCGAGGACAGTATCGAGGCCGAGCTTGTCGGCTCGTCGGCAGGGGCCTTCTGGGAAGCCGGCACCCAGCCGAAGCCCCGTGTCGATAGCATCGGGCGTTGCCACATCGTCGCCGACGAGTTTCGCCGCTTCGTTGATGATTCGAGCCTCGATACGCAGCCAGTCGACGGAGTCAGCGGCGTCGTCGGGACCGTAATCGACGCCATCGCCGTCCTCGTACTCGTAGTAGCCTTTTCCGGTCTTGCGGCCGAGTGCTTCGGCTTCGACTTTCGATTCGACGATCGGTGGCACGTCTTTGCCGGCCTCGGTGCGGACGTGGTAGCCGATGTCGATGCCAGTCAGGTCGGCAAGCTCGAACGGTCCCATCGGGTAGCCGCGCTCGTGGACCATCGTCGCGTCGATTTCGCGGATGTCGGCCACTCCCTCGCTGGCCATCCAGCCGGCCTCGTCACCGAACGGCCCGAGCACGCTGTTGACGACGAAGCCGCGGACATCTTTGTTAACGTAGATGGGCGTTTTGTCTATCGACTCGACGAATTCGTAGGCGGTTTCGGCCGTCGCATCGCTCGTTTCGTCGCCGTAGATGACCTCGACGAGGTCCATCTTTACCGGCGGGTTGAAGAAATGCATCCCGACGACCCGCTCCGGGCGGTCAGTAGCCGCTGCGATGTCGGTAATCGGCAGCGAAGAGGTGTTCGAGGCCAGAATCGTGTCCTCGTCGGTGTACGTTTCGAGGTCGGTGAAGATGTCGTGCTTGATATCCAACTCTTCCGGCGCGGCCTCGATGACGAGGTCAGCCTCAGCAACGGCGGCTTCGAGGTCCGTCATCGTACTGATGCGGTCCAGTACCGTCTCCGGTGACTCGTCGATTCGCTCTTTCTCGGCGAGTTTTTCCAACGACCATTTGATATCCTCATAGCCGTCTTCTACAAGTTCCGTTTCGATGTCGCGCATCGTCACGTCGTAGCCGGCGATGGCGATGACCTCCGTAATCCCGTGTCCCATGTTGCCGGCGCCAAGCACGGCAACGTGGTCGATGTCGTCGAGTGGCATACGGTGTTCCGTGCGCCCGGCACCGTCTTAACGGTACCCCTTGCTATTACCGCTGTTAGGACAATTTCCCATTCGGTCTGTTGACTGTAAGAAGAAAGCCGCAATTTCGCGTACGCTGTCGGCTCTTCGGCCGTGATAGAGTACGGACGAACCGTGTTTGCGGGTTCGGAAGATATTTTTTCATGGACGGAAAACAATATCACATGAACGCGGAGACGGAGCACCGGATACTCGCCATCCTCGAAGACGACGCCCAAGCCTCGTACGCCGAAATCGCCGACCGGGCCGACGTCTCGAAGCCGACTGTCAGAAAGTACATCGACAAACTCGAATCGGAGGGCGTCATCGTCGGCTACTCCGCCGACATCGACCCGAAGAAGCTCTCGGGAACGTCCATTGCCATGGTCGGCATCGACGTCGCCAGCGAGCGCTACGTCGAGGTGACCCGGGAACTGAAAAACCTCGACGAACTCGAATCGCTGTACACCTCCAGCGGCGACCATATGCTGATGGCGGAGGTCCGGGCTGCCGACGGCGACGCCGTCGGCGATGTCATTCACGAAAAGATTCTCACCATCGACGGCGTCGAGGCGGCGCATCCGTCCTTCCTACAGGAGCGGCTCAAATAGCGGGGCAGTGTTCGCTCCGTCGCGTGGCGTGCCGTGTTCCTTGCCGACTGGCGTGCTGTTTTGTTCGCGGGGCTCTTAGTGGCTACATGGCAACCTATCACCGCGAGACCCACGTCCGGGCGTCCTTCGAGGACGTATGGGAGTTCCACGCCACGACCGACGGCCTCGAAGCCCTGACGCCGTCGTTTCTCGGCCTCACTGTCGAATCAGTGACCGGACCGGACGGCGAGCCTGACCCGGAGGTGCTCGCGGCTGGGTCACGAATCGAGATGTCGATGCGGCCGCTCGGAGTTGCTCCACAGCAACGCTGGACATCAGTCATCACCCACCGGGAGCGCGACGGCGACACCGGAAGTTTCCGCGACGAGATGGTCGACGGGCCGTTCACCGAGTGGGAGCACACCCACCGGTTCAGGGCCGATGGGGACGGAACGGTTGTTTCTGACACAGTCCGATACGAATTCCCCGGTGGCCCGGCCGGCCGGCTCGTCTCACCGCTCGGGGTCGTCGGTTTCGAGCCAATGTTCCGGTACCGTCACCGTCGGACGAGACAGTTGCTGGAGGATTAACTCGCTGCCCGAAACTCCTCGCGGACGAACAGATACAGCGCCAACATGACAAACGCCGTCGCGACCACGCCGGTCACGATGCCGACCCGCGCGTGTTCGAACCCGGCGAAAGCCCAGACGCCGGCGAGAAAGACAGCAAAGACCACGCCAAGTAGATACAGCACCGGCCGCCAGTAGGGCGTAAAGTACGCGACCACGCCGGCGAGAAAAGCGACCCCGATGAGAGCGAACTGGCCTGCCCGCCCCGGCTCGATGAACGGCGCAGTCAGCCCGAGATACAGGTGAATCCCGGCCAGCGAGAGCGTTAGACAGATGAACAGCAGATTCGGCAGACGGAGGTCGGCCAGCGTTCTACGAGTCATGGAATCTCAGTGAGTACCGGCTTCTCTCCCGCGGGACATAAAAAGACCGCGCCGATACGGCAGCCGGCAGACGAAAGCGCCGCGACCCGTCATTCGATGGTCGCCCGCCGGTGGGCTGCAGCGACACGGTCACGGATGTCATCACCGGCCGACAGGTGCGACCGGCAGTTGCAGTCGGACGCGCCGAAACCGTCGACAGGGCCGTCCGGAAGGTCTGCGGCCACAGCACACTCGATGTCCGCATCGGGCGTCCGAACGTCGCCGCGAAGCGAAACAGCCTCGTGGCCGAGCAGATAGTCGATATGCCAGTGCCTGACCGAGCGGTCGCCGGCCGCGAGTTCGTAATGGCGGTCGACGCGGCTGAAACCGCCCGTGCCGAGGGCACTACCCGTGTAGGCGTACTGGCCAGCGGGTAGTCGATGGGTCCCGAGCGCTCCTATCTCAACCGTTACCGGCGATTCGAGTTCGAGTATCAGCGTGTAGGTGCCGCCGCTCACGTCTCGGTCGTTGTTTGCCGGCCGCATAGTAGCTGTCGGCTCTATCGATGCTGCCGGCTCAGCCCGCGGGCGCGACCCGCCATACTTTTGCCCAGTCGACGCCACAGCAAACACCATGAAAGAGTCGTTGCTGGATATCCTGTGCTGCCCGCTCGACAAAGGCGACCTTGAACTCGAAGTTATCCGCGAAGACGACGACGAGATTCTTGAAGGTCGGCTACTTTGTGAGGAATGTGGTGAGGAGTATCCCATCGAAGACGGAATTCCGAACCTCCTTCCGCCGGATATGCGCGACGAGGCGGCGGCGTAGTCCATAGTACGACTGTCCGCGGCTGGCGTTTCAGCTACTAAAATCGACAGAAGGGTTGAAAACAGTCGGCACCCTCGGTTGCACCAAGGCAACCACGAGGCGATGGAACGCGATATCCGGGTGCTCTATGTCGGGTCTGATGGGTCGGTTAGGTCCCGGCTCGCGACCGCTCTCGAAGCGGAGCTCCCTACAATTACTATCGATGCAACCGGCTGCGCCGAGGAAGCAGGTACGCTTGCCGAGACGGAATCATTCGACTGCGCCGTTGCGACGGACACACGTACAGACGCCGCAGCTGCTGCGGCCGTTCGGAGCGTCAGCGACGCCGACGGGTCACTGCCGGTCGTCTGTCTCGCCGAGTCCTTTTCTACCGAACTCGCCCGACGCGTCTACGATGCCGGCGCGACGGCGTGTTTGCCGCTCGCCTCGTCGCGGGATTACGAACAGGCAGCCGACAGAATCGCTGCCACCGCGACACGTCGTCGGGCGGACGCCGGCGACGTCGGTAAGGAAGGCGCTGGCGGCGGAGATGGCTGTCCAACGGAACGGGCACGGCGGTTCCGTCAGGCGGTCGAACAGGCGGCTGACGCGGTGTTTATCACCGATGCTGACGGGACAATAGAGTACGTCAATCCTTCGTTTGAGGCGCTGACCGGCTACGAGCGCTCCGAAGCCGTCGGCCGGACACCACGGATTCTCAGGTCCGGCGAGCAGGACGACGCCTATTACGCCCGCATGTGGCAGACGATTCTTGCGGGCGACGTATGGCAGGAGGAAATCGTAAACGAGCGGCAATCCGGAGAATACTATCATGCCGAACAGACTGTCGCGCCGATAGTCGACGACACGGGGGAGGCGGACGGGTTCGTCGCCATCCAGCGCGACATCACAGAGCGGAAAGAGCGCGAGCACCAGCGGGCGCTCAACGAGCGTCGGCTTCGGGTGCTCTTCGAGCAGGCCCCCGACGGAATCGTGGTTCACGACATCGACGGTGAGGTGCTCGATGTCAACTGCATGCTCGTCGAGATGCTCGGCTACGACCGCGAAACGCTGCTTTCGATGTCCGTTCCCGACTTCGAGATCGGAATCGACCCCGAGAAGCTGCGTGAACGCTGGCGGTCGATGGATACGGGGTCGACACACAAGATAGAGGTACAGGGCACACACCAGCGAAAGGATGGCACTACGTACCCTGTCGAAGTCTGGGTCAGCAAAATCGAGTCCGCGAAAGACGACGGCGCTCGGTTCATCGCCTTCGTTCGCGATGTCAGCAACCGTCGACACCGGGAAATCCACCTCGAGGAGGCCCAGCAGGTCGGTAACATCGGCTGGTGGCGAAAGGAGATTCCCTCGGATGAGATATACTGGTCCGAGCAGGTCTACGAGATGTGGGGTGTCGATGGCGACCGCGGCACTATCGACCACGAGACGTTTATGTCGTACATTCACCCCGAAGACCGCGACCACGTCGGGCAGGCGTGGCAGGAGGCAAAGGAAGGCGCTCCGTACGACATCGAACACCGTGTCGTCACTGGCGATGGAGACGTCAGGTGGGTCCGCGAGAAGGCGGAGCTAACCTTCGACGATAACGGCAATCCAACAAGCGCCGTTGGAATCGTACAGGACATCACCGAACAGAAGACACGAGAGCAGGAGCTCGAACGGACCAAACACCGGCTCTCGCTGGCTATCGACACCGCCGATGCGGGCGTCTGGGAACTCGATGCGGACTCGGGACGGATGCAGTTGACCGACTCGATGCAGGACCTTGTCGGGCTTGACACCGAAGTCGACGGTGACACACACGGGTGGTTCCTCGACCGCATCCATCCGGACGACAGAGAGACAGTCAGGGCGGCGGTCGAGAATGCGCTCTCACAGGAGGACGGATTCGAACGGGAGTTCCGTTTCCGACACACGTCCGGGGAGTACATCTGGCTTCTGGCGAGGTCGCGGGTGCTCACCGACGGTGCTGGTGACCCGGAACGGCTCGTCGGCGTCGCCATCGATATCTCGGAGCGAATCGACCGGGCGCGGCAGCTACGGGTTCTCGACCGGGTGCTGCGCCACAACCTCCGCAACGATATGACGGCCATCCTCGGATACGCCGAAACCATTCGCGACGAGGTGCCCGAGGCCGCCCCCGCAGCCCGGACTATCATCGAGGAGGGAAAGAGCCTCCTGCGGACGGCGGACAAAGAGCGCGAGATTGTCGAGGTTATCTCTGACCCGCCACAGCGGACACGCCTGGAAGTCGGTGAACTCTGCAGACGCGCGGTCGAAGCGGCGCGGAAGTCACACGCCGACGCGGCCATCGAATTCGAAGCGGATGCCGAAGCGGCAGCAGTCGGGACAGAAAACATCCGCCGAGCCGTCAGTGAACTCCTCGAGAACGCAATCCGGCATTACGACGGTCGGACACCGGAGGTGATGGTCCGCGTTGACGCCGACGACGATGTGGTTCGCATCAGCGTCGCCGACCGTGGTCCCGGGATTCCCGACCGGGAAGTCAACGTGCTGACCCGAGAACGCGATATCGAGCCGCTCTATCATGGCAGTGGCCTCGGGCTCTGGCTGGTAAACTGGATTGTCCGACGCTCGAACGGCCGGCTCTCGTTCGAGGCGAACGAGCCACGCGGGAGCGTGGTGACAATCGAACTCCGGCGGGCAGCATGAGCTTCGCACCTGCGACCGATTGCCACGTCCATCTCCTGCCCCGCCGGCTGACGGAGGCCATCCGCTCGGCGCTCGGCGGCGAGGCGGGCTGGTCGTTCCAGCATTCGCCCGACCCAACAGCAATCGAGGAGACGCTCCTCTCGGCGGGCGTCGAACGGTACATCTCACTGCCGTACGCCCACCGACCGGGGATGGCCGCAGACCTCAACGACTGGGTTCTCGAGTGGGCGGCTGCCTCCGAGGCGTGTGTCCCGTTCGCGACGGTCCACCCGGAAGACGACGTTCGGGAGGTCGTCCGGGCGGCCTTCGACGGCGGTGCACGCGGGCTGAAGTTCCAGTGTCCCGTCCAAGAGTGCAGCCCGGACGACCCTCGCTTAGCCCCCGCCTTCGAACTCGCGGCCGAACGGGACCGGTCGGTGCTGTTTCACGCCGGAACCGCGCCGCTGTACGAGGAGTCACCATACGTCGGCGTCGACCGATTTCGAGCATTTTGTGCCTCCTACCCCAACGTTAGCGTCTGCTGTGCGCACATGGGGACCTACGAAACCGACGCATTCCTCGAGGTGCTTGCGGACAACGAGCAGGCGTTTCTCGATACGAGTTTCGCGATGGCGGATTCGGAGTACGTGGCGTTCGATGCCGACAGCATCGACAACAGCGTCTTCGAGACGTTCGCCGGACAGATTATGTACGGCTCTGACTTCCCGAACATCCCACACGCATACCGTGCGGAGCGTGCGGGGCTGTTGGCTCGTGACCTCTCGTCCGCGGCGACAGACGCGCTCTTCCGCGGTGCCGCAGACCGGTTTCTGGGAACGGCGTAGCTATTGGCACTCCGAAAGCCGGTCGCGGGCGGCGTCACGGTCGACGGTTCCGGAGGCAGTCCGTGGTAGCGCGTCAACGACGCCGATAGTTCGGGGAAGCTTGTAGCCGGCCAGCCGCTCGCGACAGTGCTCTCGGAGGGCATCAGGGGTCGTGTCGTCGCCGTCGGATACCACGAGCGCGGCGACCCGTTGGCCCCACTCGTCGTCGGCAAGTCCGACAACAGCACACGCGTCAACGGCCGAATGAGCACGGAGCGCCGCCTCGACCTCCGTGGGGTCGACGTTCTCGCCGCCGGTGACGATGGTGTCGTCACTCCGACCGACGACGTGGAGTCGGCCGTCGTCGTCTCTGTAACCACGGTCGCCGGTGCGGAGACCGCGGGCGGTAAACCGTGCAGCGGTCGTCTCGTCGTCGAGATAGCCCGGCGTCACCATCGGCCCGTCGACAACGATATCGCCGACGGTCCCCGGCTCACAGCCGACGCCTTCGTCGTTGACCACGGTGACTTCGGCGAACATCAACGGGTATCCGACCGAGTGTGGGTGGGCACGTGCCATCGACGGCGCTGCGGTCGCTATCTGTGAGGCGGCCTCGGTCATCCCGTAGGTCGGCGCGACCGGCACGCCACGGTCGTGGGCGCGCTCGACGAGCGACGCCGGACACGGCGCGCCGCCGACAAGCGCAAACCGGAGGTCGGGCAGGTCGCCGACCGCAATGAGTCGTTCGAGCATCGTCGGGACAAGCGAGACGGCGGTTGCCTCGACGTTTCGAAGGCGCTCCGCGGTTGCTTCGGCGTCGAACGTCGACTGTACCGACAACGCCGTCCCGTAGAGGACCGACCGGTAGACGGGGGCGAGTCCGCCCATGTGGTACATCGGAAGTGGAACGTGCCAGCAGTCGCCGCGTTGAACGCCGAGCCGAAACGCCGAGGCCGTCGCGCTGGCAAGCACGTTGCCGAGCGTCAGTACGACACCTTTCGGTTCACCGGTCGTTCCGGAGGTAAACAGCACCGCAAGCGGCTCGTCAAGCGCCCACTCCGGGAGGTCGAACGGCTCGGGGGTGACACCGGACAGGGGTCGCGCGTCGGCGGTCGGTTCGTCTACGGTGACGACCGTCGTCTCGGCAGCATCTGTGAGGGCGGCCTCGGTAGCCGCTCCGCAGACAGCGGCTTCGGGGGGTACCGCCGACAGCCGCGTCCGGAGTTCAGGGGGCGTCTGCTCGGTGTGTAGTGGCACCAGAACCGCGCCAAGCCGCTGGAGGGCGTGGACTACCACGACGAACTCGTGGCGGGTTTCGAGACAGACGGCGACCGTGTCACCGACGCCGACGCCGAGAGCAGCCAGCCGCCCCGCCAGCACCTCGACGCGCTCGTCGAGTTCGTCGTAGCTGCGGTCCGGTCCGTCAGCGACGGCCAGTGCCGTCGCTCCCGGTGTGGCGTCCGCCCGGACCGCAAGCCAGTCACGCATCGTAGACCGACCGTTTACAGCGGAGGGATATTTCCTTTTCCTTGTGGCACCGCTGCCGTCCCGTCACTGACTGGCGCGGCGTCCGGACCCACGTCCGACGCCAGCCGACCGCCGGTCGCCAGCCCGCACGGGCGGACATCGGGAACCGAGGCGGCGAGATGAACTGCTGCCGCCCGAGCGACCACGCCGTCGATAGTCGTCGTGACGATTACATCCCAGCCGTCTGCCCGTGCCCGCTCGGCCGCTGAGCGGGCGATGTCGACCCCGCCAAGCGCCATCGGCTTGCAGACGAGACAGTCAGCCGCTTCGGCGGCGATAGCGGCATCAACGCCATGCCTGAGAAGCCCCTCGTCGAGAGCGATATCGATGCCGTGGCCGCGGAGCCGTCGGTGGTTGTCAAGCGCCTCGGCCGGGAGGGGCTGTTCGAGGACGGCGACGCCGAGTGCGGAAAGCGACTCGACCGCCTCGCGGGCCGTCTCGAACTCCCATGCCCCGTTTGCGTCGACGCGCAGCTCGATGTCCGGGTACCGTTGCCGAACCGCCTCGATGCGCTCGATGTCCGCGTCGAGCGAACGGTTGCCGACCTTCACTTTCGCCGCCGGGAAGCCGGCTGCAGCCGCGTCGGCGACGGCTTCGGCCGTCGCCGACGGGGAGCCGTCACCGACCGTCGCGTTCACCGGCACTGATTCGACGCGCTCGCCGGCTCCAAGGCGGCGATACAGCGGGACGCCGGCTCGCCGAGCCGCCGCATCAGCCACTGCGAGTGAGACGGCGTGTCGCGCGGCGGGGGTGTCATCAAAGACGTTGTCTTCGAGGGCCTGTTTCGGCTTTTCGACGCCGCAAAGTGCCGCTTGGCACGCGTCGTACGATTCCGTCCAGCCGGGAAGGGGGGCTGCCTCTCCGACACCGGCCACGCCGTCGATTTCGGTCCGGACGAGGAAGCCACGACGAGATTCAATCGTGCCATCGGCGGTCGAAAGCGGTGAGGAAAGCGGCAGTGAAAACGGCTGGATGTCCATCATATCACCGCCGGAGCGGCGAATCCGAGCGCGAAACACACCGAGTGGGCGAACAACAGCTTCCCGGTCCGTTGCAGCGCCGGATTAAGCGCCTCGCCGTCGGTCCGGTTCCAGACCGTCCGGCCGATGGCGATAGCAAGCGGCGCAGTAACAAGCGGCAGCAGCACCGTCGCCGGATAGCCATCGAGCCAGAAGACGACCGGGATGGCGTAGCCGAGGCCGGCCATCAGGCTCCACTCGATGCGGCTCAGCCGGTAGCCGAGGATGACTGCTAGCGTGTGCTTGCCGGCCTCGGCGTCCGTTTCGCGGTCGCGGATGTTGTTGACCACGAGGATAGCCGTCGAAAAGCCCGCCGCCGGGAGCCCGGCGACGACGGCGGCGGCCGGCAGCGTTCCTTCGGGAATCCACAGCGGGAACCAACCGCCGTGAGCCGCCGCCTGTACGTAGTAGGTTCCGGCAACGGCGACGAGCCCGAAAAAGACGAAGACGAACAGGTCGCCGAGCCCCCGGTAGCCGTAGGGGAGCGGTCCGCCGCTGTAGGTGATGCCGGCGACGATGCTCGCCAGCCCGACGACGAGTATCGGAACGCCGCCGACGGCGACAAGATAGAGCCCGATGACCATCGAGAGGCCGAACGTGGCGTACATCGCCCGTTTGACCGCGGCCGGCTCAATGAGGCCGCCGGCTGTCACACGGGTGAACCCATCTCGGTCCTCGGTATCGGCACCGCGGACGGCGTCGTAGTAGTCGTTGGCGAAGTTCGTCCCGATCTGTAGCAGTAGCGCTCCGAAAAGTGCGAACAGTGCTGGAAGCGGCGCAAAGACGCCGTGATAGACCGCCAGTCCGGTGCCGACGATGACCGGTGCCGCCCCCGCCGGAAGTGTTTGGGGCCGTGCGGCCATGAGCCACGCTTTCGTCGACGAAGCCGCCGCTGTCATTGGTGCAACTCGGGTGGCAGCGCCCATAAGTGGGGTGATTGCGCCCGTCGGTGTCGACGCCGAAAAACAGGCGGTATCCGACTCCCGCGTGTATCCACCTACGTCTCTGTGTCGGCGTCCGTGTCGGCTACGGTGGTCGCACTGTCGTCGGCAGCCGACTCGCTATCGCTTTCTTGACCGCTAGCAGCCGCCGGGTCGGTTTCAGCTTCCGGGCTCTCCTCGGTGTCCTCCGAGAGGTCCTCGATTTCGATGGTTGTGTGGTCGCTGTCGGCGTCGTCTGACTCCGTCTCCTCGGCCGTCCTTTCGAGGCGGTCCTCAACAGCGGCCTGTAGGTCGTCCATCGTTTCGTCGAGTTCCTCGACGGCATCTGCGACCTGCGATTCCGCGGCCTCGTTGGCTTCCAGCGCCGTCTCCGCACCGCCGTCGACGACATCGAGCGCGGCGGCGAGCAACTCGTCTGTCAGCTCGAAGGACTCTTCGAGCCCGGACTCGACGCCGTCGGCGACATCGCGGCGAACGTCGCCGGCAGCATCGAGGCGCTTGTCAATTGTTTCTCTGGCATCGCCGATGATGTCGCCGTCTTCCGGAATTGCTGTCTCGGCGGCATCCAGCGAGGTGTCGATGCCGGCTCGGACGACATCGCCGCCCCCTTCGGCGATATCGCTGACCGCATCCGTGTTCGATTCGGCGGTCTCGTTAAGCCGGCGCTGGACTTCGATACCGCGTTCGAGCGTCTCTTGTGTCCCTTCGATGGCGGTCCGCTGGAGTTCGAATACCGCCCGGACTGGTGTGCTGTCGTCTCCCATGAGAATTTAATACTGTCTATTACGTAATAAATTTATGGGCGGCAGAAAACGGCTGCCGGTTCAGTAGTGCCAGTCGAACTGCTCGAAATCCGGCTTGCGGTTCTCGTTGAACGCGTCTCTGCCTTCCTGTGCTTCCGTGGTCATGTACCCGAGGCGGGTTGCCTCTCCGGCAAAGACCTGCTGGCCGACGAGGCCATCCGAATCCATGTTGAACGCATACTTTAGCATCCGGATAGCCATCGGCGACTTCGAGAGAATGCGCTCGGCCCACTCGTGGGCGACGTCTTCGAGGTCCTCGTGGGGAACGGCTTCGTTTGCCATCCCCATCTCGACGGCCTCGTCGGCCGAGTAGGTTTTCCCGAGGAAGAACACCTCTCTGGCCTTTTTGTGGCCGATCTGTCGGGCGAGATACGCCGACCCGAAACCGGCGTCGAAGGATGCGACATCGGGGTCGGTCTGGAGGAATTTCGCGTGTGCTTCGGACGCCAACGTCATGTCGCAGACGACATGCAGCGAGTGGCCGCCGCCGACAGCCCAGCCGGGGACCACCGCGATGACCGGCTTGGGAATGTGTCGAATCAACCGCTGTACTTCGAGAATGTGAAGCCGCGGGGCGTCCTGCTGTTCGGCGTCCGGCGTGTCCTCGTACTCGTAGCCGGCCTCGCCGCGGATGCGCTGGTCGCCGCCGGAGCAAAACGCCCAGCCGTCGTCCTTCGGCGATGGGCCGTTGCCGGTCAAGAGCACGCAGCCGATGTCTGTCTGGCGCTTGGCGTGGTCGAGCGCGGTATAGAGCTCGTCGACCGTCTCCGGGCGAAAGGCGTTGCGCACCTCTGGACGGTCGAAGGCGATTCTGACCGCGCCGGTCTCAGTCGACCGGTGGTAGGTAATGTCCTCAAAGTCGTCGGTAATCGGCTCCCAGCGGTCCTCGTCGAACAGTTCCGAAACCATACCCGACCTGCGGCCGCGGCGAGCAAAAAGATGGGCAGTCGCGCTGCCAGCCGCATGGCCGAGCGGCCGCGGACCTAGCGGTCGGGGGCGGCCGTCGGCGCAAAGCTACGCAGCCAGACGGTCAAATAACAGGCGACGGCGACGACGATGCCGGCAAGCGGGCGGGCAATGGCTAGCCCGCCGGCGACCACCGCAACGACGAGGACGGCGGTTTTCCCCGCCAGTCGGTCATCGAGTGATGCGGGCGTCGGGGCATCCAATCGGCCGAGAAGCGTCGCAGCGGCGGCAGCGAGGAACGCGGCGGCGACGGCCCCCGGCGTTGAGCCGACGGCTTCGAGGCCGACCACAAAACCGACGAGCGCCGCAACCGTCGAAAACAGCCACGTACCGACATCGAAGGCGGCAGCGACCTCCGCGCGCAGCGAGCCCGTGTCGCTCATCTGCCCAGCTCCTCAACGACCGCTTCCCGAAGCGCCGTCCTGTCGGCGTGGTTGTGTCCGCTCTCGGTTTGTACTTCAATGACCTGTGTCTCCCCGCTTCCGACGGCCTCCGAGTACAGCGACCGGAACCCCTCGCGGCTGTCGGTACGGGCGAACTCAATGTCGTACAGCGCTGCTGACGGCTCGAAATCAAGCCCGTGCGGCGTCCGGAACCACTTGTCGAAGCTCTCGTGAGCCTCGATGGGGAGGACATGGAAGATGCCGCCGCCGTCGTTGTTGATGCAGACGATTGTCGCGTCCACACCGGCCCGCGAGACGGCCAACAGCCCGTTCATATCGTGGTAGTAGGCGAGGTCACCCGTCACGGCGACGAGCGGGTCGTCTGTCCCGAACCCGGCCCCGAGCGCTGTCGAGGCGATTCCGTCGATGCCCGATGCGCCGCGGTTGCCGAGGACTGAAAGCGACGCTGCCTGCGGTGCGCCAAAGCGGTCAAGGTCCCGAACGGGCATCGAATTCGAGACGAAGACCGTCGACGGGTCGGGCGCGAGCGCGACGGCGTCAGCGAGCATCGCCCCCTCCTGTGGTTCTTCCCCCTCAACGAGCCGCCAGTAGCCGGGCTCTAGCTCTGCCAGCCGGTCAGCGTACGAGCCGGGCGTGCGGTCGACGGCGTCGGCCACAGCGGTCGCTAACCGCGTTTCGTCCGCGACGACGAGGTCAGTCGCGGTAAAGGTCGCCTCGCGCCAGCCGCCAGCGGGGTCAACTATGAACTGGCGGGCGTCGGCGTCCCTGAGATACTGTCTGAGCGGTTTCGAGGTCGGTGACGCACCGAACCGGATGACGACCTCCGGCGTCTGTTCGAGCGCCGGTAGGTAGGCGTCATAGCCACCACAGACGGGAGCGTCATCGACGTGCGGGCCGAACCGAAGGCCCGAAAGCGGGTCGGCGAAGACAGAAAAGCCGGTCGCATCCGCCAGCGCCACGAGCGACTCGGCGTCGGGGGCCGGCCGGTCGGTCGGTCCACAGACAATGAGTCCGCTGGCAGCGGCTTCGACGGCAGTCGCCAGTTCATCCACGGTTGTGGCCGACGGGTCGGTACAGCCGCTGTGAACCTCGACGAAGGGTCCGTCCCGCCCGCGAGCCGCGAGCGGGTTCTCGGTAGCGAAGCCGTCCGGGACCGCACCGTCGGGGACGCCGGCCGGCGGCTCGGCTGCCGCGAGCGGCTCCAGCGGTTTCCGGAACGGGACGTTGAGATGCACCGGTCCCGGCTCAGTGCCGGTCGCCGTACCGACCGCCCGACAGAGCGTCGTCCGGAGTGACCGGAGTTTTCGGGCGGCAGCCTCGGGCTCCGGAAGCGTCCGATAGGAACGGACGGCATCGCCGTAGAGGTCGGCCTGGTCGATAGTCTGGTTTGCGCCGCTGTCGGCGAGTTCCGGCGGCCGGTCAGCCGTCAGCAGGACCATCGGTACTCGGGCTGTATCGGCCTCGATGACGGCCGGATGAAAGTTCGCCAGTGCCGTCCCGGACGTACAGACTAACGGCGCCGGCTGTCCGGTTCGCTTGGCGTAGCCGAGCGCGAAAAACGCTGCCGACCGCTCGTCGAGCAGCGACACCGCCTCGATATCATCGTGCTGGGCGAATGCAACCGCCAGCGGCGTCGACCGGCTCCCGGGCGCGAGAACTGCCGTCTCGATGCCGACCGTCGCGAGTTCGTCGGCGACAGTCTGTCCCCACAGCGTATTGACGTTCGGTGTCGCCATTCCGTCACTCCAGTTCGTCGAGTATCGGCCGGTATTTGAGCTGGACCTCGTCCCACTCGCGGTCGGGGTCGGAATCCGCCACGATGCCGACGCCGGCAAAGAGCGTCGCGGCCTCACCGTGGGCGACCGCCGAGCGAATGGCGACAGCGAAGGAGCCGTTGCCCGCGGCGTCGAACCAGCCGACCGGGGCGGCATACCAACCGCGTTCGAACGGCTCGGTGTCGCGAATCGTCGCAAGCGCCTTGTCCGGCGGCAGACCGCCGACCGCCGGAGTCGGATGCAGCGCTTCGACAAGCGACAGCACGTGCTCGTCGGCGGCGAGTTCGGCGGTTATCGGCGTTTCGAGGTGCTGGACGGTCGCCAGCCGCCGGACGCCGCGCTCGCCGGTACGGACGGAGGCAGCGTAGGGCTGTAGCTGGTCCCGGATAGCGTCGGCGACAAGTTCGTGTTCGTGAACGTTCTTGGCATCGGAGCGCAGCTCCTCGGCCAACCATTCGTCTTCGAGGGGCGTGTCGCCGCGCCCCGTTGTCCCAGCGAGCGCGCCTGTCTCGACGGTGCGGCCGCGTCGGCCGACGAGCCGCTCCGGTGTCGCCCCGAAGAAGCCGGCCCCACCGTCATCCGGCTCAATGAGAAACCGATAACAGTCAGGATAGGTGTCGGCAAGCCGCGTGAGGACATCCGGCAGTGAGACCGGTCGGCTCAGCGCCGTCTGTAACGCCTGCGCCAGCACGACTTTCCGGAGCTCGCCGGCCTCGATGCGGTCGATTGCAGCGGTGACGCTCTCTCGCCACCGGTCTTTCGAGGTCGTTCGCTCTCTGCGTTCGATTCCGGGCGGGCCGGCTGGCGGTCGGGGGGTTGTCGCGCCATCGAAGCGGTCAGCAGCGGCCTCTAGTGCCGACTCGACAGCCTCGACATCACGGCCGACACCGTGGACCGTGAGCCACGTTCCGTCCTCGGCGTAGGTGAGCTGTGTTTCGGGGAGCACGAACCGCGCGCCAGGGAAGCCGCGCCACGGACCCGCCGGGTCGTGCTCGTCGTGGAAGGCGAACCCACCGAACAGCCGAGGGCGCGCTGAAAGTGTTCCGGCATGAACGTCGCCGGTAGCAAAAAGCTCGTTTGCGGCCTCGCGGACGGCACGGAACCGGTCGTTACCGTCGGCGCGGATTGTCTCAGCAGCACCACTGCCGACGACGGTCGCTTCGTCGGGAGCCGCCCAAAGCGTTCGCGGAGCGTCGGCCATCGACAGCGCCGTCCGCGGGTCCGGCGGCGCCGAAAGCCGACGGCTCCGGCTGACGAGTTGGGTTTCGTCGGGGCACAGCTCCGTGCTCCGCAGAGGTTCCATCAACACGTACTAGGAACCCCACCGCCTTAGACGTGTCCGTCTCCTACAGTTTCGACTCCGCGTCGTCGGCCAGCTCCTGCATCCGCTTGCCGATGCGGCCCGCATCGGAGAACTCGTCTTCGGCCATGACCTCCGCCAGCGCGTTCCCGAGGACGAAAACAGCGTGTTTGTGCTCGCTTTTTGACTTGTGGACGTCGTCGGGCGTCACGTCGAGTTCGTCGTAGCCGTCGAAGACGGAGGCGTCGATTTCGTCCATCTCACGGAAGTGCTCCATGATGGAGACCATCTTGGCGTGTAGCTCCAGAAGCTCGTCTTTGTGCATATTTGTGCGTATTGGGAGGAACTCTTTAACCTTTGTGCGGGAACGTGGAGCACACGCACGGCTCGTCGCCGCCGAGACGCTCTCAGAAGACGTACTCGTCGTCGTGGCCCATCATCCCGTCTTCTTCGAGGCCGGGGTCTTCGTCGTCCATCGGGCCGCTCGTCTTGTACGCCCGCAGTCCGGTCGACAGTAGTTCCTCGATGGCCTCCTCCCGGTTTACGAACTCGCCTTCCTCGACGAGCTGGGCGATCTGCATCTCGAGATGCTCTGGAATGGTGAGTTGTACCTTCGGCATCGGATTACCTGTTGCTTTGTGTATGGGGTATTTAATACTGTCGGGGATTTTTCGCCTGGCGCAAAATCGAGGTCCCGGATACCGAAAGTATATTTTTGAAACACGATTCACGTCTCCGAAAGCCAGACTGTCGCTCTACCGGACGCTCAGGCGCCCCGGACTCGATTGCTCACGGCGGCTACCGAAGCGACACGCCTACTTTCCGCACGCTCATACCGTGGGTGATGAGAGACGTTACGGATCTGTACGAGTCCTTCGGCGAGGACCGGCTTCCGCCGGGACAGCGGGAAACCAGCGAGTTTCCCGTCCTCTCGAAGGGCGAGACGCCGTCGGTACCGGACGACTGGACGCTTGAGGTGTGGGGTGCCGTCGACGAGCCATGTTCGCTTTCGGCCGCTGAGCTAGCGGACCTCGGAGCGGAAACACAACGGCAGGACTTCCACTGTGTTACCGGCTGGTCGCGGCTCGGCTGTGTCTTTACTGGAGTCCCGTTCCCTACGCTCGCAGACCACGCCGGCGTCCAGCCGTCGGCGACACACGTCATGTTCCACGCCCACGACGGGTATACGACTGACCTCCCGCTGTCGGCGTGTGACCGTCGGGAGGTGCTGTTTGCGTGGGAGCTTGACGGCGAGCCGTTGCCCGCAGACCACGGCGGTCCGCTCCGGGTCGTCGTGCCGCATCGCTACGCCTACAAGGGCGCAAAATGGGTTTCCGGAGTCGAATTCCTGACCGAGCCGGAACGTGGGTACTGGGAGAAACGGGGGTATTCGCAGACGGCGAATCCGTGGAATGAAGAGCGATATGCGTAGCCGGCGAAACTGCCGACAGCAGTGCTAACGCGGACCATGAACGGTTTCGGCAGTCCGAATGGCCGGAAGGGTTAACCGGCTTTGCCACGGCGTTTCGCTATGGCCGGTCCTGTTCGCGTCCTCCTAGTCGACGATGACCCCTCGCTGGCCGACCTCATGGCGAGCCAGCTCGGGTCGCTCCGCGAGGAGTTCTCGGTTCGTGTCGAGACCGACCCGAACGACGCGCTCGAAGCCGTCGAAGCCGACGATATCGACTGCGTGGTTAGCGACTACCACATGCCGGAGATGAACGGTCTGGAGTTGCTGCAGTACGTTCGCGAGATGGACCCGAACATTCCGTTTATCCTGTTTACCGCTCGGGGGAGCGAGGAGATAGCCAGCGAAGCCGTCTCCGAGGGCGTTACTGACTACTTCCGCAAGCGCCGCGGCTCCGAACAGTGGCGGGTTCTCGCAAACCGCATCGAAAACGTCGCCGCGCGCTACCGCGCTGAAGAAGCTGTCCAACGCCGCGAGTCCGCACTCCGCCAGCTCGCGCGAACTGTCATTGATAGCGTCTCAACGCCAATCGAGGAGCTGCTCGAACTCGGCCGCGAGACGCTGGAGCTGGAGTACAGTGCCGTGGTCGAACACGACGGAGACAATGGCGAACAGCTTGTCGAAAGCGTTAGCGACGACCTCCCGTTCGAAACCGACGGCGAAATCCCGCTCGCAGACGACATCGACGGATTGACTGTCGACGGCAGCGGCATCGTCGCCGTCGCGACCGGCGAGAAAGCCGAACCCAATGAGGGGTTCTCAGCCTACGTTGGAACACCAGTCTACGTCGGCGACCAGCGGTACGGCACGCTGTGTTTCTGCGATAGCGGCCCGCGAAGCGAGTTTACTGCCTGGGAGCGGGCCTTCGTTGAGCTGCTCGGCGACTGGCTCGGCCACGAGCTGACAAGCGAGTGGGCACGGGACCAAAGCGAGTCCGTCCGGTCGGCACAGAGCCGCCTGACGAGCGCCCGTGAGGCACTCGACGCAGGCGACAAAGAGCGGGTCCGTGACGAATTGGAGGTTATCCGTGAACTCCTCGACCAGAACCCGCCGTCTTCGGTGCCGGTGTCCATCGAACTCTCTTAGGCGTCGAATAGCTCGACGAACGGCTCCGGGTGTTCTGCGTGCGGCAGCGTCGCTGCGTTCTCAAAGACGACGAGCCGGGCGTCCGCGGCCGTCGCCAGCCGCCGCCCCGCAGCGACCGGCGGGCTGTCGGCTTCCCGGCCCCACAGAAGCGTTGTCGTCGTCGCAGTTTCCGACAGCACCGACCCGAGGTCGATATCCGAATCTAGTCGCCCAGCAGCGCGTGCCGCCAGCAGCCGGTGGCCACCCTGCCGGTGGGACGCCTGCCAGCTGTACCGAAGCCACTCGGCTGTCATCGCCGACGGTTCCGCGAAACCATCGGTTCCGAACCGGTATCGGAGCATCGGCTTCGACATCGTGACGTTCCGGAACGCCTCCCCGGCGACCGGGAGCGAGTACGCCGGTGCGAGCCGACGGGTAGTCTGCGGGGCCGTCGTCGTCGGGCAGATGAGAACGTACTCATCGATATCGGTCGCTGCGTTGGCATCCGTCCCGGCGGCGACTGCGTACGCTGCTGTGACCGAGGCGGCGACGACGGTGGGCTGTTCTGTCATGTCCGATAGAAACGACTGCAGAAACCCACTGTACCCCTCGGCGTCGTACGTCTCGGGAAGCTGCGCCGAGCGACCGAACCCGGGCAGGTCCGGGGCGAAAACATGGTGGGTCTCCGACAGCGCGTCGATGACGTACCGGAACTCGTGGCTCGACCGGGGCAACTCGGGGGCGTGCAACAACACGAGGTCCGGCGCGTCGGGGTCGCCGGCTTCCGTGTACGCGACGTCGCGGTGCTGCCACTCGTAGGTCTGTTGTGTCCTCGCAAGCGGCGGGGCAAGCGTCTCCGGAGAACAGCGGAGGAGGCGGTTGCCGACAACCACCGCACCAAGACCGACCGCAGCGTTGCGGACCAGGTGTTTCGGGGCCATACTGCCCCGTCAGCACCCGACCGCTTATGTATAGTCGTCTTCGTGCTCGCGGCGCTTCCGGACGCAGTCGGCCAGTGGCTCAACGATGTCGTCAGCGACAGTGTAGGGGTCTGTCTCCCGCTGTAGCACCTGCTGGACGTACTGGTCGAGGCCGCCACGGGCTTCGATTTCCGCTTCGAGAAGGGTCGCCGTATCCTCCCGCAGTAGGGTCCGAATCTCGGCGGCGTAGCGCTTTTCGACCTGTGTCTGTCGCTCGCCGGTCTCCTTCAGCCACTCGACGTGGTCGGCAAGCACACCGAGGAACTCCTCGACGCCGTCGCCGCTCTTTGCGACCGTCTCGACAATCGGCGGCTCCCAGCCGTCCGCGTCGCCGTCCGGGTCGTCAGTTCCGCCACCGATATCGATGGTATCCGCGCCGTGGTGGCCTGCCATCGGCGAGTTATCACGCATCTCGACCATCTCCCGAAGCTCCATTACCGTCCGGTCGGCTCCATCGAGGTCTGCCTTGTTGACTACGAAAACATCGGCAATTTCGAGGATACCGGCCTTGAGCATCTGGACGTCGTCGCCGGACCCGGGCGGGACAAGCACCGCCACCGTGTCGGCGGTTTTGACGACCTCGATTTCGTTTTGGCCCGCTCCGACCGTCTCGACGATGATTTTGTCCTTGCCGAAGGCATCGAGCGCCTTGACCGCATCAGTCGTCGCCGTCGAGAGCCCGCCGAGCGAGCCGCGGGCGGACATCGACCGGAAAAAGACATCCATATCGCCGACGTTCGAAGCCATCCGGATGCGGTCGCCGAGCACCGCTCCGCCGGTAAAAGGCGACGAGGGGTCGATGGCGATGACGCCGACTGTCTCGCCGCGCTCGCGGTAGGTCGCGGCCATTTTGTCGACAAGCGTCGACTTTCCGGCGCCGGGAGAGCCCGTGATGCCGATGACCTCAGCGTTGCCGGTGTGGGCATGCAGCGACGACACCAGGTCCCGATAGCCGGGGCTTCGGTCCTCGATTTTCGTTATCACGCGGGCGAGCGCACGATGCTTGCCGGCCAGCAGCTCCTCGATGAGCGTTTCGTCGTCCGACATCTATCGCTCGGGGGCGTTTTCACGGACAAACGTTATCGTCTCTTCCATCGAGGCCCCGGGACCGAATATCTCGTCGACGCCGGCGTCGTAGAGTTCGTCGTGGTCCTCGTCGGGGATGATACCGCCGGTGATGACGAGCGTGTCCTCGAAGGCGTCGTACTCTTTGAGCCCATCGAGTATCTTCGGGACGAGCGTGTCGTGTGCCCCCGAGAGAATCGAGATACCCAGTACGTCGACGTCCTCTTGGACGGCCGCCTGTACGATTTCGTCCGGCGAGTTGTGCAGCCCCGAATAGATGACCTCGAAGCCGGCATCACGGAACGCTCGGGCGATGACGTGGGCCCCACGGTCGTGGCCGTCGAGGCCGACTTTCGCCACCAGACACCGAATCGTCCGCTGTTCTCCCTCCGTGCTCATGCCCCACATTACCACCGGTAGGTGTTTGACTCTAACGGAGTGGGCGGCGGATTATCGACGGATTTGTGTTTTCTAAAGTACGGTTGGAACGCCCGTCAACAAACCCGTCACAACTGTGGCTTCCGTTCACACGCCCTCCAGCAGTTCGATGGGTTTATCAATTCCACCCCGGTACAACCTGTTGCGTTCGAGGGCTCGTAGATCAGCGGTAGATCATCCCCCTGGCACGGGGAAGGCCCCGGGTTCAAATCCCGGCGAGTCCATTCGTCTCGCTTCGCTCGACTCATTCTCTCGCCGACCGTCGCAAACCCATCGGGTTTGCTCAGTCCCGGCGAGTCCATCGGAGCGATTTCTACGAGCGAGAATAGTCGAAGCGGGATTTGAATCCCTACCAGTCGCAGCTCGCGCAGGAGCGAAGCGACGGGCAAGATGTCTGGTTCTGGGTTGACCTCCTCCCCCCCGTGAACGGGGTGGGATTCCCACGGCACCGCACCGCTTGGTTGGGAGTTTCAGGTTTGCAGTCCAGTCGGCATGACCAGAACTCCTGGCGGGGCCAAGCCGCCGGTACTCCTATCCCGGCATGGGATTCAGAGTTACCGTGCTGTTCGGCATCCACAGCCAGCGGCCCAAAGGGGGTTCCTCCAGACGTGGCGTGGCCCGAATCCCGATATTATCCGTTTACCAGGGCGGCGAAACCGCCTCGGCGTGGTCATGGCTACGTCCCGATTGAGAATAAAACTCCGGGATGGCTCGATCTCGTGGAGAGGGTTCTAGTTGTCGGCTTCATCCACACCCGTAAACGAGTGGGCTTTTGCCTCGCTACCGCTGTAAATCCCAGCGAGTCTACTCGCTTCGCTCAGTCGTCTTTGATGAAGTAGTAGACTAGATTTATGTCATAGCCACGAGTCCGATTCTTTATTAGCAGCTAGCCCACATTTGGGAGTGGTTTTTGCGTACTGCGATATATTATTTCCAGCATGCAAAATAACTCGTGTAGCACACCAATATCGGTATTCGGATAGACAAGCTTAATACGCGAACGGTACAACGTCGCGTTGATGAGCATTGATTACAAGAAGCTGTGGCCAGAGGCATTAGACTTCGAAAGCCTCGATCAGAACGCACAGCACGTTGACCCGAAAGACGAAGACTTCGATTACGCCGAGGCGTTCCAGGAACTCGACCTCGAAGAGGTAAAGCAGGACATCGAGTCGGTAATGACCGACTCCCAGGAGTGGTGGCCGGCGGATTACGGTCACTACGGACCGCTTTTCATCCGAATGGCGTGGCACAGCGCCGGCACCTACCGTACCACCGACGGCCGTGGCGGTGCCTCCGGCGGCTATCAGCGCCTGCCGCCGGTCGATAGCTGGCCGGACAACGCGAACCTCGATAAGGCTCGCCGAGTGCTCTGGCCGGTCAAGCAGAAGTACGGCCAGAACCTCTCGTGGGCAGACCTGATTGTGC
Source organism: Natronomonas pharaonis DSM 2160 (assembly GCF_000026045.1). NCBI lineage: Archaea > Methanobacteriati > Methanobacteriota > Halobacteria > Halobacteriales > Natronomonadaceae > Natronomonas > Natronomonas pharaonis. The sequence goes on along the minus strand of NC_007426.1, from coordinate 1,311,183 downwards.
TCGCCGGCAACGTCGCTCTGGAGTCGATGGGCTTCGAAACGTTCGGCTTCGCCGGCGGCCGCGAAGACGACTTCGCCCCCGACGAGTCGGTCGACTGGGGTCCCGAAGAGGAGATGGAAGCCTCCGACCGGTATGACGAGGCCGGCGAACTGCCCGAGCCCCTCGGCGCGACCGTGATGGGGCTCATCTACGTGAACCCCGAAGGACCGGACGGCGAGCCGGACCTCGAAGGCTCGGCAGCGAACATCCGGGAATCGTTCGGCCGGATGGCGATGAACGACGAGGAGACAGTCGCACTCATTGCCGGTGGCCACACCTTCGGGAAGGTCCACGGTGCTGACGACCCCGACGAGCACGTCGGCGGGCCGCCCGCGGATGCGCCAATCGACCTGCAGGGTCTCGGCTGGGAGAATGACTTCGGTGAGGGCAAAGGCCCCGACACGATTACCAGCGGTATCGAAGGGCCGTGGAACACCACGCCGACCCAGTGGGACATGAGCTACATCGACAACCTGCTCGACTACGAGTGGTGGCCGGAGAAAGGTCCCGGCGGTGCTTGGCAGTGGACCACAGAAAGCGGCGAACTTGATGCGGCCGCCCCCAGTGTCGACGGGTCCTCGGAGAAGGAAGACGTGATGATGCTGACGACTGACGTGGCACTGAAACGCGACCCCGACTACCGGGAGGTTCTGGAGCGCTTCCAGGAGAACCCCGACGAGTTCCAGGAAGCCTTCGCGAAGGCTTGGTACAAGCTCATCCACCGCGACATGGGCCCGCCGGAGCGATTCCTCGGTCCCGAGGTCCCCGAGGAGACGCTCATCTGGCAGGACCCGCTGCCCGACGCCGACTACGACAGTATCGGAGACGAGGAAGTCGCCGAACTCAAGGAAGCGCTTCTCGACTCGGAGCTTTCGGTCGCACAGCTTGTCAAGACCGCGTGGGCGTCGGCGTCGACCTACCGCGACAGCGACAAGCGCGGTGGTGCCAACGGCGCTCGTATCCGCCTCGAACCACAGCGCAGCTGGGAGGTCAACGAGCCTGCGGCGCTGGCCGATGCGCTGGAGACCTACGAAGCGATCCAAGAGGAGTTCAACAGCGCCCGGTCCGATGCTGTCCGTGTCTCGCTGGCCGACCTCATCGTGCTTGGCGGCAACGCCGCCGTCGAGCAGGCGGCCGCTGACGCCGGCTACGACGTGACGGTCCCCTTCGAGCCAGGCCGCACGGACGCTACCCCCGAACAGACCGACGTCGAGTCCTTCGAGGCGCTCAAGCCGAAGGCCGACGGCTTCCGGAACTACCTCAGCGACGAGGCCGAACGCAAGCCCGAGGAGCTGCTCGTCGACAAGGCGGACCTGCTGAACCTGACGCCGCCGGAGATGACGGTGCTCGTCGGCGGCATGCGTGCGCTGGGAGCGACCTACCAGGACACCGACCGCGGCGTCTTCACCGATGAGCCAGGGACGCTAACCAACGACTTCTTCGTGAACATCCTCGACATGGACTACGAGTGGGAGCCGGTTTCGGAGGACCGAGAGGTCTTCGAACTCCGCGACCGCGAGACCGGCGAGGTCGAGTGGGAAGGCACCCGCTTCGACCTCATCTTCGGGTCTGACTCCCGACTCCGTGCCATCTCAGAGGTCTACGGTGCCGACGACGGCGAAGCGGAGTTTGTCGAGGACTTCGTCGACACGTGGAGTAAAGTGATGAAACTCGACCGGTTCGACCTCGAATAGGGTCACTCTCGCGGCTTCACAGGCGGCTCTCGTAGCCGCACGCCGTACTTTTTGTGTTGCTTATTTCAAAGGCCGACAGTCGAGCGTTATCGCATGTCGGCGACCAGCGGCAGTATTGTCTCTTGTCCTGTATCGTAGCCGGACGCGTGGTCAGTCTCCGGCGGACGAGCGAACCGCTTCGAGCGGTCGCCCCCGTCGGCTCGCGGCTGCGTAGTCGGTGTTGCAGGCTCGTCGGCTATCGGAACGAGCGGTGCGTCCGATGGGGGGCGATAGGATTTGGTATCACCGCCGTCGGTCATCGGACGGGGGTCGTCGGGTGAGTCGGCAATCGGTGCAATCGGGCTTGCGTATGGGATGGACATCGGTGAGTGGTCGGTGAGCGCGTACGTTCGAACGGCGATGCTCGGCGAGCAAAATTAGTAGCGTACGCGTACCGATACGGCGTGGAGCATCGTACCTCCCTCTGGTAGCCGGAGTATAATAAATGTTGATGCTAGTTCCCAACTCAAATCGAGGGGAACCCGACAAAGAGGAACGAGCCGACCGCGAGCAGGACGCTCGCAGTAAAGACAGCCCCGAAGACCGGCTTACTCCACGCCAGTACCGACTTGCCGTCCAGCGGGCCGAACGGAATCATGTTGAACGCCGCGAGGAAGGCGTTGATGATGACGCCGAGCTGGCCGACTGCGCCGACAAACCCACCCACGAAGACGAGTGGGAGAAAGACGCCGACGAGCACGATGTTCGTCACCGGACCGGCAACGGAGATGAGACCGTTTTCTCTAGGCGTGATGCGGCCGCGATGATGGACCGCACCGGGTGCAGCAAAGAGAAAGCCCGCAAAGGCCGCGCCGACACACAGCGCAAGCATCGGGTAGTCGGCCCGGAACGCCGCAGCCTGTCCGAACCGGATTGCGACGACCTTGTGTGCGAGTTCGTGTAGCAGAAAGCCGACGCCGACGGTTACCAAGCTGAGAACGAATACGGTGGCGAACTGCGGTGACAGTATTGCGCCGGTAATGTCGGGAAAGACGTCCCGGCCGGTCGCGACGAAAATGAAGATACTGAACGCAACGCCGAGGGCGACCCACGCGATAGCGAGGTCGCGGAGCTCTACCTCGGAGAACCGAATCTCGGCGACATCGACCGTCATTGGAACGACCCGAAGATGATATCCACACTGTTTCGTGCCGCCTCTACCATCAGTCGAGCGACGCCGCTTGCGCCCTCAACACCCGAGCCGGCGAACAAGTACGGCAGAAACACCGTCGCGAAGACGATACTGCCGATGAAGCTGCCGACGTTCGTCAGCGCGACAATCATGATGAGCCGGAACAGCGGCACGTCGGTGAGGTCGGACCACAACTGCCGCAGCGGCGTCTCCTCGTCGGACATAAGCTCGTTCAGCGTCGAGATATCGCCAACGTTGACATTGAGGTACCGGAGCTCGACGTAGCCGGCGAACCAGCCGGGGGCGAGCAGGGGGTTCACACTCGTCAGCCACGCGACAGCCCCGCCGACGCCGGCCGACCGCCAGTGTGCGCCGGCGAATTTCGCGAGGCCCGCCGCGAGCGCGCCGTTGACGAGGAACCACGCCGCAAAGAGCCGGAAGAGCAGTTCGCTGGAGGCCCCCTCGACGCCGGTGTAGGTCGCAATCGCCAGCAGGACGAAAAACGCCAGAAAGCCGAGCGTAAAGAGGTAGCCAAAGAGCTTGTACAGCGAAAAGCGGCTTCCCGAGGCTTTCCCCGTCAAATCCTCCATCGGAGGCAGCAACGACGGCGTCTCCAGATATTTCTCAATCCCCTTCCGGTGGCCGGCACCGACAACGGCGACGACATCGTGGCCCTGGTCCCGCAGCGAGACGAGGTTGTGAGCGATGTAGGCGTCCCGCTCGTCGATGAGCGCTTCAGCACCGCCGGGCGAAAAGCGGCGGAACTCCTCCATCATCGCGCTGACGACATCGGTGTCTGTCATCCGGTCGACATCGAACTCCTGTAGCTCGTCGTCCTCGGGGGCCAGCCGCCCCAGCAAGGCCGTGATAGCGAGCCCAAGCACCAGACCCAACCCGAGCGCGACGAGCAGCGTATCTGCAGCGCCGACGAGTATTCCGGGACCGAGGCCGGCCGGAACAACGAACGGGCCGGCGACCGCTCCGGCGAGTATCGAGACAACGAGCGCGATACCGATGCCGACGCCCATACCGATTTCAACCGGTGTTCCGAAGCCAACAGCAAGGCTTCCGACCAGCTTGAGCTTTTCAAAAAACGACAACCGTGCCCAGAACCGCTGTATGGTCACCTGAATATCGCGGTCGACGAGCGCGACATCGATGCCGTACGCTTCGGCGGTGTCGACGGCGGCTTTCATGTCCGCGCCGGGCTCGATGTCGAACCGGTCGCCGAGCCGGGCCTGTACGTAGGAGAGCATCCAGTATGCGAGGAACTGATACACCGTGTTACCCTTCAGTAGGTCGCCGGCGTCGAGGTCCTCGGGCGCCTCGCCGCGCAGCTGTCGGTAGCGTCCCTCGTCGAGTTCGACGGCCACGACGTCCGGGCGCTCCTCGTCGATGACCGCCTCGACTTCCTCGACGCTCGCCTCGGAGACGTGCGCCGTCCCGACGACGGTGACGGACCCCTCCTCGACGTCTGTACTCATTGTCGGCACCTGTCGGGCGAGGGCTTTACGTGTGTCGGGACGCGCCGGGCGAACCGAAGCGCACAACCGCACTCAGGAGGTGGTGTCTGTCAATGCCAACGCTCGCGGACTCGAAGACCGAGATGACGGAACTGCTGATGCCGAACGGGACCAACAACCTCGGGCGGGCGCTCGGTGGAACCGTCCTCCACTGGATGGATATCTGTGCGGCCGTCTCGAGCATGCGGTTTGCCGGAACGCAGTGTGTGACCGCGTCGATGGACCATGTCGATTTCGTCAGCCCCATCGACCTCGGTGAGGTCGCCGTCGTCGAGGCCTACGCGTACGACACCGGCGAAACGAGCATCGAAGTGAAAGTAAACGTCTCCGCAGAAGACCCACGCTGCGACGAGCGACGACCGGCAGCCTCGTCGTTTTTCACCTTTGTCGCCGTGGACGAGAACGGCCGGCCGACCGAGACCCCGGAGCTCGACTGCCCAACGGCCGCCGAAGAACAGCTCAGAGACGACGCGATAGCCGAGCGACGCGACCGGCTACAAGAGGTTGCCGACCGTCTCGGCGGCCTCGAGTAGCGTCCGCAACGCCAGACAGCCGGGAGGAGGTGGACTTAGCGAACGACCGTCACCGGGACGGGTGAGCGGCGGACAACCGCCTCGGCAACACTGCCGAGCAGCACCCGAGTGATGCCGTCCCGGCCATGGCTCCCCATCACGACGTGGTCGATGTCGTTTTCGTCGACGTACTCGACAATGGCGCGGGCGGGGCGGCCGACGACTGTCTCAAGCTCGAACTCGCGGTCGTGGTCGGCCGCGGCCGCTTCGAGTTCGGCTTCGGCCTCAGATTCCGCTTGCTCGTACCAGTCCTCCCAGTAGCCCGGCAGCGCTGCCTCCGGCGGAGCATCGTAGCCGGCATCGACGAAATCGAGGACTCGAAGGAGCACGACATCGTCGTCGGCATGGTGGGAGACAGCATGATCGAGCGCTTCGGCAGCCTGTTCGGACCCGTCATACGGAACTACGACTCGCATGGGCGGACATACTCCCCACCGGCGTATAACTTTGCAGGCCGGACGAGAGCGGGAACAAAAACACCGTTGTACTGGCCCCGCATAATGATACGCATGGGACTCGACGTGACGCCGCCGGACCCGCCAGCGCTTCCGGAACAGGACACCGACGAATACGAGGATGTCGACGTACAGGGCACCGACTACCGGCGCGACGAGTTGGAGACGTTTCTCCACAATGGCGCATGGGAGGAGGCCTTCGAGCGATGGGCAGCGGAGACTGACCTCGAGGAACGCGCCTACGACATCGCCGATGACCTCGGGATGTTCGAGGCGTTCGACTTCTTCTGGGACGACTTCGCCGACCGCGTCGGCTACCACGCCCCCGGCATCCCGGAAGACTGGAAAGAACGGGAGCTTCACCCGGAGCTTTCGTCGTGGGAGACCGTCTCCGGTATCAATGCCGCGATGGCGGAGTTTGGTGATGTCGTGAGTCGGACGCTGAAAGAAGAGTACGTCGACTGGGAAGCAGACTACGACGCGCCGGACGACCTCCCGGATTTTTAACCGTCACACGGGGCCGGAGGCAGTCACCTGAACCGTTCGTAACGAACTTGCACGGAGGTGCTCGAAACGTCTGTGAGTGTTTCGCTGATGTGGTCGTCGAGGTCGTCACGGCCGGCCCCGGGTTCGAGGTCGAGCGGCTCGGGAAGCGCGTGGGCGATGAACCGGTAGCTGTCGTGGTCGGGCGACTCATGACAGGGAGGTTGGTAGCCGATGGCTCCGTCCTCGGTCGCTCCTTGGACGGCCTCTTCGAAGGCATCAGGGGTTTGCTCGTCGCCGATTCCGGGCGGGATTTCGAGCGGCTCCGTCGTCGGCAAGCCCCAGAGGAGCCAGATGGTTCGTGGCGTGTAGCCACGTAGCCACTCACCGACAACCGCCAACGATGCCGTACCGGAGGGGACTGACGTTATCCGGAGCGGCGGTGAAACGCCTTCCCCGTCGCAGGTGTACTGCTCGGGCAGCACCCCCTCAGCGTCCGGGATGGCGATATTGAACGCTGAGCCGTCCGGCGGCTCACCGCCGATGGTACAGCCCGCTGTCGCCACCAGCGGGGCCGCGGCAATCAACTCGCGTCGTCGCATACAGACTGTAACGGCTCGACGCTAATGACGACACCGCAACGCTGTGACATGGACGACGCGCCGGTCGATAGCTGGATACACCTCTCACCCGAGGGCGAGGAGTTGATTACGGAGGCGCACGTCCGGCCTGGTATGAGCGCAGAAATCGTACCCCCGACGAAGCGGACCTGCGAACGTTGCGGTCGGACGGACGTCTGGGACGAGGCGGCTCAAAACTGGGTCATCGCGGACGTCGACGGGGAGCGGCAGGTCGGTAACAAGCATTGCATCCACGAGTGGGATATCAACGGCCAGTACAATCCGATCGAAGGGAAACAGAACACGGGCGCGGACGCCTGAAGCGATGCCGACGGTCTATATTACCGCACCGCGTGAGGCGGCCGATGACCTCGCCGCCGACCTCGTCGAATCGGAAGTGGCAGCCTGCGTCAACCGGGTCGACTGTTCCTCTACGTTCCGGTGGGAAGGAGACGTCGTCACGGAAGCCGAAGCAGTACTGCTCGCAAAAACGACCGACGACGGTTACGAGGCGCTGAAAGCACGGGTCGAAGACCAGCACCCCTACGACGTACCGTGCATCGAACGGTTCGACGAGGACGACGTTCTTGACGCGTTCGGCGAGTGGGTGGCAGAAAGCGTCCGGTAGCGGCCGGGCTACGGCTCCGGCACCGGCGGCGACCAGTTGTGGTGGTCGGCGACGAAATCGATGAAGCCCGGGAACTCGTGGTCGCGGCCGAGAATCTCGCGTGCGAAAGCCGGCTCGTCCATGTCCGTGAAACCGCCGGAGCCGACGAGCCGCCTGATGACCTCTCTTTCGTCAGCAGAGCTGTCGCCGAAGGCGTTGGTAAACGCTTCCGGCGTATCGTTGAACCGTTCGCTGAACTTCTCGCGTGCGGTCCCATAGGCGTCGTCAAGCCACCCTTTCCGCTGTTTGCGGTCGACTTCCTCGTGGGCCGCCTGTAACTTGGAAAACTCGCCAGCGGTCAGTGGGTCAGTGGCCGAGAGGAAAGTCACAAGCCTAATCGCCGTCTTCCGGGCCGCCGGGTCCGCCGGGTCGTCGCTGGGGAACCGCAGCCGGCCTACGGGGTCGCCGTCGATGTTTGGCGAGGTGGCGAGGGCGGCGGTGTAGGTTCCGTCAGTCTGTTCTTTGATGTAGACCGTGTACTGGAAGCGGTCGTGGCGGAACTGCCGGACCACGTCCGAGCGCCGACTGCCGAGCCGTCCGTACCAGTTTGAAATGCCCAAGTCAGGAAGCACGGGCGTGAAACTCGTCGGCGAGAAGACGAGATTGACAAGCTCCGTGTAGCTCAACTGGTCGATGCACGGAATATCAGCAAGCGAGTGCAGGACGGCCTCGCGGTCACCGTGGAGCCGCGCCGAACGGCCGCAGGATTCGCAGACGACGCTACGGCCCTTCGTCGGGTGTTCGGGCGTAACGGTCGGGACGTGGTCGCCCACGGAAACGTCGGGAAGCTCATAGCGGCCGCAGGGAATCGACGACAACTCGTCGAGCGCGCGGCGAATCGGCCCTTCGGCGTTCACCGAGTAGGGGACGGTAACCCCGCAGGTCGTACAACGGACGAATCGCTCGCGGGGGAAAAGGGAGGGCGTGTGTTCTCGGGCGACGACGTTGGGGTCAACATTAAAGTCCCTCAGCGTCGTCGAGCGGGCGTCCTGCGTCGCCATGGCGACACGTTCGGAACCATGTTTAAAAATTGTATCGCCAGTATCGAAAACTGGTTTCGAGCGCTGAAACGGACTACAGCGTCCGAAACGGGGAAGGGTTTTAATTGTTCGACTGACAAACCGTCTGGTAACCCCATGTCGAGCCAGTTGAATCCCCGAGATTATGACCTCGGTGAGCTCCGCGACGCGGTTCGGGAAACGACCCGGCGAGAGCGGAGAAACGAACAGACGCGGGATGAGGGGCTCGACGACGCCGACGGCGAGGGCGGTCAGCCGATAGAACCGGAGCGCAGCCAACAGCCGCGAGAGACCAAGACAGAGACGCAGGGACGACGGTCGAATACCGGTAGCCAGCCAGAACGACCGGAGCGACGCGACCGCCGGCGCGGAGATGAACCGGCCGAATACCAGCCGGCGAGCCAGCGCCGCCCCGGCCAAACGGCGGCTGCCGAGCGCGACGACCCCGAGACACCGGCGGAACAGCCCCAGACATCGGTCGGCGGTGCCGAAGACGCCGAGGCGGAGTCGACGGAAGCTCTTACTAGCTCCGAGAGCGAGGCGGGCGATGCCTTCGCAGACGCGTCGTCCGCACAAGAAGACGCGTTCGAGTCACCCGGAGGCGACGACTCGCCGTCCGCTGCTACCCCAACCGCCAGTACGGCTGATACCAGTACAGCGCCGTCCGCTACGGCGGAGTCAGAACCATCGCCCGGTGCCGATGCCGGCGACGACACCGACAGCATCGCTGATGACCCAGCGGCATACCTCCAGAGCCGCCACGAGAAGCGACGTGCCGCCGGTAGGGAGCCGGAGACGGGGCCCGACACCGAACGGTCCGACCCAGCAATCGCACAGGAGGATTTCGAACTGCTGGCGCGGCTCTCGGAGAACAGCGACGACCGACCGTACTTGCAGCGGCTCCCCGATGAGTACAGCGCCCAACTGGAGATATTCGATTGGCTCGATACGATGGTAGCGAAGGCTGGCCACGAGTCGACCGTCGAGGCCCTTGCGTACTACGAGTCCGTTGGCTGGCTCTCTGAGGAGAGTCGCGCACAGCTTGAGGACTTCGCCGACGGCCTTGCCGCAGCCGACGCCGGCGGTCACCCATTGACCGTCGCCGACCACCGTGAGAGTCTGCTGTACATCGCGCGACTCGCCCACCGTCTGGGACAGTAGCAGCCCTCCTACAACCGTTGCCGTCCGCAGGCAAGGTATTTTACCCTCCGTTCGGTCTACCCGGTATATGACACCCAACGAAGAGCCAGCCGGCAGGGGTTTATCTACTGACGACACCGCGGAGGGCGAGCGGACACGAGACGGACACGAGACGGCGACTGGCGAGCAACCACAGGACCACTACGGCACAACAGACGGGAACGTCACCAGCGGCCGAGACCGTGCCGAGCGTGGGCGCACGAGGACGGCCGATGAAGTGACCGAACCGGCCGGTCGGACAAGCGGCGAAGCGCAGCGAAGGGACGACGTGGGGACAGCGAAGGCCGAAGAAGCAGCCGATGAGAGCGTCGTTCCCATCGGTGTCAAGCTCGGCAGTACCCGGACGGTTATTACATATCCGTCGCAGAGCGGCGATGGGATGGAAGTAGTCCAATCGCTGACCTGCTTGGCCACGTACGAGGATCTCCTTACTGGACGAGAGCAGATACTCTACGGCGAGGAGGCCGCCCGCGAATACCCCGACGAGGTCGAGTTCATGCTCCGCTCCGGGCTGCCGGAGAGCGACGACAGCGTCGAATCGGCTGCAACGTTCTTCAGCGAACTACTCGCGGCTAACGATGTTCCGGAAAACAGCGTCGTCGTCTATGCGATACCGACAATCGACAACGAGGCCGGGCTCTCGAATCTCGAAGCCGTCGTTGAAAAAAGCCCCATCGGCGAGGCGCTGGTTCGCAGCTATCCGGAATCGCTGTGTGGCGCACTACCGGCTTTCGAGGAACGGCTTGCGGCCATCAACGACATCTTCATCACCATCAACATGGGTTCGACAAACCTCGAAGCGTGTGCATACCGGCGCGGCGAGCAGTTGGTGCCGCTGTCGACGGGGGCGACAACAGGCAACGAGGCCGACCGCCGCATCGCCAACTACGTTGAGGAAGAAACACAGGGGCGGGTGAACATCGACCGCACGACAGCCCGTGAGTACAAAGAAAAACACGCTGATTTCGACAGCTTCGAGCCGTTTACCGATGTCATCCAGCAGCCCGGCGGCGGCACCCACGAGTTTACCATCGAAGAAAGCGTCATGAAGGCCTGCGACGAGTACCTCGACGAAGTTGTCGACGAGGTCGCTAACGGCTTCCTTCCGGAGTTGGCGAACAACTACATGAAAGTCTACCAGCTTGCTCTCGACAAGCCGCTCGTGCTGACCGGCGGGATGGCGTGTATCCCCGGTGTCGTCGACGAGTTCGAACGCCGGCTCAGCGACGAACTCCAACGGGATGTCACGGCGGTCAGCGCCGACCGACCCGACCTTGCGGCCGCACAGGGAGCGTACGAAATCGCCGACCATCTCGCCCAGAGCCTCTGACCGAGAGCGAGCGATGGTACCCGGTGTTCCCGACCCCGGCGTCGTCGACCGACTCGACATCCAACGCGACGAGCCGGACCCGGCCGACCGCTTGCATGCCGACGAGACGCTTCTCACGACTGTTCGGCTCTCCCCCGGCTGGGTGGCAGTAACCGAACGGGCGCTTCTCACCTTCCACCCGGACCGTGACCCGAAAGTGGTGCGTACGCCCAGAGCAAACGTCACCGGTATCACCGTTCGTCGGACCGGCGGACGGGGGTTCCTCCGATACGTCCCGGGAGCGCTGCTGTACGCGCTCGGTGCTGGGCTCGTTGGCGTCGTCTTGCTTACCGTCTCACCCGGGCAGTTTCTCACCGTCCCGGACGCGCCGGGGGCTGGACAGCTTGACGCAATCATCCAGACGCTCGGGTGGGCCGTCCGGCTGCTCGGGTCCGTCCTCGTTTTTACAGCCATCCTTGCGGTACTTACCGCCGCGGTCGTCGTCCTGTACTGGCTGTTTTCGCGCGATGTTGCGTTCATTATCGAACGCGGCGACGCTGAGCCGGTCGAGTGCCCGACAAACAGACAAGTCGGACAGCGCGCACTCCGCGAGCTGCGCGAGACACTGAACTGACCGCGGAACTGATATAGCCCGAGACCGACAGGTTACATATGAGTTCGTCGTTCCGGTCCGAAACGAGGGGCATGAGTCAGCTCGCCAGCCTCGGCATCCTCCTTGGGTCAGCCGTTGTGCTGGCGCTCGCGCTCGGTCTTTTCATCTTCATCAACGGGGCCTGACTCCGCGTAGTCCCTCGGTCGTGTAGCCGCAGGTACACACAGCACAAGCTACATACACGCCGACCGGCTACCCGGAAACATGACCGACGACGCCGACCACCGCCGGCTCATCATCGCCGGGTCGGGTATCGCAGGCTTGACAGCAGCCATCTACGCGGCCCGTTCGAACAACGACCCGCTCGTGCTGGAAGGCCCCGAGCCGGGGGGGCAACTGACGCTGACGACTGATGTCGCCAACTACCCCGGCTTCCCGGACGGCATCGGCGGTCCGGACCTCGTCAACAACATGAAAGAGCAGGCCGAACAGTTCGGCGCGACTATCGACCACGGGGTCATCGACGCTGTTGACCCCGGACAGCCACACCGTATCGAACTCCGTGATGGAACGGTCTACACGGCCGACGCCCTCATCGCAGCATCCGGGGCATCCGCACGCACGCTCGGCGTTCCCGGCGAGGACGAACTCATGGGCTACGGCGTCTCGACGTGTGCCACCTGTGACGGGGCCTTCTTCCGTGGTGAGGACATGCTCGTTGTCGGCGGCGGCGACGCCGCCTGCGAGGAGGCTGCCTTCCTCACGAAGTTCGCCGACACGGTCTATCTCGCCCACCGGCGCGAGGAGTTCCGCGCTGAGGATTACTGGGTCGACCGGATTCGGGAGCTTGAGGCCGACGGTGATGTCGAGGTTCTCACGAACACCGAACTGGTCGAGATTCACGGAACGCCGGAAGACGGGGTCGACCACGTGACGCTTGCCCACAACCCCGACGGGTATCCCTCGGAGAAACTCGACGACGACGCAACCGAGACGACCGAGCGCGACCTCGGCGCAGTCTTTATGGCCATTGGTCATACGCCAAACACGGAGTATCTCGAAGGCACCGGCGTCGAGATGGATGCCACCGGCTACATCCACACACAGGGCGGCGAGGGCGGCGGCCAGACGAAGACCGACGTGTCCGGAATCTTCGGCGCGGGCGATGTCGTCGACCACCACTACCAGCAGGCGATTACCGCCGGTGGTATGGGCTGTAAGGCGGCCATCGACGCCGACGAGTATCTCGAAGCGCTAGAGCGGGAGGAAGGCGCTGTCGCTGACGCCGACGCTGCGGCAGCAAGCGACGACTAAACCATCGGCTTACCGGCTGCGGGGCGACCGGAAGCCACTTCCCTTCCCGTCCGAAAGCCGGCGTATGTCCGATACGACAGTAACTCTGCACATCGAAGGGCCAAACAGCGAAGACGAGGTAACACTGCCGGCCGAGATGCTTGAACTGATGCGCGAGTCCGACGAGTCCGACGCCGAAATCGTCGGTGACCTCGCGCTGTTTTCCTGCGCCCAGCGCATCCATGCGACTGTCCACCACGCCGAGGGCGGCGACACAGAGGAGTACCGTGCTATCGAAGAAGAGACAATGGAGCTTTTCGAGGAGCGCTTCGGTGCGAGCTATGGCGAACTGACCGGCCACCAGCACTAGTCCGACAACACGGGACCACCACCGATTTGAGGCCCGCTCGCCAACCCGGAGCCGATGAGCGACGAGCTTGCAACCGACATCACGCTGACCGGCGCTGTGGCGGTCGGTGTCGGGACGATGATTGGTGCCGGCGTGTTCGTGCTGCCAAGCCTCGTCGTCGCGGAGATCGGTCCGGTTCTCGTGGCGGCGTTTCTGCTCGCGGGGCTTGTTGCCCTGCTCAACGGTCTCGTCGTCTCGGAACTCGGAACGGCGATGCCCGCGGCCGGCGGCAGCCACCACTGGGTGACCCGGACGCTCGGACCGCTTTTCGGGACCGTCGCCGGCGTTGCCGACTGGCTCGGGCTGACGGTCGCAACCGCCTTTTATGCACTCGGGTTCGGCGTCTATCTCGATGTCGTCGTTGAGCTACCGGCGATTGCGTTCGGCGTTGTCTCGCTTTCGCCGACGCAGTTCGGAGCCGTTCTCGCCGGACTCGGCTTCGTCGCGCTCAATTACGTAGGCGCACGCGTCACCGGCTGGACCGAAATTGCGCTGGTCGGATTCGT